>CAYQTH010000229.1:0-1502 GCA_964420415.1 uncultured Macromonas sp. | reverse complement strand
TTGTGCACGCGGTAGCTGATGGCGCGGTCGTTGTACAGGCTGGCGAACACTTCCTTGATTTTGTGCAGCACTTCTTCAATGCCATGCACGTTGAGGAAGGTTTCCTGCTGGCCAGCGAAGGAGGCGTCGGGCAAGTCTTCTGCGGTGGCAGAGGAACGCACCGCGTAGGTGGCCGTGGCGCTGTCGCCGTTCAGGGTGGCGTAGCCGGCACGGATGGCCTGTTCCAGGTCGGCCGGGAAAGGCTGGGCCTCGACCATGGCGCGGACTTCAGCGCCCACCTGGGCCAGGGCGCGCACGTCTTCGGTGTCCAGCGCTTCCAGCTTGGCGTGGATGCGGGCATCCAGGCCATCGTGTTTCAGGAACTCGCGGAAAGCGTGGGCCGTGGTGGCAAAGCCCGTGGGCACGCGCACGCCTTGCGGCAGTTGGGAAATCATTTCACCCAGACTGGCATTTTTGCCGCCGACGGCTTCAACGTCGGACATTCTGAGTTGTTCGAACGGCACGACCAGCGCGGTCGGACTGAACAGTTGGGACATGTGGAGGCTCCTCGATGTTAAAAAACCGGTTTTGCCCTGCCTCGGCCCCTTTCGTTGTGCTGTTCTGTGGGACGCCAAAAGCCAGGCAACAAATCAGGATAATCGGTGCCATTGTAGGTCCAAGGTTCACACGCCCATTACCCCATGCCACACCGCACCGCTTTTTTCATTTCTGACGGCACTGGCATCACCGCCGAGACCTTTGCCAGCGCCATTTTGGCCCAGTTCGAAATTGCCCCGCACCGGGTGCGCCTGCCCTTTGTGGACAGTGTGGACAAGGCGCACCAGGCCGTGCGGCAGGTGAACCATTCGGCCCAGGTGGACGGCAGCCGCCCGCTGGTGTTCACCACCGTGGTGAACATGGACGTACTGGCTGTTTTCAAGGCCGAATGCAAAGGCATGCTGATCGATATGTTCGGCACCTTCATTGCCCCGTTGGAGCTGGAGCTGGGCGTGAAGTCGAACCACCGCGTGGGCCGTTTTTCGGACCCGACGCGCAGCAAGGAATACCACGACCGCATTGAAGCCATCAACTTCACGCTGGAGCACGACGACGGCCAGACCAACAACGACCTGGCCAAGTCCGACGTGATTTTGCTGGGCGTGAGCCGCAGCGGCAAGACGCCGACCTCGCTCTACCTGGCGATGCAGTTTGGGTTGAAGGTGTCGAACTACCCGCTGATTCCGGACGACTTTGAGCGCCGCCAGCTGCCGCCCGCCCTGGTGCCGCACAAGAAAAAGCTGTTTGGGTTGACCATTCAACCCGAGCGGTTGAGCGAGATCCGCAATGAGCGCAAGCCGAATTCACGCTATGCGAGCCTGGAAAACTGCCGCTACGAGGTGCATGAAGCGGAGTCCATGATGCGCCGCGCCGGGGTGCGCTGGCTGTCCACCACCTCCAAGTCCATCGAGGAAATTTCCACCGTCATCCTGCAGGAGCTGCACCCGGAACGGCTGGACTACTGA
>CAYQTH010000228.1:0-1612 GCA_964420415.1 uncultured Macromonas sp. | reverse complement strand
ACGCCATGGACCCGTTGTGTGAGGCCTTGCTCATGTTTGCTGCCCGGCGCGACCACCTGCAACAGGTGATCGAGCCGGCCCTTGCACGGGGCGAGGTGGTGCTGTGCGACCGTTTCACCGACGCCACCTTTGCCTACCAAGGCCACGGCCGGGGTTTTGACCTGGCCACCCTGCGCACCTTGGAGCAGTGGGTACAGGCCACGTCCGGGGGCGTGTTGCGCCAACCCGATATGACGCTCTGGTTCGACCTCGATCCGGCCGTTGCCGCGCAACGCCTGGCCGGCGCCCGCGTGCCCGACAAGTTCGAAGCCCAGCCGCTGGAATTTTTCCGCCGCGTGGCCTCCGGCTACGCCGACCGCATGGCGCACGATCCCGGGCGCTTTGCCCGCGTCGCCGCGGATGGCACGCTGGAAGCGGTGCGCGCTGCCGTTTTCGAGGCCTGCCAAAACCAGCCCTGGTGGCAGGAGGGCAGGGCGTGAGCGCCGCCGGGTTGCCGCCCTGGCAGCAGGCGCAATTGAAGGCGCTGCTCCAACAGCGCGGCCACGCCCTGTTGCTGACCGGGCCCTCCGGCCTGGGGCAATACGCCCTGGCGCTGGCGCTGGCCAGTGCCTGGTTGTGTGAACACGCCAACGGGCAGGGCGCTTGTGGCCAGTGCGAGAGTTGTCATGCCATCAGCGTGCGCACCCACCCCGACCTGTGCGTGCTGATGCCGGAAACCCTGTCGTTGGAGCTGGGTTGGCCCCTGGACGAAAAAACCCAGGACAAGATCGACAAGAAGGAGATCAAAGCCAGCCGGTTGATCCGTGTGGAGGCTGCGCGCGGGGCCGTGGCGTTCACCCAGTACACGCGCTCGCGCGGCCACACCAAGGTGGTGCTCATCTACCCCGCCGAGCGCATGAATCTGGAGGCCGCCAACACCTTGCTCAAAACGCTGGAAGAACCGGTGGGTGCGGTACGCTTCATCCTGGCCACCGAAGCCGCCCACCAGTTGCTGCCCACCATACGCAGCCGCTGCCAAAGCCATGCGCTGGTTTGGCCGGACCCGGGCGACGCTCTGGCCTGGCTGCAAGCCACCAGCGGCGCCGACGCCGCCACCGCAGAAGTGTGGCTGAGCGCCGCAGGCGGGCGCCCGGATGATGCGCTTGCGTGGGCACAGGCGGGGCTGGCTGCCGACACCTGGCATCGGTTGCCGCGTGCGATGGCGAAGGGTGACTTCTCCGCCATGGCCGATTGGGGCCCGGCGCGCCAGTTGGAAGTGCAGCAGAAACTCTGCCACGACCTCATGGCCGTGGCGGCTGGTGGTGCCCCGCGCTTTTTCAACGCGGCCCACCTGCCTCGCGCGCCTCAGATGTTGGCACTGGCCAGCTGGTCACGTGAGTTGACCCAAAGCGCTCGCAGCGTGGAGCACCCCTTTCAGGCACCCCTGATGCTGGACGCCTGGGCCGCGCGTGCGCGGGACGTGCTGGGCAAGGCTTAAACTCCGGCCCATGAATGCGCCCGATCTGCCCCTGAACCCGCCCGGCGATGCCACATCGGCGGTTGGAGCAGGGACATCCGCTGAAGGAGCAGACACCACGGTCGATGCGCCTTTTGTCCGGCCGACGGTCATTCA
>CAYQTH010000227.1:0-1631 GCA_964420415.1 uncultured Macromonas sp. | reverse complement strand
GGCTGTGCTGCACGCCCCACCACAGGGTGGTTTGATCGGCCAGCACGGCGGCCCATAGGCAAGGCAACAATGCGTCCGAACGCAGGCGGCCTATTGCCAGCACCTCCAGCCCAAACAGCGCGCCCGCCAGTGGTGTGCCAAACACCGAAGCAAACCCAGCGCTGATACCAGCCATCAGCAAAATGCGGCGGTCTTCACGTTCCAGCTTCAGTAGATGGGTGAACTGGTCGGCCAGGGCGCCGCCCATTTGCACGGCGGTGCCTTCGCGCCCGACCGAGGCCCCGAACAAATGCGATACCAGGGTCCCACCCAGCACCAGTGGCACCATGCGCAGCGGCACCACTTTTTTCGGGTCGTGGATTTCGTCGATCAGCAAGTTGTTGCCTGCTTCCACTTCTTGGCCCAGCCGCAGGTACACCCAGCCGACGGCAAAACCGGCCAGGGGCAGCAGCCACACCAGCCAGGGTTCAGTGGTGCGTGTGCCGGTGACCCAGTCCAGGGCGAGCAGGAATATTGCCGATGCCGAACCGGCCAGCAGCGCCACGGCGCCCGCCAGCGCCAGCCATTTCAGCAGGTAGGACAGAAGGTGTCTGGATTCCAGCAACGCAGCGCGCATCATGCTCGCAAGCATACCGGGTCGGGACCGGTGGTCTGAGTCTGGTCAGAAAACAGAGGTCCTGGCCGTCCGGTGCAGGTGCCACCGCGCCATGGCTGCAAACAGTTCATGGTTCAACACCACCACGCTTCCGCAAACCACGGCGGTCCACAGGGTGTGGCTGGGGTAATGGGCGCCCCGCACCGTTTGCGCCAGTCCCAGCAGCATACCGCAGGCTGCAACAGCCAGCAGCCCGCGGCGTCCTGCGGCACGTTTGGTCCGGTTGGTCGAGGCCAGCCAGGGCAGGGGCAGCCCCAGGAAGGCGAATGCGGCCGACGCGTGTCCGCCTGGGAAGCAGTGCCCGCCGCCACCGTCGGCCAGGTTCAGCGCCCAATGCGATACGTACGGCACCGCTCCGCCAAAATCGGCCAGCTCCCAGGGGCAGCTGGTCAGGCTGTGGCGTTTGATCCAGTTCACCGTCAGCAGTGCCAAGGACACGCCGACCGCCACCGACAGGCGCTCCCAGCGCGTCAACTGGCGCATCGGCCCTAGAGGCCAGAACACCATGGCCACCAGCCACAGGTGGGCCAGGGTGGCGGCTTGGCGCATGGCGTCGTGCAGCACGCGTTCCAGCCACCAGTTGTGTCGCAGCGGAAAACCGCTGACGGTGGCGATGCCGTGCATGGCGGGCAGGTCCAGGCCCAAGGCGTCCCAGGTCAGTGTCATACCCAGTACCAGCAGGCAAACGGTCCAGAGGCGGGCACGTAAAACGGCATCGGTGTGCAAAGAAGGCATGGCCAGATTGAACGGCGGATGACTTAAGTGAGCCTTAATCCCCGCGAGCGAACATGGTGCCGCGTTGCCAGGCCAAACTTGCGACAATGCGGCAAAAACACCCGGCCAGTGCCGGGAGGATGGGGTTCATGCGTGTGCTGATTGTGGAAGACGATGTGGGCATTGCCAACGGCCTGATGGCCACCCTGCGCGCCGAAGGCTATGCCGTGGACGTGTGCGCCACGCTGGCGCAGGCTTGGTC
>CAYQTH010000226.1:0-1643 GCA_964420415.1 uncultured Macromonas sp. | reverse complement strand
TGCAGCGTGCCAATCAGGCTCAACATCTGGGGAACAAATTCCGTGGCGCGCGGCTCGAAAGTCGGGCGTTCGATCTTCAATGCGTCGGCGTCCTGGTGCAGGGCGTCGACCATGCGGTCGGTCAAACCGCGGATGGTTTCGCCGTTCTTCAGCGCACGGGCAATGATTTTGTCGTCGATGTCGGTGACGTTACGCACGTAAGTGACTGTGTAGCCACTGGCCTTGAGCCAGCGCTGCACCACGTCGAACGCGACCATGGAACGGGCATGGCCCAGGTGGCACAGGTCGTACACGGTCATGCCGCAGACGTACATGCGCACATGGCCGGGCTCCAGAGGCGTGAAGGGGTCGACGTGTCGGGTGAGGGAGTTGTAAATGCGCAAAGCCATCGGACAGGACGGGGCCACAGACCCCTCAGATACAATCTTTTGCAGTATATCGGTGCGGCAGCATGAGGGATTTCGCCCCAGGCTGGCACCATCGAAGGTCGCGTATTGTGCCCGTTGTTGGCCGCAACCGCGACCCCCTCTGCCCAGTCCCACAGGTTTGCCCATGCCCCACACCCACGCCCGCATGCTCCCGGTTGTTTGCAAGCAGTCGCTTCTGCGCCCCTGGCACCGGTTGTGGCGGCAGCTGGGGGCAGCCGCTGCGCTGGCGGCCCTGCTGGCCGCGGCACCGGCGCAAGCCCAGGACGCGCCGTATGCCGAAGTCCAGCGGCTGATGGGCGCCGAGCAACTGCCCCAAGCCCTGCAAACCGCCGAGGCATGGCTGGCCGACAAGCCCAAAGACCCGCAAATGCGCTTCCTCAAAGGGCTGATCCAGAGCCAGCAAGGCCAGTCCGAGGCCGCACAGCAAACCTTCATCCTGCTCACGCAGGACTACCCGGAACTGCCCGAGCCCTACAACAACCTGGCAGTGCTGTACGCAGCGGCCAAGCGTTACGACCAGGCCCGTATCGCCCTGGAAACGGCCTTGCAGCTCAACCCGGCTTATGCCACAGCCCACCAGAACCTGGGCGACGTGTACGCGCAATTGGCCGCGCAGGCCTACACGCAAGCGCTCACGCTGGCCCCCGAGAATCCCGCCCTGAGCCCCAAAATCAAGGCCCTGCAAACAGTGTTGAGCAACACGCCTGCCACCGCTGCCAGCAAAGCGGGCTTGCCGCCTCCCGGCCCGAGCGGCTGGTAACGTCATCTCGTCTTGATTGAACCCACGGAATCCCCCTATGCTTCGCCGCCCGTTCCTTGCCCTCCTGGCCGCCGTCTGCCTGGTCAGCACCGCAGCACACGCCCAGCCACCGCAGCCATCCCCGCCACCCGCGCCACCACGTGTCAAGCTGGAAACCAGCCTGGGCACCATCGTGCTGGAGCTGGCACCGGACAAAGCCCCCAAAACCGTAGACAACTTCTTGCAGTACGTGAAAGACGGGCACTACGACGGCACCATCTTCCACCGCGTGATCGATGGTTTCATGATCCAGGGTGGCGGCTTCACGGCCGACATGCAGCAAAAACCAACCCGTGAACCCATTCCCAACGAAGCCAACAACGGCTTGAAGAATGCCCCGCTGACCGTGGCGATGGCCCGCACCATGGACCCGCACTCGGCCAGCGCACAGTTCTTCATCAACGTGGCTGACAACA
>CAYQTH010000225.1:404-1690 GCA_964420415.1 uncultured Macromonas sp. | reverse complement strand
CGCTCGGTCGAGCCCATGCTGGTGCCGCCGTATTTGTGAACGATCAGTGCCATCGAAAAACAGGGGATAGAAGCGCCGGATTAAGGGTGAATTGCGGTTCCGGCAGTCAGACGCAAAACCCTGGGATTATACCTAGGCCAGGCTTAACGCTGCCCTCACGCCATACGGCCTTGCTGCGGGGAAAATTTCAGCACCGCCCCCTGCCGCTCCAGGTAGCCGTTCGCCACCTTCAACCGCAAACGGTGGCCACGGGTGCTGCAGGCGGCGATTTGGTCCAGCGCCTCGTTCAACTGCGCTTCGCTAGGCGCCGCGTTCCAGCCCACGGTCAGCCAATGCCGCAACACGTTGGCCTGGCGCGCCCGGCTCAGGCGGCGCAGGGCCTGGAGTTGCGGCGGGTTGCCCACGGTGGTCAAATCCTGCCGGGCCAGTTCTTCCAGCAATTGCTGCGCCTGCGCCGCATGGCGCGCGCTGCGTGCGAACGTGTCGGCATAAGCGGGGAAATGCTGCGCCAGCACGGGCAGCAGCCGGGCACGGATGCGGTTGCGGGTGTACTGTTCGTTCTGGTTCGTGGGGTCGTGCATGTAAGGCACACCCTGTTCATCCAGCCAAGAGCGCAGTGCAACACCGTCCACAGACAGCAGCGGGCGGCCAAACAGCATGCCGTGGCGCACCATGTGCGCTGGCATGGCTGCCAGTCCCGGCAACCCGGCACCACGGCTGAGTGCCAGCAACACTGTTTCGGCCTGGTCCTGTGCATGCTGACCCAACAGCACGCCCCAGGCCTGGTGCTGTTGCGCCGCTTCGGCCAAGGCCTGGTAGCGTGCCACACGGGCAGCCTCTTCCGGGCTTTGACCTGGACGGTGCCGCGCTTGCACACGCGCCACGCACAGCGGTACGCCAATGCGGTTGCAAAAAGCCTGTACGTGGGTAACGAAGTCTTCCGCTGCGGCTTGCAGGCCATGGTGCACATGTAGCGCCACCACACGGCCCGGCCACAGGGCGTGGGCCGCCAGCAGCAATGCGGTCGAATCGGCCCCGCCGCTGTAGGCCACGGCCCAAGGGCGCGGCAGCGCCCCGTCCACAGCAGCCACGCCGCCATTGGCAGCAGAAAAATCGGCCACCGGAAGCACCGTTTGCGCGCGCCACCAAGCCAGCAGGCCCGCCCCCGCCGGGTTGCCCTGGAAATCCACGGGGGTCTGGCGGCGGGCCTGGCCCATGGTGGTGTGCGGGAAGCCCGAAACCGAGGTCAGCCTGACCGACGGGTCAGCCGCGCTTGCCTTCGGACT
>CAYQTH010000225.1:0-394 GCA_964420415.1 uncultured Macromonas sp. | reverse complement strand
TTTTCGCGGGCTTCGGCCTTGGTGTCGGTGAAGCGGCCGTAGCTGTTCAGGCGCTCGTGGCGGCGCTCCAGCAGTTCGCTCACCTTCAGGTCGGACACCTGGCGGAACGCGTCGTTCAACGCGCGTTTGAGGAAAGCGGCCATCTGTTTGTGGTCGCGGTGCGCACCGCCCACCGGCTCGTTGACGATCTTGTCCACCAGGCCCAGCGCCTTCAGGCGGTGCGCGGTGATGCCCAGCGCCTCGGCGGCGTCGCTGGCACGGTCTGAGGTTTTCCACAGGATGGAGGCACAGCCTTCCGGGCTGATCACGGAATAGACGGAATACTGCAGCATCAGCACCTGGTCGGCCACGGCAATGGCCAGCGCGCCGCCGGAGCCGCCTTCACCGATGATGG
>CAYQTH010000224.1:0-1703 GCA_964420415.1 uncultured Macromonas sp. | reverse complement strand
TCCCGTCCACTCCGCCAGTTCATTGCACCCACATGGTTTGCGCTGTGTGGGTTTTTTGCTTTCAGTGCGCCTTTTGCCGCTGGCCCGCGAGCTGGCCGCTGGCGACAAAAATGGTGCCCATCACGGTGGTTTCGACTTCCAGCGCCAGTCCCCTTTCCAGCAGTGGTGCCCAGGGGCAGTCCAGGCCCTGCAGGTTGGTTACGGACTGCAAGGCGTTGTAGCAAACCAGCGCGTTCAGTGCGGGCCAATAGGGTGACGTCCATTTCAACCCGGTGCAGGCAATGCGGGCGCCAGGCCGCAGGCAGCTCAGTATGCGGTCCAGTGCCTGCGGGCTCTGCAGTATGTCGTGAGTGAAATGCAACAACACCGCGTCGGCATGCGGCAGCCTGGCCTGGTCTATGGGGCTGCACAGCAAGTCCACGTTGTGCCAGCCGTGGCGCTGCACGCGCTGTTGCGCCATGGCCATCATTTGCGGGCATTGCTCAACCCCAGTCACGTTGCCGTGGGGGCCCACGGCCTCCACCAGCAAGGGCAGGCTCATGCCTGTGCCGCAGCCTATGTCGAGCACGGTTTGTCCGGGTGCAAGGTGCAAATGCTCGATGGCCCGCTGGCGGATGTACTCGTAGGGCGCCAGTTGCCAGTCGTAAAAAGGGGAGCGCCAGCGGTACATGGTCAGCGCAGCGGCGTGGCTGGGCGCCCGCGCAGGGCTCAAGACGGATGTGTCCATGGGCGGCAGTCTCCTGGATGTGTGTGTAATCACAATGCAACACCGAGTGCGGCCAGTATGCGCTTCACCGGTGTCTGAGTCCAGAGAGGAAATCCGCATGAGCATTTCCCAGGCCAGTCGACGCTTGTTTTTGGCGCTGTGGCCAGATCAGGCCGTGTGCGCGGCGCTGCAGCAGGTGGGTCGGGCATGGCCTTGGCCCGCAGGGGCGACGCGCTACCTGCACAACGACTGGCATGTGACCTTGCATTTTCTGGGGGCAGTCGACGAGACGCGAATTGCAAAGTTGTTACCCGTGCTGGCGCTGCCATTTGAGCCGTTCACCTTGGCGTTGGAACGGCCAGAAGCCTGGCCCCGTGGGTTGGTGGTGTTGTGTCCGTGCGCAGCTCCCGTGGCGTTGCTGGCCCTGCAGCAGCACCTGGGGCAGGCGCTGCTCAGTTGCGGTGTGTCGGTGGAGGCGCGCGTTTACCGGCCCCACCTGACGTTGGCGCGCCGCGCAGCGGTGCCGTTGCCGCAGCAAGTCGAGCCAGTGACATGGCGGGTTCAGGATTATTGGTTGGTGGAGTCCACCGGTGACCCCCAAAAACGCTATCGCCCGCTGGTGCGGTACACGTCAGCGGGCGGCTGGCAGGCGTTGGCACCTGTGGGCGCACCGAAAGGCGCACCCTGAAGCAGACGGGGTCAGTCGTCCAGCTGTGACAGGTCGCGCACGGCGCCCTTGTCGGCCGATGTGGCCAGCTTGGCATAGGCGCGCAATGCGGCCGACACCTTGCGCGGGCGCGGGTGCACGGGTTTCCAGCCCTTGGCATCTTGTTCGGCGCGTCGCTTGGCCAGTTCCTCGTCGCTCACCAGCACGTTGATGGTGCGGTTCGGGATGTCGATGCGGATGCGGTCGCCGTTCTGTACCAAGCCAATCGCGCCGCCAGCGGCCGCTTCGGGGGAGCAGTGGCCGATCGACAGGCCCGAGGTGCCGCCGGAG
>CAYQTH010000223.1:0-1712 GCA_964420415.1 uncultured Macromonas sp. | reverse complement strand
GCCTGCTCGCCATCAAGGCCTACCACGAGGCCCAGGGCCAGGGCCACCGCACCGTCTGCCTGATCCCCTCCTCCGCCCACGGCACCAACCCGGCCAGCGCGCAGATGGTCGGCATGCAGGTGGTGGTGACCGCCTGCGACGCCATGGGCAACGTGGACCTCGCGGATCTGAAGGCCAAGTGCGAGCAGCACAGCGCCAACCTGGCCTGCGTCATGATCACCTACCCCAGCACGCACGGCGTGTTCGAGACCCAGGTGAAGGACCTGTGCGCGCTGGTGCACAGCCACGGCGGCCGCGTCTACGTGGACGGCGCCAACATGAACGCGCTGGTCGGCGTGGCCGCGCCGGGCGAATTCGGCGGTGACGTGAGCCACCTGAACCTGCACAAGACCTTCTGCATCCCTCACGGCGGTGGCGGCCCTGGCGTCGGCCCGGTGTGCGTGGTGGCCGACCTGGTGCCCTTCCTGCCCGGCCATGCCACGGCCCAGGCGCAAGGCGCTGCCGCTGGTGCGGCCCCGGCCCATGCCCCGGTGGGCGCGGTGTCTGCCGCCCCGTTCGGCAACGCCGCCGTGCTGCCCATTTCCTGGATGTACATCCGCATGATGGGCGCCACCGGCCTGCAACACGCCACCGAAGCAGCCATCCTGGCAGCCAACTACATCAGCGTGCGCCTGGCCGACCACTACCCCACGCTGTACGCCAGCGCCAACGGGCACGTGGCACACGAGTGCATCCTGGACCTGCGTGGACTGAAAGACAGCAGCGGCATCATGGCCGAGGACGTGGCTAAGCGCCTGATGGACTACGGCTTCCACGCCCCCACGCTGAGCTTCCCGGTGGCCAACACCCTGATGGTGGAGCCGACCGAAAGCGAAACACTGGAAGAGCTGGACCGTTTCATCAACGCCATGATCGCCATCCGCGAGGAAGTGCGCCTGGTGGAAAACGGCACCTGGCCGCAAGACGACAACCCGCTGAAAAACGCCCCGCACACCGCCGAAAGCCTGCTGGGTGCCGAGTGGGACCGCCCCTACACCCGCGAAGCCGCCGCCTACCCGGTAGCCGCCCTGCGCAGCAACAAATATTGGGCGCCCGTGGGCCGCGTGGACAACGTCTGGGGTGACCGCAACCTGTCGTGCAGCTGCATCCCGGTAAGCGACTACGCGTAAAGCGTGTTGACGCAGCGCTGTGACGGCGCTGCCCCATAAAGACAAAGGCCCGGTGACGGGCCTTTGTGCTTCTTGGCAGACAGTTTTAACGCGCTGTGCGGTTTCCTCAGTAATGTGGCGAAAAAAGACACTGACATCGAACCTAGCATGAAGCGCCTTCATACTCACACTTTATGCAGGCCGCTATCGACTCCAGCGTTTCGCCCTTCTCAAAGTTTTCTCCTTGGGTTTTTTGGCGCTGCGCCGGGCTTCGCCTGCATTCGCTGCGCCAGTTGCAAGCCTTTTTGGCCTGTGGTGCTTATGTAGTAAGCGCTGCCAGCTATCATTCTTGCAGCGCTTTGTCGCTTCCGTGGCGCCAGGTTATTTCGTGGGGTGCGTCTGTCTCCAAGTCAGGGCGCCCTCTTCCGGCCTTCGGGTCTAACTGTGCAGTCAAGCCGACCCGCCTACGGCGGGCGGCTTACTTTCGGTGTTAGGTCCCGTTTAAAAATATGCTCAGGTAACTCGGTGCAAAGGCTCTGGCAAATGTCAACATCGGTGCAAGTT
>CAYQTH010000222.1:0-1714 GCA_964420415.1 uncultured Macromonas sp. | reverse complement strand
CCTAAGCACAGAGCGGCAATACATTCATTGGGCCAAACGGTTCATTCTGTTCCACGACAAGCGCCACCCCAAAGACATGGGGCCTGCCGAGGTGGAAGCCTTTCTGACGCATTTGGCCGTAGATGGCCATGTTTCCGCTTCCACGCAAAACCAAGCTTTGTCGGCCTTGCTGTTCCTGTACCGCGAAGTGCTGGAGCAGGATTTACCCTGGCTGCAAGACGTGGTACGCGCCAAGCGCCCCGCCCGTTTGCCGGTGGTACTGACTCAAACCGAAGTGGCTGCCGTGCTGGAACGCATGCAGGGCACCTATGGCCTCATGACCCGCATGCTGTATGGCACTGGCATGCGTTTGATGGAGGTGGTGCGCCTGCGCGTGAAGGACGTGGACTTTGAACGCGCCGAAATTTTGATCCGTGATGGCAAGGGTGCCAAGGACCGGGTCACCATGCTTCCGCGCAAGCTGCTGGCCCCGTTGAAGGAGCATGTGGCCTGGCGCCGCCACCTGTACGAAGACGATTTGGCCAAGGGCATGGCTGACGTGTTTCTGCCCGATGCTTTGGCGCGCAAGTACCCCAACGCACCCAGAGAATGGGGTTGGCAGTATGTGTTCCCCTCGGGCAGTTACTCTGTAGACCCACGCAGCGGCGCGGAACGCCGCCACCACATGGACGAAAAAATGCTCCAGCGCGCCATGAAAAAGGCGGTGCAGGCGGCAGGCATTGCCAAACCGGCCACGCCGCACACCTTGCGCCACAGCTTTGCCACGCACCTGCTGCAAAGCGGGTACGACATACGCACCGTGCAGGAGCTGCTGGGGCATGCGGACGTGGCCACCACCATGATCTACACCCATGTGCTGAACCAGGGCGGGCGCGGCGTGCTGAGCCCACTGGACCAGCTTTGGCCCCTAACGCCAGTTCTCCACCCGCAACCCGCCCACGCGCTGGAACTCACCCACATTGGATGTAACGGCCACCCAGCCCCGCGCCACAGCGGTTCCGGCAATCAACACATCGTAAGCACCTATCGGGCGGCCTTGTTGCTTCAATGCAGCGCGTATGGCAGCGGCAGCTTGTGCGTCGGCCTCTTCAAACGGCACAGTGGCCACCACCGAAAAAAACGCCTCCAGCACTGGCAGCAGTTTTTTTGACCGTTCTGGGTTCAATGCCAGGCCGTAGTCAACCTCCATGCGCGTCAGGGTGGAAACCACAATCTGGCTGGGCGGTGTGGCTTTGAGCCGCTCCACCACGCCACGCTCCCCCCGCACAAAGTCGGAAACGGTGCAGGTATCAAGCAGGTATTTCATGCCAGTGGGTCGTCTACGGGTGCGGTCAAATGCCCCCGGTGGGACTCGAAGGTGGGCATATCGGGCAGACCATTGAAGGCCATCACAGCATCGGGCCACTGGGGTTGTGCCTGGCGCGCCAGCCATTCGCCAATGGCTTTGCGGATCAGCGCGTTTCTGCTGGCTCCCGCACGCTGGGCTTCCGCCGTCAATTGCTGCCCAAGGGCATCATCCAAATAAATGTTGAAATGCATAGCGGCCTCCAGGGCTTATATATCACACGTTTGTATGTTATATCATCAACTTCCTAGCCGCAACTGCTGAGAAACTGCGCACCCATTTGCCCATGCCCCACACCACCAAACCCTTCGACTCCGGCCTGATGTGGTTCCGCCGCGACCTGCGCGCGGAGGACAACGCGGCGCTGTA
>CAYQTH010000221.1:0-1726 GCA_964420415.1 uncultured Macromonas sp. | reverse complement strand
AACTGGCCGCATTGGCGATCAAACAGTCCGCGGGCGATGTGCTGGAAGCCATTTCCTATGGCCATGGCCCGCACAAGGTGCTGATGACACTGGGTTACGCGTCCTGGGGCGAAGGGCAGCTGGAGTCCGAACTGGGCGAGAACAGCTGGCTGACCGTGCCGGCCGACCCGGCGGTGATTTTCGACACCCCCCCTGAACAACGGTACGCCAAGGCCATGGCGCTGCTGGGCCTGGAGCCCTGGATGCTGGCCCCAGGTTCGGGGCACGCATGAACAACCCTGCTGTTTTGGCTCAGGTTGTGGTGCCCGGCCACCAGACCTTTCTGGCGTTCGACTACGGCCTGAAGCGCACTGGCGTGGCCAGTGGCAACAGCTTGACGCGCACCGCCACGCCGCAGGCCACCATCAAGGCCGAGGGCGATGCCCGTTTTGTGCAGATTGCCGCCCGCCTGAAAGAATGGCAGCCGGACGCGTTGGTGGTGGGTATTCCCACCCACCCGGACGGCGCCGCCCACGAAAATACCGTGCGTGCGCAGAAGTTCGCGCGCCAGTTACGCGGGCGTTTCAACCTGGTGGTGTATGAAGTGGACGAACGCTACAGCACCACCGAAGCCCACAGCCTGGGGGCGCGAGATGCCGATGCCGCTTCGGCCTGCATCATCCTGGAACAATTTTTGAGGAGTTTGCCGTGAGTTCCCTACAACTCAATGCCGAGGCCCTCTACGCCGAGCTCAAACGTGGCGTCAAGGGGCTCATGGCCACTGCGGCCGGGCCGGTGCATCTGGTGGGCGTGCCCTCGGGTGGCGTCTGGCTGGCTGCGCGCCTGCAGCAAGAGCTGGGTTTGCCGGGCGAGGTGGGCGTGATTTCCTCCGCCATGCACCGCGACGATTTTGCCCAGCGCGGCATGGCCACCACCCTGCAGCAAACCCGTTTGCCGTTCGACGTGAACGGCGCCCACGTGCTGCTGATCGACGACGTGCTTTACACCGGCCGCACCTTGCGCGCCGTGCTCAACGAACTGTTCGACTTTGGCCGCCCCGCCAGCGTGCAACTGGCGGTGCTGGTGGACCGTGGCGGGCGTGAACTGCCCATCGCGGCCGACTTTGCCGCCGTGCGCCTGACGCTGCCCGCCAGCCAGTCGTTCGAGCTCACGCAGAACGAACAGGGCACCTTCGGTTTCGAAGTGGAAGACCAGAACGCCAACCGGACCTAGAACCATGCGAAACCCACAACTCAATAAAAACGGCGAACTCATCCACCTGCTGTCCACCGAAGGGTTGCCGCGCGCCATCCTGACGCAAATTCTGGACACCGCCGCCAACTTCGTGAGCGTGAGCGACCGCGAGGTAAAGAAAGTGCCGTTGCTGCGCGGCAAAAGCGTGTTCAACCTGTTTTTCGAAAACAGCACCCGCACCCGCACCACTTTCGACATTGCCGCCACCCGCCTGAGCGCCGACGTGTACACGCTGGACATCGCGCGCAGCTCCACCGCCAAGGGCGAGTCGCTGCTGGACACGATTGCCAACCTAAGCGCGATGGCCGCCGACATTTTCGTGGTGCGGCACAGCGAATCGGGCGCGCCTTACCTGATTTCGCAGCACGTGGCGCCGCACGTGCATGTGGTCAACGCCGGTGATGGCCGCCACGCCCACCCCACCCAGGGGCTGCTGGACATGTACACCATTCGCCACTACAAAAAGGATTTCACCAACCTGTCGGTGGCCATT
>CAYQTH010000220.1:0-1753 GCA_964420415.1 uncultured Macromonas sp. | reverse complement strand
ATTAAGTCTGGCGCAACGCTGTGGCACCTTGGGCCGGGGCTGGCCAGGTCAAGGTAAAACGGGTGGCATAGGGCGGTGTGCCGTTGCCACGGTCAAATGGGACGTGGTGCCAGTCAGCGATGCGCTGCACCAGCGTCAGACCGATACCCAGCCCAGGACGGGCATCGGACGGGGTGGCCGCCTGGGCGCCGTCGTCCATGACGGACAGCACCGTGGCACCATCCGGCAAGCATTGGAGCAACACGTCCACATGCGTCCCGGCCGGGGTGTGACGCAGGGCGTTATCCACCAGGTTGCGCAATGCCAACTCCAGCATGGTGGCGTGGCCATGGACCCAAACTGGCCCAGGAGGGGCATTCAGGGCCAGTTCATGCGCGCTGTCGTGGGCCTGCTGGGCATGTTCTGCCAGCACCTGCCGCGCCAGCTCATTCAGATCGACCGGTGTCATGGCAGCCGGATCCAGCCCTTGCGCGCGGGCCAGGGCCAACAATTGCGTGAGGATGCGGCCAGCCCGCAAGGCATCTTGTTCAACCTGCTGCAACGAGCTCCGCCGTTCGTCCGGGCGGGCCGCTTCACGCGCGGCACGGGCCTGCCAGACGATGGCGGTGAGCGGGGTGCGTAATTCATGCGCCACATCGGATGCAAAACCACGTTCGCGCTGCACCTGGGCCTTGAGGCGCATCACCAGGCCGTTGATGGCATCGGCAATGGCGCGCAACTCCTGGAAGCGTTGCCCTGGCGGCAGAGACTGCCCGGCATCAGCATCCAACTCGGCGATCTGGCGCGACAAGCGGCGCAGGGGCGCCAAGCCACGGGCGATGGCCCACACCAGCAAGGCCGCCACCAGTGGGAACAGCACCAGGGCCGGGCGGGCAATGTGCTCGGCAATGTCCCGCTCCAGGGCCTTGCGCCGGTGCACATCAAGGAAGACCGCCACCCGGCGCCCCTCACCCGCCCAAGGGCCTATTTGCTCCACGTACAGGTGCCAATGTTGCGCTGCCTGCGCCGTGCCGCTGTCAAAGCGCTGGTGGCCAGGCCGCAGTTGGGCCGGCAACAGACCGGCCATGCCGTGGCTGTCCCACAACAACTGGCCGCGCTCCCACACCACCACGTGCAGTTCGGGCGAATAGCTGCTGGCCTGGACCGATCGTGGACCGAGAACGCCTGACGACATGGCGGCCAGCTGAGGCTGGCGAAGCAGCATCTCGGCGGCCGTCACCAGCAAGCCATCCGTGACCTCCTCGGCTTCATGCCAACCGGTGTAATAGGCCACACCCACCAGGCTGCACCAGACCAGCGCCACGGTACCCAGCACCCAGCTCAGCAGGTAATGGCGCAGCAGACGCTGGGACGGGCTCGGCAAAGACATGCCGGGTCTGGGGGATTCGTGTGGGGAAACGGCGTCAGACATTGGCTTTAGGCGTGAAGTAACCCACACCGCGCACGGTCTTGACCAGATCATCGCCCAGTTTGCGCCGCAGGTGGTGGATATGCACCTCCAGGGCGTTGCTTTCCAGCGCATCGCCGAACCCGTACAGGGACTCCTCCAGCCGGGAACGGCTCAACACCTGGCCACTGGCGCGCAGCAGGGTCAGCAGCAACGCAAACTCTTTGGCCCGCAAAGACACCTCTTGCCCCGCGCGCTTGACGGTGTGGGCTGCCGGGTCCACCTCCAGATCGCCGTGCCGCAGCACCGGGGAGGCTTTGCCCGCGCTGCGGCGCAGGGCCACACGCATGCGCGCCAGCAGCTCCT
>CAYQTH010000219.1:0-1772 GCA_964420415.1 uncultured Macromonas sp. | reverse complement strand
CCGGCCTGATGTGGTTCCGCCGCGACCTGCGCGCGGAGGACAACGCGGCGCTGTACCACGCGCTGCGCCAGTGCAAGAAGGTGTGGTGCGTGTTCGTGTTCGACACAGACATATTGCAGCCCCTGCTGGCGCGTGGCCTGCAGGCCGACCGGCGGGTGGAGTTCATCCATGCATCGCTGCTGGACCTGGACGAAGACCTGCGCGCCCTGGGCCGCAGCAACGGAACCGAAGGCGTGGGCCTGCTGGTGCGCCACGGCAAAGCCAGTGATGAAATTCCGCGCCTGGCGGCCCAACTGGGTGTGCAGGCCGTGTTTGCCAACCACGACGACGAACCCGCCGCCCAGCAGCGCGACGCCCGTGTGCTGGGCGCCCTGGCCCACGCGGGCACGGTGCTGCGCACGTACAAAGACCACGTCATTTTTGAGCGGCGCGAGGTGCTGACCCAGCAGGGCCACCCGTTCACGGTGTTCACGCCCTACAAGAACGCCTGGCTGAAACAGGTCACCCCTTTCTTCTTGAAAAGCTACCCGGTGGAACGCCACGCAGACGCGCTGGCGCCCTGCCCCGCTTTGCCGGACTTATCCGCAGGCAGCGTGCCCACGCTAGAAAGCCTGGGCTTTGCCCCCACCAACCTGCGGGCTTTGCACATACGCACAGGCAGCCGGGGGGGCCGGGCGCTGTTCGAAGACTTCATCACCCGCATTGAACATTACGACCATGCGCGCGACTTTCCCGCTGTGAAGGGCCCCAGTTACCTGAGCGTGCACCTGCGTTTTGGCACGGTCAGCATCCGGCAACTGGCCAGCGTGGCCTACCAGATGCACCTGCAGGGCCTGGGCGGCGCCAGCACCTGGCTGAGCGAACTCATCTGGCGCGACTTTTACCACCAGATCCTGGCCAACTTTCCGCACGTGGTGGACCACAGCTTCAAGCGCGAGTACGACCACATCAAATGGGAGCACGGCAAGCACGCTGACAAACAGTTTGCTGCCTGGTGCGAAGGCCGCACCGGCTACCCGCTGGTGGATGCGGCCATGCACCAGTTGAACCAGAGCGGCTACATGCACAACCGCCTGCGCATGGTGGTGGCCAGCTTTTTGACCAAAGACCTGGGGCTGGACTGGCGCTGGGGCGAGCGTTACTTTGCAGAACGGTTGATTGACTTTGACCTTGCCGCCAACAACGGCGGCTGGCAATGGGCGGCATCCACCGGCTGCGACGCGCAGCCCTACTTCCGCATTTTCAACCCCGTGAGCCAGAGCGAGAAGTTCGACCCGCACGGCAAGTTCATACGCCGCTACCTGCCGCAACTGGCCGGGCTGCCCAGCCACGCGCTGCACGCGCCCTGGCAGGCCAAGCTGCTGGAACTGGAGTCGGCCAACGTGGTGCTGGGGCGCGACTACCCGCCGCCCATGGTGGACCATGCGCTGGCCCGCGCCAAAACGCTGGAACGGTACGCGGTGGTGAAAAAACCGCTGGCGGCCAGATAATCGGGCCCTTTGGTTGCAACAGGTTTCCCCATGAGCGAGCCCATCCGCCTGACCCAGTACAGCCACGGTGCTGGCTGCGGCTGCAAAATTTCCCCCAAGGTGCTGGACGTGATCCTGGCCGGCAGCGGTGCGCAGCACCTGGACCCGCGCCTGTGGGTGGGCAACGCCTCGCGCGACGACGCCGCCGTCTACGCGCTGGACGCAGAACGTGGCGTGGTGTCCACCACCGACTTCTTCATGCCCATCGTCGACGACCCGTTCGACTTTGGCCGCATTGCCGCC
>CAYQTH010000218.1:0-1801 GCA_964420415.1 uncultured Macromonas sp. | reverse complement strand
GCAGCTGGGTGTACTTGGCGTACTGCTTGATCTGGTCGGCCACCTGGTCGGCCAGCTCACGCGTGGGCAGCAGCACCAGCGCCCGCACCGGGTGGCGCGCCGGCGAAGTGGAAGCGTTTTCGTGCTTGAGCATGCGCTGCAACAAGGGCAGCGAGAAGGCCGCGGTTTTGCCGGTACCGGTCTGGGCAGCACCCATCACGTCGCGGCCTTGCAGCACCACGGGAATCGCCTGCGCCTGGATCGGCGTCATGGCGGAAAAACCCATTTCGGTCACCGCGCGCAGCAGCGGCTCGGACAAGGAGAGTTGAGAGAAATCTTGTGTCATGTAACCGCGTATTGTCTCATTTCAGGGTTTCCACGGTGTAAAAAGCACAACGCCGGCATGGGCCGGCGTTGTTTTTGCAGCGACTTTTCCGGCCGTTCAGGCGTAAGAAGGGGCCTGCTCACTGGTGGGTTTGCCGCTGAAATCGGTCCAGCAACGGTGTGTGAAATCGTACAGCTTGCAGTTGCGCGCAGTTTCAAAATACCAGCGCCAGCTGAACTTCTGGATGATGATTCGGCCCGGCAAGGTGTCTTCCAGCAGCTTCTGCGCTTTTTTCAGACGGTACAGCGGGACACTCATATCCACATGGTGAGCCGTGTGTTCCATGATGTGGTGCACCAAAGCACCTATCTTCAGCGGAAAAATCAGGTGCACGGTGGTGGACACGAAAGGCGCTGACTTGGCCCAGGCCTCCTTGTTTTCGTGCCATTGGGACTTGACATGGGTGTGGTGCACATAGACCACGAAACCGATCATGCAGTTCCAGATGAAGAAGGGCAAAGCCACGCCCAACAACAGCACGGTGACCACCGACTGCTCTGTCAACAGTGCAGCTGCAACCATCACCCCCGTCCACAGCACAGCGAACCCAGCGGCCAGCAGGCTGTCCTTCACGAAGATGCCACGGCGCGTTGGCATGTACTTGCTGCTGGGAAAGAACTCACGCTTCCACCAGATTTCGATCATGTAATAGAAGCCCGGCCCCCAGCCACTGCGGTACAGGCGCTGCATCAGGCGCTTGATGGGGCTCAACTGCGCGAACTCTGCAGGCGTGAGCGGCTCCCACACAAAGTCCACACCCTTGAGGTTGGTGTAGCCGTGGTGAATCACGTTGTGGCCCACGTCCCACAGGCTGTAGGGGGTAAGCGAGGGCAAAAAGGCAATGCGACCGAGCAACTTGTTAAGGCTGCGGGTCGGGGTCAGGCTTTGGTGACAGGCATCATGCCCGATGATAAACAACCGACCGATGGTGAAGCCGGCGGCCAGGCCGCACAGCAGCTTGGCCCAGATGGCCTCAAAATAGACCGTGCCGGCAATCAAGGCCAACCAGATCACATAATCGATCAGTAGCAGCACAAAAGCATGCCACGTGTCGCGCTTGGCGAGCGGCACCAGCCAGCTGCGGATCACCTTGCGGTGCGGCATGGGCGCCCCAGGCGGAATGGGTTGGGGCGTGAGAGACGAATCCACGGATGCAGACATACAATAGGTGGGGATCAAACCCACGTGCCAAATGAGAACGGCCTATATTATCCTTTAAGAATTACCCCCGTATTGACTCAGGTCAAGGTATGGCTTGGCCGTAGCGAAGCAGGGTTTGCTATAATTTTCGGTTCGCTGGCAACATCCACAAACCCAAAAGGATACTGAACCATGGCAACCAAGCCGAAGAAAAAGAACCCCCGCCTGGCGTCTGGCCGCAAACGCGCCCGCCAAGACGTCAAACTGAATGCAGCCAACTCCTCGCTGCGTTCGAAG
>CAYQTH010000217.1:0-1839 GCA_964420415.1 uncultured Macromonas sp. | reverse complement strand
TCCATGTCGGGCACTTGCAGCGCGGCCACGTCGGCTTCGATGCGCACGGTCTTGGCGAACTTCGGGCCTTCGCCCAGCGCAAAGCTCAGGCCCAGACCCATGGCGTCCGGCACGGTCAGGATGTCCGAAAACAAAATGGCGGCGTCCAGCTCATAGCGTTCCAGCGGTTGCAGCGTGACTTCGGTGGCGTAGTCCACGTTGGTGGCCAAGCCCATGAAGCTGCCCGCCTGGGCGCGTGTGGCGCGGTACTCAGGCAGGTAGCGGCCAGCTTGGCGCATCAGCCACACGGGGGTGTGGTCGGTGGCTTGGCGCAGGCAGGCGCGCAGGAAGGTGTCGTTCTGCAGTGGGGCAAAGCTCATGTTGATTGGTTCCAAGTCTGGCAAAGTGAACCATTATCCGGGTTAGGACCACGGTCCCGCGTGGTCACAGCCGGGCCAGGGCCGCACGCACTTCGTCCACGCTCAGTACCTCGGTCAGCACGATAGGTGCCTGACCGGGAGCGTACAGCGCGTAGGCGGGTACGCCGTTTCGACCCAGTTGCTGCAGCGCTGCGGTGACTTGCGGGTCGCGCTGGGTCCAGTCCGCGCGCAACAGGGCGACGCGGTGTGCGGCGGCATCTTGCAGCACCTCGCGGTTGGACAGGGTGGTGAGTTTGTTGTACTGGCAGGTCACGCACCAGGCGGCGGTGAAGTCCACAAACACCGGGCGGCCACTGACCAGCAGTTCGGCCTGTTTTTCTGGGGTCCAGGGTTGCCAGTCGGTTTGAGTCTCTACCGCATTGGGCTGTGCTGTCTGCAAGCGGGTGGTCAAGGGGCCTATACCGACCGCCAATGCCAGTAGCAAGAGCCAGGCCACTGTCGACAGAATGGCCCGGCTCCGTCCGCTCAGCCCCTGTGCCCAGGCCACAGCACCTATGGACAGCAACAGGGCCAGCAACGCGGCCGCGCCATTGACCCCGGTCTGTTGCCCCAGCACCCACAGCAGCCATACCACTGTGCCCCACATGGGAAATGCCAGCGCTTGCCGCAGCGTGACCATCCATGGCCCAGGCCGCGGCAGCAGCTGCGCCACCCCAGGTACCCAACTGGCACCCAGGTAGGGCAGGGCCATGCCCAGCCCCACTGAACCGAAAACCAACAGCGCTTGTGCGGCTGGTAACCCCACCGCCAGCCCTATGGCTGCACCCATGAAGGGCGCGGTGCAGGGCGAGGCAATGGCGCTGGCCAGCATACCGGACAGAAAAGCATCGGCTGCAGGGTGGCGTGTTTGCAAGCCGCTCAGGCGGCTGGGCAGCACGCCGCGCAGTTCGAACACCCCCGCCAAGTTCAAACCCACCAGCGTGAACAGCACCGCCAACGCCACAACAACGCCGGGCTGTTGCAGTTGAAACCCCCACCCCAGTGCAGCCCCCGCGCTGCGCAGCCCCAGCAACAAACCGCCCAGGGCCAGGAACGACAGCACCACGCCAGCGGTGTAAGCCAGGCCGCTCAGCCGGTGCGAACGATGGTCATTGCCCTGCTGGGCGAAAGCCAGCACCTTGATGGCCAATATGGGAAAAACGCAGGGCATCAGGTTCAGAATCAGCCCCCCCACCAACGCGCCCAGCACAACAGGCCAGAATGCCCCTGCGGTGGCGGTCGTTGCACTCTGCGCCGCCCGTTGGGCGTTTTGCTCCAACGCAGCTTGCAGTGCCGCCGATGCCTTGACAGGTGCCGCTGGCGCTGGCCAGCCTTGTGGCACGGGCACTTCCATGCGCACCCCGGCAGGCGCTGTGCCGTTGGGGTGCGCCAGACTGACCACCACCGGCAGGCTGTCGGGGCTGGTACTGCGTTCACTGGA
>CAYQTH010000216.1:0-1844 GCA_964420415.1 uncultured Macromonas sp. | reverse complement strand
TGCAGTTGCGCGAGGACAACGCCGACATGCGCCTGACCGAAGCCGGGCGCCAGATGGGCTTGGTGGACGACGCGCGCTGGGATGCGTTCAACCGCAAGCGCGATGCGGTTTCACGTGAAACCGAGCGCCTGAAAGCGACCTGGGTCAACCCGCGCATCTTGTCGGCGAACGAGGCGGAGCGCGTGCTCGGCAAAGCCATCGAGCGCGAGTACAACCTGTTCGACCTGCTGCGCCGCCCTGGTGTCGCTTACGAATCGCTCATGGGTATGGAAGGGGGGCGTTTTGCTCCTGTGGCCAAAGAAGGTGCACCCGAACCGGTTTCACGTGAAACATTGGGCGACGCCTACGACGCCGTGCTGGAGCAAATCGAGATCGCTGCCAAATACTCTGGTTATATCGACCGCCAGCGCGACGAGGTGGAGCGTGCGGCCCATTACGAAAACCTGAAACTGCCCCCCGAACTGGACTACATGCAAGTGCCCGCCCTGGGGGTGGAGGTGCAGCAGAAGCTGAGCAAGCACCGTCCGGAAACGCTGGGGCAGGCTTCGCGCATTTCGGGGGTCACGCCAGCGGCCATTTCCTTGCTGCTGATTCACCTGAAGCGTGGCAAGTACCAAGGTTTTGCAGCCATGGCAGAACGTGGTGAAGCCGACAGCGGACAGGTGACTGCATGACGCATCCGCTGGAGGCTGGGCTGCGTCGGGGTGCAGAGGGTCTGGGGCTGCACCTGAGCGATGCCCAGGTGCAAACCCTGCTGGCTTACCTGGACTGGGTGGCCAAATGGAACAAGGTCTACAACCTGACGGCGCTGCGTGACCCGCAGGAGATGCTGACGCATCACTTGCTGGACAGCCTGGCGGCCGTGCTGCCTTTGCGCCGTCACCTGGCGCAGGCGGGCAAAGAGCAAGGTGCCAAATTGCTCGACGTGGGTTCCGGTGCCGGTTTGCCGGGTGCGGTGTTCGCCATCGTCTGCCCGGAACTGGATGTGAGCTGTGTGGACACCGTGGCCAAGAAGGCGCTGTTCATCCAGCAGGTGGCGGCGGCCTTGCGCTTGCCCAATCTGCATGGCGTCCACGCGCGGGTGGAAAACCTGACCCAGACTTTCGATGTGGTCAGCTCCCGTGCCTTTGCCTCGCTCAAGGACTTCACCCACTGGTCGCGCCAGGCCGTGGCAGAGCAGGGCGTGTGGCTGGCCATGAAGGGCAAGTTGCCGTATGAAGAAATGCAGGCGTTGGGGCTGGAGGCCGATGTGTTTCACGTGGAACCCCTGAGCGTGCCCGGACTGGACGCTGAACGCTGCATAGTCTGGATGCGCCCGCGCTGAGTGGTGCGTGTGCTGACGTCGCTATGGCGCCGGGCAAGAAAGCACGTAAACTCAGGCTGGGTCGGCCTGTGATGGCCAGCCCGGTTCCGTTGACGTTCTGTCTGCTTTCTCCCTATCTTCCTCACCCATGGCCAAGATTTTTTGCGTAGCAAACCAGAAGGGTGGTGTTGGTAAAACCACCACCACGGTCAACCTGGCGGCCGGGTTGGCCAAGGTCGGCCAGCGTGTGCTGATGGTGGACCTGGACCCGCAGGGCAACGCCACCATGGGGTCAGGCGTCAACAAGCGTGAGCTGGCCTTGAGTGTGTACGACGTGCTGCTGGGGTCGGCCAGCGTGGCCGAAGCTGCGGTACTGACAGAAAAATGCGGCTACCGCGTGCTGGGCGCTAACCGCGAGCTGGCCGGGGCCGAGGTGGAACTGGTCGAACTGGAGCAACGCGACAAGCGGTTGAAACAGGCGCTGGCCACGGTCGATGCCGACTACGACTTCGTGCTGATCGATTGCCCGCCTTCGCTCTCC
>CAYQTH010000215.1:0-1852 GCA_964420415.1 uncultured Macromonas sp. | reverse complement strand
GCACATCGGCGGGCCAGTTGTCCACTTCGGTGGTGGTCATGAGCTGGCCACCCTGGGCAATGCCGGTGATGAGCAGCGGCTTGAGGTTGGCGCGGGCGGCGTAGATGGCAGCGGTGTAGCCAGCCGGGCCGGAGCCCAGGATGAGGACTTGTGCGTGTTTCATGGGGCAGGTGGGCGAACGGGTGTATGGAGGATGTGGCGTGTCTGCCAGGATGCCCCTATTGTAGAAACTGTGGCAAGACACCCGGCCTTTGGGGTTGAAGACAGGGAGCTTCGGTAGGGTAAGCTTGCGGCTGTACCTATGTCGTATTCCTTCAATACTCTCAATACCGACGCGGCTCAACCCACTGCCAGTGGCGTGTGGCGGTTCGCGCAGGAAAGCGGTCTTCTGCTGGGCGCGGGGGCTTGGTTGTTCTGTTTTGTGGCCCTGCTCAGCCATTCCCTGGCTGACCCGGCCTGGTCCACGTCGGGCACGGGCGCCCAGCTGGTCAATTGGGCGGGGCAGGTCGGGGCGGTGGTGTCCGATCTGGGTTATTACCTGTTTGGCATGTCCGTCTGGTGGTGCATGCTGGCCGCAGGTTACGCTTGGCTGGCCAGTTTGGCGCGTTGGCTGCGCGCGCATGAAACCGGTGTCGATGCTGCGCTTGCGGGGAATGAGCAGGCCGCCGGGCCTGCATCTGGCTGGCAACGGGCCAAGCCGTTGGTTGTTTTTTGGCTCGGTTGGCTGGTGCTGATGGCGGCCAGCACGGTGCTGGAGTGGAGCCGCCTGTACCGTTGGGATGCCGTTTTGCCAGGGCAGGCGGGCGGTGTGGCGGGGGCATGGCTGGGCCCTATGGCCGGGCGTTGGTTGGGCGCGACGGGGTCCACCTTGCTGGCGTTGAGCCTCTGGGTGGTGGCGCTGGCGGTGGTGTTCCGTTTCTCCTGGGGGCAGGTGGCCGAATGGATAGGCCAGACCCTGGACCGCTGGTTCGAGAGCCGCCGTGAATCGCGTGAGGCCGATGAAGACTTGCGCATTGGTCAGCAAGCGGCACGTGAGCGTGAACGCGAGGAAGTGGCCTACGTGGCCGAGCACCCGCACGAGGAGCCGGTGTTGCTGGACGACAGTGCGCCGTGGGAAGAACCGCCCGAGCCCCGAACGCCTCGGGTGCCCGCTCCGGCACCAAAACCGGTGGTGCAGATCGAACCGACCCTGGCCGAAGTGCCAGTCAGCACGCGCGTGGTGAAAGAACGGCAAAAAATCCTGTTTGCCGAGATGCCCGACTCCAAGCTGCCGCCGGTCGATCTGCTGGACCCAGCCGATCGCATGCAGGCCACAGTGGCGCCGGAAACGCTGGAAATGACCAGCCGCCTGATCGAAAAGAAACTGCGCGACTTTGGCGTGGAGGTGGTAGTGGTGGCGGCCCAGCCCGGCCCGGTCATCACGCGTTATGAAATCGAGCCGGCCACTGGCGTCAAGGGTTCGCAGGTCGTCAACCTGGCGAAGGACCTGGCGCGTTCGCTGTCGCTGGTGTCGATTCGCGTGATCGAGACCATCCCCGGCAAGAACCTGATGGCGCTGGAGCTGCCCAACGCCAAGCGCCAGACCATCAAGCTGAGCGAAATTCTGGGTTCGCAGGTCTACCACGATGCCAAGAGCATGCTCACCATGGGCCTGGGCAAGGACATTGCCGGCCACCCCATCGTCGCCGACCTGGCCAAGATGCCGCATTGCTTGGTGGCCGGGACCACCGGCTCCGGCAAGTCGGTCGGCATCAATGCCATGATCCTGAGCTTGCTCTACAAGGCCGACGCCAAGGATGTGCGCCTGCTGTTGATCGACCCCAAGATGCTGGAGCTCAGTGTCTACGAAGGC
>CAYQTH010000214.1:0-1871 GCA_964420415.1 uncultured Macromonas sp. | reverse complement strand
CATGATGGAGATGTACGAATCCGGTGAACTGCAGCAGGTACTGGCGGACTGAGATCGGCAAGCGCGGCCAATGTCACCGCGCGACTTTGCTGTTCAAGTCACACTCACACCGCGTTGTGGCGCCACTGCTTCTGCGCCGCAAACACCGCGTTTGGGTATTCCGCTCGACCGCGGCTGCCGTTGTAGCGGCCCAACGCCAGAAACAGGTCGCCCTTTTCCCGGTCCAGGTAGTGGCGCAGGATGACGCAGCCAAAGCGGATGTTGGTCTGCATGTGAAACAGCTTGCCGGGGTCGCCGTCACCGATCGCGCGCACCCAAAACGGCATGATCTGCATGTAACCGCGCGCCCCGACACGCGAGATGGCGAACTTGCGGAACGCGCTTTCCACCTGGATCAAGCCCAGGACCAATGAGGTGTCCAGCCCGGCGCGTTTGCTTTCGTACCAAACGGTTTTCAGGAAATCAACGCGGGTCTGAAGTTCCGGTTTGCGGCGCTGCAGCTTGGGGCTTTGCTCTGCCATCCAGCGCAGGTAGGCCAGGCGGTCTTCGGTACTGGTGAATACAGGTTCCAGCGGGGCGGCATACTCAACCGCCGCGCGCAAGGCCTGGCGCACCGAATCAGCCAACGGCTCCTCGGCCTGCGCCCCAGCCTGCGCCAGCACCGGCCAACCCAGTGGCACCACGCCAGCCAACCCGGCCTTGCAGACCCAGGTCAGGCAGTCACGCCGCTTCAGACCCAGCTTGCTTGCGCTCATGTCCTTGTCGCCACTCCGTGTCAAGGCGGGCCACACGCTGTGCCACCAACCAACCAAGGCCAACGGCACGGTGGACCCTCAGACTCCCAACCGACCCTTGAGCAACGCCAGCACCTCGCCCAACGCCACCTTGGTGGACTCGCTGTCGCGCCGGTGCTGGTACTCCACCACACCATCCTTCAGGCCCTTGTCGCCTATGGTGACACGGTGCGGCACGCCGATCAACTCCCAGTCGGCGAACATGGCGCCGGGGCGCTCGCCACGGTCGTCCAGCAGCACGTCCACGCCCAGCGCGGCCAATTCGTCGTGCAACTGCTCGGCGGCGGCTTTCACCGCTTCGCTGCGGTCCATGCCGATCGGGCACAACACCACAGTGAACGGCGCAATCGCGTCCGGCCAGATGATGCCGCGCGCGTCGTGGTTCTGCTCAATGGCCGCCGCTGGCAGGCGCGTCACGCCAATGCCATAGCAGCCCATTTCGAAATGCTTGGGCTTGCCATCTTCGGCCAGGAAGGTCGCGTTCATGGCCTGGGAATACTTGGTGCCCAGGTAGAACACATGGCCCACCTCAATGCCGCGCTCAATGGCCAGCACGCCCTTGCCGTCGGGCGACAGGTCGCCCGCCACCACGTTGCGGATGTCGGCCACCAGATCCGGCTCGGGCAGGTCGCGGCCCCAGTTCACGCCAGTCGTGTGGTGGTCCCACTCGTTGGCGCCGGTCACCCAGTCGGCCATCAGCGCCACCTCGCGGTCGGCCACCACCGTCACCGGCTGCTTCAGGCCCACCGGCCCCAGGTAGCCCGGCTTGCAGCCGAAGTGTTCGACGATTTCTTTTTCAGTGGCGAAGCGAAAGCCCAGGTCCAGGCCCGGCAGCTTGCCCACCTTCACCTCGTTCATGTCGTGGTCGCCGCGCAGCAGCAGCAGCCAGATGCGGCTCTTGACCACCTCGTCGCGCTCGTTGATTTCGTCGGTGGCCAGCACCACGCTTTTCACGGTGCGCGCCAGCGGCAGGCCCAGCAACTCGGCCACGTCAGCACAGGTGGTTTTGCCCGGCGTTGGCACTTTGGTCAACGGCTGGGTGGCGGCGGCGCGGCTGCCTTGCGGCGCCAGCGCCTC
>CAYQTH010000213.1:0-1890 GCA_964420415.1 uncultured Macromonas sp. | reverse complement strand
CGCGCTGCGGCATCATCGTCAACGTGACCCCGTTCGAGCCCGAGTGGGAAGGCTATGTGACGCTGGAGTTTTCCAACACCACGCCGTTGCCAGCCAAAATTTACGCGGGCGAAGGCTGTGCCCAGGTGCTGTTTTTCGAGAGCGACGAGGTGTGCGATGTGTCCTACAAGGACCGTGGCGGCAAATACCAGGGCCAGCATGGCGTGACCCTGCCGCGCGCCTGAGCCAGGGGTTCCCATGGCCGCGAGCGAATTGCTGCGTTTGGGCTTGCCCGTCAGCGGCCAGCCTGAACTGTCCCGCCCCAAGCCGGAACGGCTGCTGCGCGGCAACCCCTTGCGCGAAACCTGGAATGCGCTGGATGCGCCGCTGGCCGGTGCGCAGACGCTGAGCACTGGTGTCTGGCGCTGCGAGCCGGGGTACTGGCGCATTGCCTTTGGCCCGACCGAACGCGAGGTGTTCACCGTGGTGCAGGGTAAGTGCCGTCTACACCGGGCAGACGGCAGTTTCGAAGAGGCCGGGCCGGGGCAGGCGGTGCACATTCCGCCGGGTTTTCAGGGCTCGTTCGAGGTGTTGGAGACGGTCACCAAGGTTTATGTGATCGTGGAGTGAAGTCACCGGCGTGGCTGTCCTTGCTTGGTACCATGAGCAAGCACAACTTGCTGAGCCAGCGATGAACACTCCAGAGTCAAAACTACCCGAACCCATTCTCGATCCCGAACAGGTGATCTGTGACCCCCACCATCATCTGATGAACAACGCGTGGGCGAGTTACAACCTGGACGATCTGCTGGTGGACTTGCGCAGCGGGCACCGGGTGGTCTCGACCGTCTTCATGGAGGCGGGTGGCGACTACTACAGGGCAGAAGGGCCGGAAGCGCTCAGGCCGGTGGGCGAGGTGGATTTCGTCGTCCAGTTGAACGCACCCAAAGGGGTCATGGACGGCATTGTGGCGTTCGCCGATTTGCTGCTGGGCGATGAGATCGCCCCCGTGCTGGAGGCCCATGCGGCCGCTGCCCAGGGGCGGTTGAGCGGGATCCGGTTCATGTCAGCTTGTGACCCCAATCCAGAACTCAATTTCCTGCACCACCACCCAACGCCCGGTTTGTTGCGCGATCCGGTGGTGCAAAAAGCCATACGCCAAGTGGGCTGCCGTGGCTTGTCGCTGGACTGTTGGTTGTACGGGCATCAACTGGGCGATTTGGTTGACGTTGCGCGCACCTTCCCGGACCAGGTGTTTGTGCTGGATCACTTGGGGACACCGCTGCTTGCGGGGCCTTATGCCGACCAGCGGGATGAGGTGCTGTCGCAATGGCGTCAGGGTATGAGCGAGCTGGCGGCTTGCCCGAATGTGCGGTTGAAGATGGGCGGGTTGACGCTCGCCATGCAGGGCGCACCCTGGTCACCGGGGGAACATGTATCTTCCGAGGCAATTGCGGACTTCTGGCGCCGCGATGTGCTCTGGTGCATCGAGACATTCGGGGTGCAGCGCTGTATGTTCGAGAGCAACTTCCCTATCGAGCGCGCCGCTGTTTCCTATGTCACTCTGTGGAACGCCTACAAAAGGATCGCGGCCGGGTTCTCGCCAACCGAGCGCAACGCGCTGTTCCACGACACAGCGCATCAAACGTATTTGGCTTGAGGCCGCTTACACGGCCACCGGCGCCTTGATGGCCGGGTGGCACTGGTAGTCCAGCACCTCAAAGTCCTCGTACTCGTACTCGAAGATGCTGGCCGGCTTGCGCTTGATGTGCAGGGTGGGGTAGGCGTAGGGCGTGCGGGCCAGTTGTGTGGTGACCTGCTCGTAGTGATTGCTATAAATGTGGCAGTCGCCCCCCGTCCAGATGAAGTCGCCCACCTGCAGGTCGCACTGCTGCGCCACCATGTGCGTGA
>CAYQTH010000212.1:0-1893 GCA_964420415.1 uncultured Macromonas sp. | reverse complement strand
ACCCCCGACCTACGCCTTGTAAGGGCGCCGCTCTACCAGCTGAGCTAAGCACCCCACCGAAACCAAGACCCGACAGAATTTACTTCAGAGCGTCCTTCAACGCCTTGCCGGGACGGAATTTGGGAATTTTAGCCGCTTTGATCTTGATGGCTGCCCCGGTGCGCGGGTTTCGGCCCGTGCGTGCCGCACGCTTGGTCACAGAAAAGGAGCCAAAACCCACCAGCGAAACCGTGCCACCCTTTTTCAAGGTAGTGCGCACCGCGCTCACCACGGCATCCAGAGCGCGGGTAGCCGCTGCTTTGGAAATATCGGCGCTGCCGGCAATGTGTTCAACGAGTTCAGATTTGTTCACAAACTTTCCCCTCGGAATTTACGTTCTGATTCAACAATCAGTGCGGACCCATGTGGCTGGGCTGTAGCCGACATGCCGTCAACGGGCGTGCCGTCTGCATTCTAGGCCGGGAAGCGGCCCAACCTGCAAGGCGTGCTATGGATGCAGCACACCGGGAACATCACCGTGCCTTGGCACGTATCTCCGGGACCGCCTTGCGCAGGTAGTACACCATGGACCAGACGGTCAGCACAGCAGCGACCCAAATGAGACCCGTTCCCCACGGCCGGGTGTGCAGCACGCCAAACAGCCAACCGTCGTACAACAAGAAAGGTATCGCCACCATTTGCACCGTGGTCTTGAGCTTGCCCACCATGTGCACCGCCACACTCTTGTTGGCGCCGATCATGGCCATCCATTCGCGCAAGGCCGAAATGGCGATTTCGCGGCCGATGATGATGAGCGCCACGAACACGTCGGCACGCCCCAGGTGCACCAGCACCAACACACAGGCGCAGACCAGGAACTTGTCGGCCACCGGGTCCAAAAAGGCACCAAAGGCCGAGGTCTGGTTCAGCTTGCGCGCCAGGTAGCCGTCGGCCCAGTCGGTGGCCGCGAACAGCACGAACAAGACCGCCGCCCACAGGTTCTGCGCCTCTGGCGTCAAGCCAGGCCAATAGAACACGCCCACAATGAGCGGAATGGCCACGATGCGGGCCCAGGTGAGCATGGTGGGAATGGTGAGGAACATGATTGCCATTATGCGGGTGAACCGCGTCAGTGCAGGGCCCGGTAGATGGCTTCGGCCAGCTCGGCGGAAATGCCTTCGACGCTGGTCAGGTCGTCCACGCTGGCGTTGGCCACACCACGCACGCCGCCGAAGCGTTGCAACAGTTTGGCGCGTTTTTTCGGTCCCACGCCAGGCACGTCTTCCAGCTTGCTGCCGCCGGTGCGGGCCTTGGCCCGCTGTGCACGCATGCCCGTGATGGCAAAGCGGTGCGCTTCGTCGCGGATCTGCGCCACCAGCATCAAGGCAGCGGAATCGGCCCCCAGGTAGACCTTGTCGCGGCCATCGGCAAACACCAGTTCCTCCAGCCCTACCTTGCGGCCCTCGCCTTTTTCCACGCCCACGATGCGGCCGAGATCCAGCCCGAATGTTTCAAACACCTCGCGCGTCACGCCCACTTGGCCTTTGCCGCCATCGATCAGGACCACGTCCGGGAACCGTTCCGTCCCGCGTGGCCCTTCACCCTCGGCGCTCTCGCGCAAGGCCTGGGCCAGCTTGCCGTAACGGCGCTCCAGCACCTGGCGCATGGCGGCGTAGTCGTCACCGGGTGTGATGCCTTCGATGTTGTAGCGCCGGTATTGTTTGCTCTGCATTTGGTGGTTTTCGAACACCACACACGAGGCCACGGTGGATTCGCCCGCCGTGTGGGAAATATCGAAACACTCGATGCGCAGCGCCTCCAGCCGGTCGTCAGGCAAGTCGAGCGCCGCAGCGAGGGCGCGGGTGCGCGCTTGCTGGGAGCCCTCTTCGGCCAGCAGGCGGGCCAATTGCAGTT
>CAYQTH010000211.1:0-1963 GCA_964420415.1 uncultured Macromonas sp. | reverse complement strand
CAGGAAGCTGCCGATCTGGTGGCTGGAGAACACGAAACCGCTGAGCATGGACAGGTGCTGGACGCCGAAAATCTGCGCCACTGTGGCGTTGGTGGGCGGCACGGTGGACAGCCACAGGAAACCAATGGTGCAGGCAAACACGTAGACGCTGGTGGATGTGAGCGGTGCCAGCAAAAACAGCGTGATGGCCACAGCGCGTAAAAAATAAATGGCCGACAGGATGTAACGTTTGTGGACGCGCTGGCCGAGTACGCCCACGCCGTAGGTGCCGAAGATGTTGAACAGCCCGATCAGCGCCAAGGCCGTGCTGGCCACCTGTGGGGCCAGCGCGTGGTCTTTCAGGTAGCTGGGCAGGTGTACGGCAATGAACACCACCTGGAAGCCGCAGACGAAGTAACCCGCCATCAGCCACAGAAAACTGCGGTAGCCCAAGGCTTCGCGCAGGGCTTGGGCAATGGACTGGTCGCGTGGTGGGTTCGCACTGGGGTGGCTGAAGCCCGGTTCACGCAGGCCCAGTGCCACCGGGGCCATCAGCAGTGCGGTGCCTGCCAGCGCCAGCAGGGCGTTCTGCCAGCCCAGGTGGCTGATGAGCAGGCCTTCCACCGGCACCATCAGGAACATGCCGAAGGAACCGGCGGCCGCCGCCATGCCCATGGCCCAGGAGCGGCGTTCCAGTGGCACCTGGCGGCCAATGACGCCAAAGATGACGGCATAGGTGGTGCCAGCCTGGGCGGCCCCCATCACCGCCCCGGTGAACAGCACAAACAGCCCCATGCTGGGGGCCAGTGCCATGCCTGCCAGGCCGGTGGCGTACAAGGCCGCGCCGCCAATCAGCACCCGGTGGCCGCCAAAACGGTCTGCCAGCATGCCCGCAAACACGCCGAACACGCCCCAGGACAGATTTTGCACCGCTATGGCGAAGGCAAAGTCCGCCCGCGTCCAGCCCTGGGCCTGGGTGATGGGTTGCAGCCACAGGCCGAAACCGTGGCGTATGCCCATGGACAAAACAACCACGGCGGCGCTGCAGGCCAGCACCTGCCAAAGGGCAAGACGGGGCGGGGAAGATGTCATGCCATCCACTGTAGCGAAGTTGCGGGCTGTGCGTGCGGCACAGCGCCATGCCATCTGGGGTGGTACAGGCATGGGGCGGGCAGTCTCTAAAATGCCCCGCATGGCAGAGAAAACCCCCTCCACATCCGGCACGGCATACGCCGAAGGTTCCATCCGCGTGCTCAAGGGCCTGGAGCCCGTGAAGCAGCGGCCGGGCATGTACACCCGCACCGACAACCCGCTGCACATCATCCAGGAGGTGCTGGACAACGCCGCCGACGAGGCGCTGGCCGGTTTCGGCAAGAAGATCAAGGTCACGCTGCACGCTGACGCTTCGGTGAGCGTGGAGGACGACGGGCGCGGTATTCCGCACGGCCTGCATCCCGAAGAGAACGCCCCGGTACTGGAGCTGGTGTTCACCCGGCTGCACGCGGGCGGCAAGTTCGACAAGGGCAAGGGCGGGGCGTACAGCTTTTCCGGCGGCCTGCACGGCGTGGGCGTGAGCGTGACCAATGCGCTTTCTACCCGCATGGAGGTGAGCAGCCACCGCGAAGGCCATGTGGCGCGGTTGGTGTTTGCTGCGGGCGATGTGGTGGAGCCGCTGAGCCGCCGCCCGGTGGGCGATGGCGACCGCAAACAGGGCACCACCGTGCGCGTGTGGCCCGACGCCAAGTATTTCGAATCGGCCAGCCTGCCCGTGAACGAGCTGGTGCACTTGCTGCGCAGCAAGGCGGTGCTGATGCCGGGCGTGAGCGTGAGCCTGGTCAACGAAAAAACCAAGGACACGCAAACCTGGCAGTACAAGGGCGGCCTGCGCGACTACCTGCAGCAAACACTGAACGGCGAGCCGGTGATTCCGCTGTTCGAGGGTGAAGGCTACGCCGACGCTGGGCATGAAAGCTTTGCCGAAGGC
>CAYQTH010000210.1:1607-2006 GCA_964420415.1 uncultured Macromonas sp. | reverse complement strand
GCTGCACGACCTGGGCGCCATCAGCATCTACAGCTCCGACAGCCAGGCCATGGGCCGCATCGGCGAAACCATCCTGCGCTGCTGGCAAACCGCACACAAAATGAAGCAGCAGCGCGGCTGGCTGGCCCCCACGCCCGGCCGCACCAACAAGGTGGAAGCCGACAGCCGCAACGACAATTTCCGCATCAAGCGCTACATCGCCAAGTACACGCTGAACCCCGCCATTGCCCACGGCATTGCGCATGAGATTGGTTCGGTGGAGGTGGGAAAATGGGCCGACCTGGTGCTGTGGAAACCAGCCTTCTTCGGCGTCAAGCCGTCCATGGTGCTGAAGGGCGGCATGATCGCCGCCGCACAGATGGGCGACCCCAACGCATCCATTCCCACGCCGCAGCCGGT
>CAYQTH010000210.1:0-1554 GCA_964420415.1 uncultured Macromonas sp. | reverse complement strand
CTACCGGCCCATGTTCGGTGCCTTTGGCGGCGCCATTGCCAAAACCTCGCTGACCTTCGTGTCGCAAGCCGCGCTGGCGGCGGGCGTGGGCGAACGCTTCGGCCTGCAAAAGCGGCTGGTGGCGGTGAAAGGCTGCCGCACCGCCAACAAGGCCAGCATGGTGCTGAACGACTACGCCCCGCGCATGGAGATCGACGCGCAAAGCTACGCCGTGCGCGCCGACGGCCAGTTGCTGACCTGCGAGCCGGCGCACAGCCTGCCCATGGCGCAACGCTACTTTTTGTTCTGACCATGCTGCAAGTCGCCCGTTGCATTCCCCAAGGCCAGGGGCTGGCCGCTGTGCTGGTCAAGCGCGCCGCCACCCTCACGCTGGACTGGGACCTGCGCCAGAAAAGCCGTTTCGACGCCACCGATTCCGAAGGCCGCCGCGTCGGCGTGTTCCTGCCGCGCGGCACCGTGGTGCGCGGTGGCGACGTGCTGCTGGCGCATGACGGCACCCTGCTGCGCGTGCAGGCTGCGCCGCAAGCCGTGCTGAAAATCACCCCCCGCGCCGAACACGGCACGCCGTTCGACCTGGTCCGCGCCGCCTACCACCTGGGCAACCGCCACGTGCCCATCGAGCTGACCCCGGACCACCTGAAGATCGAACCCGACCACGTGCTGGCCGACATGCTGCGCCAGATGCACCTGACCGTGACCGAAGTACAGGAGCCGTTCGAGTCAGAAGCCGGGGCCTACGCGGGTGGGCACAGCCATGGGCATGATCATGCGCATGACCACAACGACCACAGCCATGGCAATCACGGCCATGACCACGCTCACAGCCAGTTGCCCCATATGCACGGCCCCGACTGTGACCACAGCCACTGAACGCGCATGACCAGCCCGCTGCTCTCGCTCATGTGGTTGGCTTCACCGGCCCTGCCGGTGGGCGGGTTCTCCTATTCCGAAGGGCTGGAGGCAGCCATCGAGTCCGGCCTGGTCAACGACGAAACCACCGCTGGCCGCTGGCTGGTCGACCAGTTGCACCTGACCCTGGCCCGCGCCGACCTGGTGGTGCTGGCCGAAGCCACCCGCGCCTGGCGCCAGCAAGACTGGCCCGCCCTGCACAACCTCGACACCTGGGTGCACCAGACCCGCGAGTCCAGCGAATTCCGCCTGCAAACCGAACAGATGGGCCGTTCCCTGATGGAGTGGCTGAAATCCCTGCAAACCCACCAAGCTGCTCTGGCCGAACTGCCCGACACCCTGCGCGCCCCCACCTACCCGGTGGCCTTCGCCTGCGCCCTGGCCTGGAACACGGCGCCCGACACCCCGCTGCGCGACGGCCTGCTGTCCTACGCCTTCGGCTGGGCCGAAAACATGGTGCAGGCCGCCATCAAATCGGTGCCGCTGGGCCAGAGCGCCGGCCAGCGCATCCTGGCGCAACTGTGCCTGTCCATCCCCACCGCCGTGGAAACCGCGCTGCAAACCAACCCGGCGCAACGCCAATCCTTCAGCCCCATGCTCGTATCCTTGGCTCAAAAATGCCTGTCCTCCTACAGAAGGCAGTGG
>CAYQTH010000209.1:0-2017 GCA_964420415.1 uncultured Macromonas sp. | reverse complement strand
TGTTGATTCCAGAAACAAACTGACCCGGATTCCGAAGCAAAACTGAGCCACTGAATTGACGGTCAAATCGCTGACTGGATTGTGGATAAGTCTACATCCTGGGCTCCTTCCTGGCTGGTTCTGGATCGGGGTGATTTGCGCCTGGCCTGAGCCTGCGTGCTGGAATGCCTGAAGCGCCAACTCTCATTGCCGGTCTCCACGATGTGGCAGTGGTGCGTGAGCCGGTCGAGCAGTGCCGTTGTCATCTTTTCATCGCCGAACACCCGTGCCCACTCCGAGAAGCTTAGGTTGGTGGTGATCACAACGCTGGTGCGCTCATACAGCTTGGACAGCAGGTGAAACAGCAACGCTCCGCCTGACTGTGTGAACGGCAGGTAGCCCATCTCGTCCAGAATCACCAGATCCACGTACATCAGGCGCAACGCCAGCTGCCCGTGCTTGCCCTGGGCTTTCTCTAACTCCAGTGCATTGACCAGTTCCACCGTGGAGAAGAAGCGCACCCGTTTGCCACGGTGGCGGATGGCCTCGACGCCCAGGCTGGTGGCCAGGTGCGTCTTGCCCGTGCCTGGCCCACCGATGAACACCGCGTTGTGGGCACAGTCCAGGAACTTCAACTGGTGCAGCTCGCGCACCAGGCCCTCATCCACACTGGCCTGCGCGAAGTCAAACCCGGCCAGGTCACGGTGTGCAGGAAACCTGGCTATGCGCATCTGGTACGCCATGGAGCGCACCTCCCGCTGGGCCGCCTCGGCCTTGAGCAGTTGGTGTAGCACGGCTTCATGGTCCAGCGTCTTCAGGCGTGCCGTGCCCAGCACTTCCGGCCAGGCACTGGCCATGCCATGCAAGCTCAGGGCTTTGAGCGCGGAAACGATGTCGTTCATGCCGCCACCTCCGCACCGCGCAGGCCGTCATAGCGGCCGGTGTTGGCCTGAGGCGGCACCTGCAACGTCAGGGGCGTTTCCACTGTACCCACCGTGGTCTGGGACTCTTTCAGTCGCGACAGGGTGTTGAGCACATGCTCGCCACTGACCCTGCCGGCTTGTAACGCCAACTCCACAGCCACCACCACCGTTTCAGCCCCGTGCAGTGGCACGGCGCTCAGGACTTGCGCCATGACACGGTCGCCGCCCGGGTGTTTGAGCAACTGGCGCTGCAGTTCCTGCAATGGCACGGGCATGGTCTTGAAGGGAGCACCGTTGCGCAAGGCGCCGGGCTTGCGTTCGACCAGGCCGATGTAGTGCTGCCAGTCGTAGAAGGTCTGGTCGCGCTCGAAGCTGCGTGGCAGGTCCACCACGTCCCCCTGGGGACCGACCAGACGCAGTTTGTCCGCATAGACGCGCAGACTGACCACGGCATTGACCCATTCGCACGGCACGCTGTAGCGGTTGCGCTGGAAGTGGATCAGCGCTGTGCTCGTGACCCGGGTGGGTTGCTCCACATAGCCATCAAAGGGCTGGGGCAAGGCCATGAGCCGGGCGCGCTCGTCCTGCCAGACGTCGGCCAGGGTGAGTTCAGGCCATTCAGGGTGGGGCAGTTCCTGCCAACTGTCCACGCAGGCTTTGAGCAGCCAGGTGTTGAGTTCGGCCAGGCTGGCCCAGCGCATCTCTGCGGCTTCGCGCCAGATGTGGCGGCGCCGGTCCTGCACGTTCTTCTCGACTTGGCCCTTCTCCCAGCCGGAGGCCACGTTGCAGAAGTCGGCCTCATAGAGGTAGTGCCCGGTCATGGCTTCAAAGCGGGCGTTCACGTTGCGCTCCTTGCCTTTGCCGACCTTGTCCACGGCGGTCTTCATGTTGTCATATATCCCACGCCGGGGCACGCCGCCGAATGTGGCAAAGGCCCGCGCGTGGGCATCGAACAGCATTTCGTGGGCCTGGGCGTAGTAGGCCACCAGTACGTAGGCGCGGCTGGCGGCGAGTTTGACGTGGGCCACTTCGAGCCGTCGGCGCAAGCCGCCAAGCGTCAGGTACTCGGTGCTCCAGTCAAACTGGAAGGCTTCGCCCAGCTCGAAGTGCAGGGG
>CAYQTH010000208.1:0-2149 GCA_964420415.1 uncultured Macromonas sp. | reverse complement strand
CTACCGCTACACCTTGCGCGCCTTGGGTGGGCGGGCACCCGACCCCGGTGCGGTGATTGAAGCCCGCAAGCGCGACGCGCTCACCCTGCTGGCGCTGCACGCCCTGCCCCACATGGCACACAAGGCCTTGTGGGACCAGTTGGACGTGAGCTACTTCATGCGTCACGACGCCAGCGACATCGCCTGGCACACGCGCCAGGTGTCACGCGAACTCTCCCGCCAGCCTGACCAGCCCTTCACGGGCACGGTCGTGCGCGCCCGCATTTCGCCCGATGGCGAAGGCCTGCAGGTGCTGGTCTACGCGCAAGACCAAAGCGACTTGTTTGTGCGCATTTGTGGCTATTTCGACCAAGCCGGCTTCAGCATCCTGGATGCCAAAGTGCATACCACCCGCGATGGGCATGCACTCGATACCTTTCAGGTGGTGGCGCCCACCCTGTCGGATCACTACCGGGAGCTGATCAGCATGGTGGAATCGGGGCTCAGCCAAGCCATTGAGGCACGGGGTGAACTGCCCGCGCCCAGCCGGGGGCGCCTCTCGCGTCGGGTCAAAAGCTTCCCCGTCACCCCCAGGGTGGACCTGCGGCCCGACGAAAAGGCGCAGCATTGGCTGCTCACCGTCTCGGCCAGCGACCGCACCGGCCTGCTCTACTCCATCGCCCGCGTGCTCGCGCGGCATGGCATCAGCCTGCAACTGGCCAAAATCACCACCCTGGGCGAACGGGTGGAAGACACGTTTCTCATCAGTGGCCAGCCGCTGCAACACAACCGCACGCAAATTGAAATCGAGACCGAGTTGCTCGATGTGCTCAAGAGCCCGGCTTGATCCACCGCGTGCCGTCGGCCTGCATTTGACTCAGGTCAAATCCCGTGGTTTTGCCCGACCCCGACCGGCTTAAATTGTCAAATATTTCAAGATAATGGCCTCTTGAAATGACAAATGAGGCTGTTTTGCCTCAAAAATATGCTGGATAAATTCAAATTGACGCACCGCGTGTGGGCGGGCGTGGTGGTGTACTGGCTGGTATTTTTGGCGGCCATTGTGGTGGGTTTGTGGGGCATGATGAGCGCGCGCGATGCACTGGTGCACGTGCACCGCGAGCGCATGGCGCCCGCCGCCGAGGTGGGCAGCATGATCCAGCGCTTCTACGACAGCCGGCTCAATGTGTTGCTGTCTTTCCAGCACGACCCACAAGGGGCGTTGGCCAGTCTCCACGACCACCCTTTGAACACGCATCTGGAGGCCATCGGGAAAAATGCCAGCACCAACGACGTTGCCTGGAAAGCCATCAGCGAACGCCACATGGACGAAACAGAGTCGGCACTGGTGGCACAGGCATCCGAACGCCAACTGGCGTGGCGCGACAAGCTTCAAGCCACGTTGCAGCATTTGCGCGCAGGCCAGTACACGGGTGACGTGATGCAGGCATTTCTGGTGGCCGGACGCACCGAAGGCCAGGCCCTGCTCAATGCCTATGCCACGCTGCGCGACCACCAATTGCACAAGGCCGATGAAGAGGCAGCGGCGGCCGAGAGCCGCTACAGAGTCAGCAAGCTCGTGTTTGCGGCCATCGTGCTGCTGGGTGGCATGCCCATGACGCTGCTGATGCTGACCACCTTGCGTCGTCTGACTCTGGGCTTCCGCGAGGCCGACCAGACCGCCACGGCCATTGCAGCGGGTGATCTCAGTCGCCGGATCGAGCCCGATGGCCAAGACGAAATCACCCACTTGCTGGGCCAAATGGCAAGCATGCAGAACAACCTGCGCCAACTGATTTCCCAGGTGATTTCGGGCGCCGACTCGATTGCCAGTGCGTCCAGCCAGGTCGCAGCGGGTACCTTGGATCTGTCTCAGCGAACCGAACAGCAGGCCAGTTCCCTGGAGGAAACCGCTTCGGCCACCGAAGAGCTGAACAGCACCGTGAGTCAGAACGCCGACCATGCCCGCAACGCCAACGACATGGCCGAAGCGGCCTCGGTGGTGGCTGCGCGCGGCGGGGCGGTGGTGGCGCAGGTGGTGGACACCATGAACCAGATCAATGCCTCCTCGCGCAAGATCGTGGACATCATTGGCGTGATCGACGGCATCGCCTTTCAGACCAACATTCTGGCCCTCAATGCCGCCGTGGAAGCAGCCCGTGCCGGCGAG
>CAYQTH010000207.1:0-2187 GCA_964420415.1 uncultured Macromonas sp. | reverse complement strand
ACCGCGCGATCGAGATCGTCGAGCGCGCCATTCAGAAGTTTGGCGCGCCCATCTACGTGCGCCATGAAATCGTGCACAACACCTATGTGGTCAACGACCTCAAGGCCAAGGGCGCGATCTTCATCGAAGACCTGGCCGAGGTGCCGCCCGGCGCCACCTTGATCTTCAGCGCCCACGGCGTCAGCCAGGAAGTGCGCCGCGAGGCCGATGCCCGCGGTTTTCAGGTGTTCGATGCCACCTGCCCGCTGGTCACCAAGGTTCACGTCGAGGTGGCCAAGCTGCACCGCGAGGGCTACGAGTTCATCATGATCGGCCACAAGGGCCACCCCGAGGTGGAAGGCACCATGGGCCAGGTCGACAGCGGCATCCACCTGGTGGAAGATGTGGCCGACGTGGCCCAGGTGCAACCAACGCAAACCAAAAAACTGGCCGTGGTCACCCAGACCACCTTGAGTGTGGATGACGCCGCAGCCATCACCGCAGCGGTGCAGGCGCGTTTTCCGCAGATACGCAGTCCCAAGCAGCAAGACATCTGCTATGCCACCCAGAACCGCCAGGATGCGGTGAAGTTGCTCAGCCGGGAGGTGGATGCTGTGGTGGTGGTGGGGAGCCCCACCAGTTCCAACACCAACCGCCTGCGCGAACTGGCCGAACGCCTGGGGGTGCCGGCCTACATGGTGGATGATGCGTCCGAGCTGAAGGACGAGTGGTTTGCCGGCCGACAGCGTATCGGCGTGACGGCGGGGGCCTCTGCCCCAGAAGCCCTGGTGCAGGGCGTGGTCCGGCACCTCAAAGCGCTGGGAGCCGTGTCGGTGCGCAGCCTGGACGGTGTGCGCGAATCGACCAAATTCCCCTTGCCCAAGGGCCTCAGGCTCTGACCGTCTTTCCTGGGCGCCGCTGGCGCGTGTCAGGGCTGTGGTTCGGTGGGTGTCAGTGCGAACACCAGTCCGAACCCGCCCACGGATAAAACGCGTTCCTCGTTCGTGGTGTAAGACACCACACCCAGCGAGTGGTACCGGGCCGTCCACGACTGCAGCAGCCCCAGACCCAGTGCGCCCGCCAGGGGCTGTTGTTCGGCCACAGCGCCTCGGATCTTGGCCTGGTGTTGTTCCAGCGTCGGGTTCAGAAAAAACGCTGCAGCGGTGAGGGCCGACGCCGCGACAGCGGTCAAAACAATGCTTTTAGCCATCAAAAACACGCCTTTCAAACAAATGCATCCAAGTGGGCAGTGTAGATGCACTGCACCTGCCGGTCTCCCCCCTGCGGGCCAAGCTCTAAAATTCGCACACCATGCTAGACATCACTTCCCTTCGCAAAGACCTCGACGCCGTCGTCGCCCGTCTGCAGACCCGCAAGAACCCGCAACCTTACCTGGACGTGGAGGCCTTCCAGTCCCTGGAGCACGAGCGCAAGGCGCTGCAGGTGCGCACCGAAGAGCTGCAAGCCAAGCGCAACAGCCTGTCCAAGCAGATCGGCATGCTCAAGGGCAAGGGCCAGCACGCCGATGCCGACGCCGCCATGGCCGAAGTGGCGCAGTACAAGACAGAACTGGATAACTCCGCCGCCCGTCTGGACCAGATCCAGGGTGAATTGCAGCGTCTGCTGCTGGCCGTGCCCAACCTGCCGCACGACAGCGTGCCCGTGGGCAGCGACGAACACGGCAATGTGGAACTGCGCCGCTGGAGCCCGCAAGGCGGCCTGGGTGGCAACCCGGTGGACCTGGGCTTTGTCCCCAAAGACCACGTGGACTTGGCTGAACCGCTGGGCTTGGATTTCGAAACCGCTGCCAAGCTCAGCGGCTCGCGCTTTGTGGTGATGAAGGGCCGGCTCGCGCGCCTGCACCGCGCGCTCGCCGCGTTCATGCTGGACACGCAGACGCAAAAGCACGGCTATACCGAGTGCTATACCCCCTACGTGGTAAACGCCGAAACCCTGCGCGGCACCGGCCAGTTGCCCAAATTCGAGGCCGACCTGTTTGCCGCCAAGAAGGGCGGTCAGGAAGGCGAGGAAGCCGTCGAGAACCAGGCGCTCTACCTGATTCCCACCAGCGAAGTGCCGCTGACCAACTTTGTGCGCGACGAGATCGTGGCCGAGGCCGACTTGCCGATCAAGCTCACCGCCCACACCCCGTGCTTCCGTTCCGAAGCCGGTTCTGCCGGGCGCGACACGCGCGGCCTGATCCGCCAG
>CAYQTH010000206.1:1290-2200 GCA_964420415.1 uncultured Macromonas sp. | reverse complement strand
GCATTTCCTTGACGATGCGTGAGAGTTTTTCGGAGAGGGCTGAGGCCATGATGAAAACCGGTTGGAAAGCCACCTGCGGGCGGCAGCGGCGCCGCGTTCATTGGAACGGGACCGTTAAACTGTGCACATGATTTTAGCCGCGAGCCCCTGGTGGAACACCGCGCTGGCACTGGTAGCCGCGCTGGGCTATGCCGCGCTCGCTATGGGCCGACTGCGTTGGCAGGCCCCAGCCCAGCGCGCACTCATGACACTCACCTGGCTTGCGCACGGTGGCGCGCTGCTGGCCAACTTCACCGGCGATCCGCCTCGCTTCGGATTTGCGCAAGCTTTGTCGGTCACGGCCTGGCTGGTGCTGGCGGTCTACGCGGTCGAAACCTGGGTTTATCCGCGTTTGCAATCCACCCTCGCACTGGCCGGATTGGGCACCTTGGCGGTGCTGCTCGCATGGGTGTTTCCCGGCAGCGACCAGCACAACCTGCCCACCCAATGGTTGCCGGTGCACTGGGCGTTGGGCGTGGCGTCCTATGCCATGTTCGCCATGGCCGTTTTTCATGCCTGGCTGATGCGCCGGGCCGAACAGGCGATGCGTTCGGGTGCCGAGGCCTCACACGGCCTCCCCCTTCTGGCGCTGGAACGCCTGACCTTCCGCTTTGTTGGTGCTGGCTTTGTGCTCCTGAGCGCCACCCTGCTGGCTGGCGGCTGGTTTGCGCGCGAACTGACCGGCGGCTGGATCTGGAACCACAAGACCGTTTTCTCGCTGCTCGCCTGGTTGACCACGGCGGTGCTGCTCTGGGGCCGGTGGCGGCTGGGCTGGCGCGGTCGCACGGCCGTGCGGGTGTTGTATGCGGGAACCGGCTTGCTGCTGCTCGGTTATGTGGGGTCGCGCTTCGTGCTTGAAGTGCTGCTGCAA
>CAYQTH010000206.1:0-1280 GCA_964420415.1 uncultured Macromonas sp. | reverse complement strand
GCTCGGTCACCTGGTTGGGCTTGCGGCCGTTGAGGCGGCGCAACCGGGCCGAGGACACGCGCGACGAAGCGGTGGAGCAGGCTCGGCAGCCCCCAAAACCACCACCCGCGGTACAAGCGCCTGCCGCGATGGTCGCCTGCCAGCACTGTGGGCTTCACCTGCCCATGGCCGATGCGGTGGCCGGCACCCAAGGCCACTACTGCAGCCACGACCATCTGCGACGCCACGAGTCATAAGGCCCAAAGGTGAAACAGCCCCCATGCGCGACGCCTCGCGTATCGCTGCCCGCCAAAAGGGTGCGTCAGTGCCAAAAGGCGGCTAGGCGTCACTGACATGGACCGAACGGACGCGGCCTCGACCTTCGTGCCCAGCTGGTTTCAGCCGTCTGAACACGGAGCGGACACCCCGGGCGACGCCCACACCCAATCCTTCAACCGCCTGTGGACCGCCTTCATGCAGGCACGGGTGCTGGTGGCGGTGGTTTTGCTGGGCCTGCAGGTCTGGGTCAACACCGTCGGCTCCGACGGCACGCACTGGCTGGTGGGGTTGACCGCCGCCTACCTGGTGTCCACGCTGGCCTCGCTGCGCTGGTCGCCCCGCAGCGACGGTGGACGCCGGGTTGACTTGCGCTGGATATGGACACTGGTGATCGACATCCTGGCCTTCGCCTGCCTGCAATTTTTTCAGCAAGGCAACTTCAACTACACGCCACTGTTCGTTTTGCCGCTGCTGCTGGCCTCGGTGCTGGGCACCTTGCTGCTGAGCTTGGCAACGGCGGCAGCGGTCACGCTGTTTCTGCTGTTTGACGCGGGGTGGAGCCTGCTGTCCTCAGGGGCGGAGTCCACCAACCGCTTGCTGCAGACCGGCCTCACCGGCACCGGCTTTTTTTTGGTCGCCTTGCTGGCCAACCAGTTGGCCTTGCGCCTGGCGCGGGAAGAAGCCCTGGCACAGAGCAGTCAACGCGCCGCACGGACGCAGGCGCAGGTGAACGAACTGGTGATCGAAGGGCTGTCCGAAGGTGTGCTGGTGATTGACCAACAAGGCCGTGCCCGCCACGCCAATCCGGCGGCAGAGGCCATGTTGTACGCCGATGGAGCCCACCTCGACCCTGTGGTGGCCACCACCGACATGGGCAGCCCTCAAGCCTGGCAAGTGCTGCTGCAACTGGTGCAACGCACGTTTGCAGCCAACGCAGCGCTGGAAGAAACCCTGGTGCTGGACCTTGGCCAGGGCGTTGGCCGCAAGCTGCTGGCACGCACCCACTTGACGGGTCAGCACGG
>CAYQTH010000205.1:0-2218 GCA_964420415.1 uncultured Macromonas sp. | reverse complement strand
CTTCCAGCCGACGGTGGTGCGCGGTTTTTCGAAGTAGACGCGCATCACGATTTCCAGCGTGTCGGCGTACTGGTCGCGCATTTCCTTCAGGCGGCGTGCGTATTCGATGGCGGCGGCCGGGTCATGGATGGAGCACGGGCCGATGATGACCAGCAGGCGGTCGTCCTTGCCGTGCAGGATGTTGTGCACGGTGCGGCGGGTATCGGCGATCAGCTTTTCCACGGGGGTGCCGTGGATGGGGAAGAAGCGGATCAGGTGTTCGGGCGGGGGCAGCACGGTGATGTCCTGGATGCGTTGGTCGTCGGTCTGGCTGGTGCGGTCGGCGGGGTGCGAATACCAGACGTCGGTCGCGGGGGCATGGGGTTTGCTCATCACGGGCTCCTGCTTGTGGGGTTGTGTTCAGTGTCAGGCTAAAAAAAAAACCGCCGGGGTGTCCGACGGTTTTTGTGAGGTTGCGGCGCTTTTTGGGCTGGACTCAACGCTCTCTTCCGTCGGTGACGCGTGAGAACCAAAAGTAGCCAAAATAAAAACGCACGGCCTTCATGGGAAAACAATGTAGCACAAATTCCTGTCAGGCCGTGCCGCCCACGGTCAGGCCTTCGATACGCAGGGTGGGTTGGCCCACCCCCACCGGCACGCTCTGGCCTTCTTTGCCGCAGGTACCGACACCGCTGTCCAAGGCCAGGTCGTTGCCGATCATGGTGATTTTTTTCAGCGATTCCGGTCCGCTGCCGACGATGGTGGCACCCTTGACCGGGTACTGGAGCTTGCCGTCTTCCACCCACCAGGCCTGGCTGGCGCTGAAAACGAACTTGCCGCTGGTGATGTCCACCTGTCCGCCGCCGAAGTTGGTGGCGTACAGGCCCTTCTTGATGCTGGCGATGATCTCTTTCGGGTCCTTGTCGCCACCCAGCATGTAGGTGTTGGTCATGCGCGGCATGGGCAAATGCGCGTAGCTTTCACGGCGGCCGTTGCCGGTGGGCTGGACGCCCATCAAGCGCGCGTTCAGGCTGTCCTGGATGTAGCCGCGCAGGATGCCGTCTTCAATGAGCACGTTTTTTTGCGTGGCGCAGCCTTCGTCGTCCACGTTGAGCGAGCCGCGCCGCTGGGCAATGGTGCCGTCGTCCAGCACGGTCACGCCCTTGGCCGCCACGCGCTTGCCGATCATGCCGCTGAAGGCGCTGGAACCCTTGCGGTTGAAGTCGCCTTCCAGGCCGTGGCCCACGGCTTCGTGCAGCAGCACACCGGGCCAGCCGGGGCCGAGCACCACGGTCATTTCACCGGCCGGGGCCGGGCGGCTGTCCAAGTTGGTGAGCGCGGCCTGCACGGCTTCGTTCACGTAATGCTGAATCAAAGCATCGTCGAAATGCGCCAGCCCGAAGCGGCCACCGCCACCGGAGGAGCCCACCTCGCGTCGGCCCTTCTGTTCGGCAATGACGGTGACGGACAGGCGCACGAGCGGGCGCACGTCGGCCGCCAGGGTGCCGTCGGCCCGCGCCACCAGCACCACGTCGTATTCGCTGGCCAACCCCGCCATCACCTGCACAATGCGCGGGTCACGCGCCTTGGCCAGGTGTTCCACCCGTTCCAGCAGGGCCACCTTGGCGGCGCTGTCGAGCGAGGGAATGGGGTCAAGCGGTGCGTACAGCTCGCGCGATTTGGCCACCTTGCGCGCCCCCACCTTCACTTTGCCGCCCAGGCCCTGGGCACCGATGGCGCGCACGCTGTGGGCGGCATCCTGCAAGGCGGACCAGGACAGGTCGTCGGAATAAGCGAAGGCGGTTTTTTCACCGCTGACGGCGCGCACGCCCACGCCCTGGTCGATGCTGAAGCTGCCGGTCTTGACGATGCCTTCTTCCAGGCTCCAGCCTTCGGCGCGGGTGTACTGGAAATACAGGTCGGCGTCGTCTACGCCGGGGACCAGAATCTCGCCCAGCGCCTTGCGCAGGTGGGTTTCGTCCAGCCCGTAGGGCGTGAGCAGCAGGTCTTGGGCTGTGGCCAGGCGGGCCAGGGTGGGTTCGCGGGAAATCATGGGGGTCATTGTAGAAAGAAGCGCCCAGCCTTGTGCATGGAGGTGCTCAGGACTGCACCAGCCGCTTGGACTTGGCAATGGACATCAAGATGCCAAACCCCGCGCCCAGGGTGATCATGGCGGTGCCGCCATAGCTGATGAAAGGCAGCGGCACCCCCACCACCGGCAGGATGCCGCTGACCATGC
>CAYQTH010000204.1:0-2245 GCA_964420415.1 uncultured Macromonas sp. | reverse complement strand
ACAGCATGCCGTCGTGGCCCATGGCGATGCCGTCGTCCACGGCGATGGTGTTGAACTCCTTGGCCACGCCGCCAGCGGCTTCGATTTCGCGCGCCACCAACTGGCCCAGGTCCTTCAGGTGCACGTGGCCGGGCACGAACTGGGTGAAGCTGTTGGCAATGGCGATGATGGGCTTGCTGAAATCTTCGTCCTTCATGCCTGTGGCGCGCCACAGGGAACGGGCTCCAGCCATGTTGCGGCCAGCGGTGGAAGTTTTAGAGCGGTAAGCAGGCATGTTGTGCCCCAGTGTGGGTTGCTGGAAACGGAGTGAACATCCCGTGGCCGACAGGCCCGAGGTTCAACCTGATCGCCAGCGGCGCATGCAGTGCGTAGGGCTGGCGACCCTTCGCTCCCATTGTATCGGGCGGGTTCGGTTTGGGGGCCCCCGCATGCAGATGGCCGGACGGGTTGGGGGCGTTTGGAGGGATGAGCGCGGGCGAGTGTCAAGCCCGCAAGGCGAGCACATAAAGCGCAATCGCGCAGCCATGGCCCACCGTCCAGAAAGTTGAGCGCAGCGCCGCCGAGTCTTGTAAGTAGCAGGCGATGTAGGCCAGCCGGGCCAGCACAAAAGCCACAGCCAAGTATTCGACGGTCAGTGGTGACGCGCCAGCTTGGGTGGCCGCCCATACGCCCACAGCAAAAAAGGGCAACGCTTCCAGGCTGTTGGATTGTGCTGCGTTGGCGCGGGCGCGGAAACCGCCTTGGCGGGCAAGCCAGGCGCGCGGGTTGTGGTTGTCGTAGCTTTTGCCACCTGCTTTGGCAATGGTGGCGCACACCAGGGGCAGCAGGCCGGTGATCAGCAGGCACAGGTAGGTCATGTTCATGGTTCAGTCCTCTCGAAAATCCATTGTTCAATCAAATGCGCGTCGTGCACGGTGCGCAGGGCTTGGTAGGCTTCTTCTGCCTGCGGGTAGGTGCGCCGCAGGTAATTCAACCATTGTTTGACGCGGCCCACCCGCGCCCTGGGCTGGATGTGGTTAAGGTTGACCCGCCAGAAATGGGCCAGCAGTGACAGTATGACCTGCCAGCCGGTCACGGGCTGTGACTGGCCGGGTGCCGCATCGGCCAGTATGGCCAGGGCCAGGCCAGGGTCGGACACCATGCCCCGGCCCAGCATCAGGTCGTCGCAGCCCGAGGCAGCACGGCAGCGCCGGGCATCTTCCACGGTCCAGATTTCTCCGTTGGCCACCACCGGGATGGGCACCGCCCGGCGCACGTCGGCCACCCGTTCCCAGTAGGCGGGCGGTCGGTAGCCGTGCGCCTTGGTGCGGGCGTGCACCACCAGTTCGCTGGCGCCTGCGGCCGCAATAGCCTGTGCGCAGGTTTCGGCGCGCGTGTCGTCGTCGTAGCCCAGGCGCATTTTGGCCGACACAGGCATGCTGGCAGGCACGGCGCGCCGCACACTGGCCACGATGCGGTGCAGCAGCTCCGGGTCTTGCAGCAACGCGGCCCCGCCGCCGTGGCGGTTCACCACCTTGGCCGGGCAGCCAAAGTTCAGGTCTATGCCCGCGGGTCCCAGCGTGGCCAGCTTGGCGGCATTTTCTGCCAGGCACACCGGGTCAGAGCCCAGCAACTGCGCCCGCACGGGTGTTCCAGCCGGTGTGCGGCCGCCGTGGTCAAGCTCCGGCACGACGCGTTTGAACGCGCGTTCCGGCAGCACCGTGTTGGTGATGCGGATGAATTCAGAAACGCACAGGCTGATGCCGCCGATGCGCGTGAGCACATCGCGCAAGGCGAAATCGAGCAGGCCCTCCATGGGCGCGAGCAGCAAGGCCATGACAGTGTCGGAATGCTTCAGGTGTGAGGCATGGATTGTGCCGCTTGAATTTGTGGGAAAATCCGCGCATACGCACATTCAGCAAGAACGAGAAAGGCGCCCCGGTTATGACACCGCGAACTACCCAGGAGTTGTTCACTGCCCCCTGAGGGCAGGCAGTTCGCGCCTGCACGTCTTTCTCTCACAGCGCGGCCCCGAGCCGCGTTTTGTTTTTCCGGACACACCTATGTTGAACATCACGCTCCCCGACGGTTCCCAACGCCAGTTTCCCGGTCCGGTCACGGTGGTCGAAGTGGCGGCCTCCATTGGCGCCGGCCTGGCCAAGGCCGCCCTCGGCGGCAAGGTGAATGGCAAGCTGGTTGACACCTCGTTCTCCATCCAGCAAGACGCCGCGCTGGCCATCGTCACTGCCAAGGACGCCGACGGCCT
>CAYQTH010000203.1:0-2254 GCA_964420415.1 uncultured Macromonas sp. | reverse complement strand
CCCAGCCCTACCAGCGCCGCCAGGAACACGGCACTGTGGGCATAGGCCCACCAGCGAAAGCGCCGCCCCAGCTTTTCAGGGGGGAGCGACGAGATCAGGAACGGTTGTCCATTGCCAGTGCGGCCGATGTGGTGGCTTTGCGGGCTAGCGCGCAGCGCCTGCTGTTGTTCGGTCACGGCCTTTTGGGCGTCCTGCCGCACCTGTTCCCATTCCTGCAGGTCGATCTGGCCGTCGCCATTGCGGTCGTAGCGTTTCAGCAGCCCTGGCATGTCGGTCTTCCAGTCGTTGAGCAGCTCGGCCAGGTCCTGGCGCGTGTTCAGGGCCAGGTCGGCACCGCTGTGGCTGCGGAACTCGCCCAGCACGTAAATAGACTCACCCGCCAGCAGCAGTGACTGGGTGTAGCGCCGGTCGCCCTCGGTCCAGGTGTCGGTGCGTTGGGTGGTGATTTCAGCGCCCTCCGGGTCTACCACGCACTCCCCAGAGCCATCGGCTAGCACGAACGAGGCGTTGGATGTGCCTTGCTCTAGGGTGCTCCATTTGTTGTTGTCGCGCCGCTCAATTTTGTAGCGGTACCACAGGCAGGGCAAGTGGGTCAAAGGCGTCAGCAGCGGCGGCCCTTCCAGCGCTTTGCCGTGCCCATGCAATTCGACGAAACCCTGGGCGGCCGATGCAATTTTGGAGGTGGGGGTGTCGTGCATGGCGCGGTGCCGCCGCAAAGCCGCTTGCCAGGCCAGCAGGGCCAGGGCCGCCAGCAGGCCGGCAATCACGCTCCAGGCACGCACCGATTCAAACTGCGCTCCCACCATCAGCAGCACCAAGTAGCCGCCCGAGGCCAGCCACTGCTCCGACGCGCCGCGCCAGCGTTGCCACATGGGTGGGCTCAGCCGAACAAGGCCTTGAGGTCAACGTCCTTCTTTTCGGCCTCGCTGAACTGCAGCAGGGGTTTGGCGGCAAAGGCAAAGCGGCTGGCCACCAGGTTGTTGGGAAACTGCTCGATACCGACGTTGTTCAGGTTGACCGCTTCGTTGTAGAACTCGCGGCGGTCGGCAATGGCATTTTCCAGTTGGCTGATGCGCGACTGCAGTTGCATGAAGTTGTCGTTGCTTCGCAGTTCCGGGTAGGCTTCGGCCACGGCAAAGATCTGCCCCAGGCCGTTGCGCAGAGCGGTTTCGGCCCGGCCCAGCGCGCCTATGTCCTGTTCCTGGCGCGCGGTCTGTACCTGGCTGCGCGCCGCTATCACCTGCTGCAGGGTCTGTTGCTCGAACTGCTTGTACTGCTGGCACACCTCCACCAGCTTGGGCAGTTCGTCGTGGCGCTGCTTGAGCAGCACATCGATGTTGGACCAGGCCTTGTCCACCGCGTGTTTCAGCGCCACCAGCCGGTTGTAGATGCCGACGACGTACAGCACAGCCAGTACCAGCAGGCCCAATACCATCCACAGTCCAATGCCCATCATGTCGCTCCAACGTGTGTGATTGGCCCATGAGCCGGGCCGTTGCAGCCCAGTCTAGCGCACGAGTGGCGCCGTGCAAGCAGGGCGGTTTCAGGTGAAGCGTTTTGACAACGCGTCCAGCAGTTTCTGGTGGATGCCGCCGAAGCCGCCGTTGCTCATGCACAGCAACTGGTCCCCCGGCTTTGCGCTGTCCAGCACCTGTTGCACCAAAGTGTCCACATCGCCCGCCACCTGGGCGCGTGCACCCATGGGCGCCAGGGCCTCCGCCGCGTCCCAGCCCAGGCCGCCGCTGTGGCAGAAAGCCAGGTCGGCGTGTTCCAGGCTCCACGGCAGTTGCGCCTTCATGGTGCCCAGCTTCATGGTGTTGGAGCGCGGTTCGAACACCGCCAGGATGCGTGCCTGCGGCTGGCCGCTGCGGTCCAATTGGCGGCGCAGCCCGTCCACCGTGGTGCGGATGGCCGTGGGGTGGTGCGCGAAATCGTCAAACACGGTGATGCCGGCCACGCTGCCACGCAGTTCCATGCGGCGCTTCACGTTCTGGAAGCTGGCCAGCGCTTCGGCCGCCTGCGCCGGGCTCACGCCCACATGTTCGGCGGCGGCGATGGCGGCCAGCGCGTTCAACTGGTTGTGCACCCCGTTCAGGCCCCAGCGCACGCGCGCCACCTCGCGTCCTTGCTGCAGCACGGCAAAGTCGTGCGGTTCGCCGTCGGCGCTGAAGTCGCTCACCGCGCTGCCGAAGCTGCGCTGTTCGCTCCAGCAACCCTGGTTCAGCACGCGCGCCAGGCTTTCTTCCAGCCCGTT
>CAYQTH010000202.1:0-2332 GCA_964420415.1 uncultured Macromonas sp. | reverse complement strand
CGGCGCAGAACAAGACCGCGCTGGTGATTGCGCACCGCCTGTCCACCGTGGTGGATGCGCATGAGATCATCGTGCTGGAGCACGGCGTGGTGGTGGAGCGCGGGCGGCACGCCGACCTGCTGGCCGCCAACGGTCGCTATGCCCAGATGTGGGCCTTGCAGCAAAGCGGGACGCAGGAGGTTTGAACATGCAGCCACGTGTCACGGTCATCACGCTCGGGGTGAACGATCTGGCGCGGGCGGTGATCGTGAACAAGGCCTGGGCCTCCTTCTGGGGCGGGTATGCTGGGTCCTTCCAGGACCCGGACCAGCACCTGTGGGAGGTGGTCTGGAACCCGCAGTGGAACCCGGCTTAGCCAGGGCCAGCGCAAGCCCTACACTGTGCAGTCATGGAAACCAAATGGCTTGAGGATTTCGTCAGCCTGGCCGAAACGCACAGCTTCAGCCGGTCGGCCCAGTTGCGCCACGTGACGCAGCCAGCGTTTTCGCGCCGCATCCAGTCGTTGGAAGCCTGGGCGGGCACCGATCTGGTGGACCGCTCCTCCTACCCGACGCAACTTACCCCGGCCGGGCAGATGCTGTACGAACAGGCCATCGACATCCTGCAGCACCTGCAGAACACGCGCACCCTGTTGCGCCAGCACAGCCCTGGAGCGCAGGACACCATTGAGTTCGCGGTCCCACACACCCTGGCGTTCACCTTTTTCCCTGCCTGGCTGTCGGCCTTGAGGGAGCAGGTGGGGCCTGTCAAGAGCCATCTGATCGCGCTCAATGTGCACGACGCCGTGTTGCGGCTGATGGAAGGCAGCTGCGACCTGCTGCTGGCTTACCACCATCCGTCGCAACCCATCCAGCTCGACGCCGAGCGCTACGAAATGCGCCTGCTGGGGCACGAGGTGCTGGCTCCCTTCAGCATGCCCGACGACCAGGGGCAACCCGTGTTCCGCCTGCCGGGCGAACCGGGGCAGTCTTTGCCTTTCCTGGCTTATTCCAGCGGGGCCTACCTGGGGCGTGTGGTGGACTGGGTGCTGAAGCAGACCGGGCAGACGGTGCACCTGGACAAGGTCTACGAAACCGACATGTCGGAAAGCCTGAAAGCCATGGCCATCGAAGGCCACGGTGTGGCCTTTCTGCCTACCAGTTCGGTCAAGCAGGCGCTGCGCCATGGCCGTTTGGTCAGCGCCGCGCCCGCCGAAGGGCATTGGCTGGGCACGCTCGACATCCGCCTGTACCGGCCCAAGGGCACCAAGCTCAAGCGCGCTGCGCAGCAGTTCTGGGACGACCTGGGCCCGACCAGTGCCGCCGTCACACGCCAGCCCAGCACCCCGGAGTGACCGCAGCCCGGCCAGATTTGGGACAATGGCGAGATGAGCCAACAGATCACCCTCACCCGCCCCGACGACTGGCACTTGCACGTGCGCGACGGTGCCGCGCTGCACACCGTGGTGCCGCACACCGCCGCGCAGTTCGGCCGCGCCATCATCATGCCCAACCTGAAGCCGCCGGTCACCACCGCCGAGCAGGCGCTGGCGTACAAAGCGCGCATCCAGGACGCCGTGCCTGCGGGCGTGGCCTTTGAGCCGCTGATGACGCTGTACCTGACCGACAACCTGCCGCCCGAAGAAATCGCGCGCGCCAAGGCGGCCGGTGTGGTGGCGGTCAAGCTCTACCCGGCCGGAGCCACCACCAACAGCGACGCGGGCGTGACCGACCTGCGCAAGACCTACAAAACGCTGGAGGCGATGCAGCGCGAAGGCCTGCTGCTGCTGGTGCACGGCGAAGTTACCAGCCCCGACATCGACCTGTTCGACCGTGAGGCGGTGTTCATTGAGCAGCAACTGCAACCGCTGCGCCGCGATTTTCCCGAGCTGAAGATCGTGATGGAGCACATCACCACCCAAGAAGCGGCGCAGTACGTGGCTGGGGCGGACCGCTTCCTGGGTGCCACCATCACCGCGCATCACCTGCTGTACAACCGCAATGCCATCTTCACCGGTGGCATCCGCCCGCACTACTACTGCCTGCCGGTGCTCAAGCGCGAAACCCACCGCCAAGCCCTGGTGGCTGCGGCCACCAGCGGGTCGCCCAAATTCTTCCTGGGCACCGACAGCGCGCCGCACCCGGCCCATTTGAAAGAGCACGCCAGCGGCTGCGCGGGGTGCTACACCGCGCATGCCGCCATGGAGATGTACGCCGAGGCGTTCGACGCCGCCGGCGCGCTGGACAAGCTGGAGGGCTTTGCCAGCTTCTACGGGGCCGACTTCTACGGCTTGCCGCGCAACAGCGGCACCATCACCCTGCGCAAGGAAAGCTGGACCCCGCCCGAGAGCTTT
>CAYQTH010000201.1:0-2356 GCA_964420415.1 uncultured Macromonas sp. | reverse complement strand
GTTCACCACCCCCAGCACGGCCGCCACGATCCCGAACGCGGGCAAGGCGCCCGCCATGCGTGTCAGTGCCGCCACGGCCGCATGCTCTTCATGGTGGTGGGTGTCAATTTCGCTGTCCATGATGGACTCGATTTCATGCGCGTTCAGGTTGCCAGACACCATCATGCGCAGGTAATCGGTGATGAACTCGACCACGTGGTGGTCGGTGCCTACATTGGGGTACTTTTGAAACAAAGGCGATGTTTCCGGGTTTTCAACATCGCTTTCAATGGCCATCAAGCCTTCCTTGCGCGCCTTTTGCAGGATGTCAAACAGCAGCGCCAACAATTCCATGTAGCGGTCTTTGGTGTACTTGGAACCTTTGAAGCACTTGCCCAGCCCAGCGGCGGTTTTCTTCACCACCTTCATCTGGTTGTTGGCCAGAAAAGCCCCCATGGCCGCCCCGAAAATGGTGATCATTTCGAACGGAAGCGCAGCCAGCACCACCCCCATGTTCCCTCCATGGGCGGCGAAGACACCGAACACGCACGCCAGAGCAAGCACCCAACCAATGATGACAAACATCTGTATCTACCCAACAAAGTACAGACTGACTGTATCGACGCACAACCCTTGAAACCTTAGGGTCATGTGCACGATCTGAAGCCCACTTGCACGCGTGACTCTCATCGGGAGGACCGGGCACCACGCAAGATATGCCACCATCCGAGTACCCGCTGCGCGGTTCCCCTTAACGCCCACAGACGGGCACCCCACTGCACCACACGCCGCGGACGGCGCCAAAGCAACAGCCCCACGGCCACCAGTGGCAGCCAGGGGTGCCGTTTGACCCAGTTCGCTCCTTGGCGGGTGCGCTCGGCCATAGTCCACACCGGGGCCAGCGCCTGGGCATGGGCCACCAGACGCTCACGCAATTCGGCAGACTGTTGCTCCAACTGCCAGCGCTGCTGCAGCCGTGCCTGCCGGTCCGCTCTCATGGCTGCAACCGTTCCTCGTCAGCCCTGAGTTCACGCAGGCTGGATGCAAACCATTGCCTGCGCCGTTGCCAGCGGGTCCACACGAAGGCCAGGGCCACACCACCGCCCGTCAGAAACAGGGTCGTGAAAACCGCCAACGCCAGCGTGCGGTGGCTGTCCCACAACAGCACAGTCAGCAAAACCGCCAGAAACACGAAACCCACCACGAGCAGCAGTACCGCCGCCAAACCAGCCAACAGACCTTCAACCATGTCGGTGACATGGTCACGGGCTTCAACGCCCAACAATTCCAGCCGCACCCGCAGCATCTGCACACCATCGTGCAGCAAGCCGCGCGCGCCTGCCAGGAGCGTTTCGGTTTGTTGCCCGGCTGAAGAGCGTTGGCCGTCGGACATTGCTGTCTCAGGCCATGTTCAACGGCGACTGATCAGCAAGCCCACCAGCAGACCCACGCCCGCCGCCACGCCGATCGACTTCCATGGGTGTTCATGCACGTAGTTGTCGGTGGCCTTGGCCACCTCGCGGGTTTTGGCGCGCACGACCTCTTCGGCATCGGCCAGTTTGATACGGGCCACGCGCAAATTTTCCTGCATACGTTCACGCAAGGCAGACACTTTTTCACCGGTCTGGTGGGCCGTTGCAGCCAGCAACTCCTCGGCATCAGCCACCACCAGTCGCAGGTCAGCCACCAGCTTGTCTTTCGAATCGGTCAGTTCAGACATGGAAGTTCCTCCTTCAGTGAGATGGTTTCACTATATCAGGAGGCGGCCTTCACAGCATCCGGGTTGCGCAAACGGATGTGCAATTCACGCAACTGTTTTTCGTCCACCGGGCTGGGGGCCTGGGTCAGCAGGCACTGGGCGCGCTGCGTCTTGGGGAAAGCAATCACGTCGCGGATCGACTCGGCCTTGGTCATCAAGGTGATAAGGCGGTCCAGACCGAAAGCGAGGCCGCCGTGCGGCGGAGCGCCATACTGCAGGGCATCCAGCAGGAAACCGAACTTGAGTTGCGCCTCCTCTGGGCCGATCTTGAGCGCCGAGAACACCTTGCTTTGCACGTCGGCGCGGTGGATACGCACCGAGCCGCCGCCCAGCTCCCAGCCATTGAGCACCATGTCGTAGGCTTTGGCGACGCACTTGCCCGGATCAGTGTCCATGTAGTCTTCGTGGCCGTCCTTCGGGGCGGTGAAGGGGTGATGCACGGCGTTCCAGCGGACTTCGTCCTCGTCGTACTCGAACATCGGGAAATCCACCACCCACAGAGGGGCCCAGCGGTCTTCAAAAATACCGGTCTTGCGGGCAAATTCGCTGTGCCCGATCTTGATGCGCAGGGCGCCGATGGCGTCGTTCACGACCTTGGCCTTGTCGGCGCCGAAAAAC
>CAYQTH010000200.1:0-2380 GCA_964420415.1 uncultured Macromonas sp. | reverse complement strand
AGACTTTCTCCTGCGCCTTCTCGCGCACCGAGCAGGTGTTGAACAGGATCAGGTCGGCTTCTTCCACGTCCTGCGTGGGTTCGTAGCCCTGGGCGGCGCCCAGCACGTCGGCCATCTTGTCCGAGTCGTACTCGTTCATTTGGCAGCCGAAGGTTTTGATGAAGACTTTTTTGCTCATGGCGTGCAACTGGGCCGCTTACTGGCTGGAGGATTTGGGGCGTGGGCGGGCGGCTTCGTCGGGGGTCAGAACCCAGACCTCATGCACCTGCCGGGTGGTGGCTTCGCGCGTGTAGTTGACGTCGAATTCCTGGCCAATCAGGGTGCTGGACATGACGATGCGGTTGTTGCGGTCGCGGATGCGTGCGCCCGCTGACAGGCGTTCCGGCTTGCCGTTGAGTTCCACGTTCACCAGCGACAGCACTTTGAGTTCGCCCCGTTGCGCGTTGGGCGGGAAGACGCGGGTGATGATGTCGTTGCTGGCGGTTTGCGCGTGGGCAGCGCCTGCCAGAACCGGGCCGAAGGCCAGTGCAATGAGGGTGCGGCGGCATACAGCACCCAGGGGGAGACAGCGTTTCATGGTGTAGATCCAGAGGCTGGCCAAGTTGGACAGGCCACGATTTTACCTGGGCGGTGGCTCCAGCGCGGCTTTGGCGTCGGGCAGGGCGGCCGCCACCCCTTGCAGGAAGGCCGTCCATTCAGGCGCGGCGCCGAGTTGCTGCAGCCAGGCAATGGTTTGTGCCAGGTCGCGTGAGTTGCCCAGTTGCCGCTGGAGGTGCGTGGCGGCCTGACGCCACTCTTTGGCCTGGTCTGTGGGCAGCCAGCCGGCCAGGGTTTCTGCGGTGTAACGGGTGCGTTTGGCCAGCAGGCGGGCCTGGTGGCTGAGCGGGGCGCCAGCGGCCATGCCCTGCGCCGACAGCAAGGCCGCTTGCAGGCGGCGGTGCAATTTGTTCATGCGCGACTGTGCCCAGTGGCGCAGGGCCTTGCGGCTGGAGGCTGGTGGGGCGGTGGCCAAAACCGCCAGTTGCTGCAGCCACTGTGCCAGTGCCAGCCAGACCAAGCCCGTTTCTGGTTTGTGTAACGCCTGCCGTGCCAGGTTGCGCTGGTTTTGCGCGGCCTGGACCAGCAGTTGGGTGGCGGCATCCACCATGGCGTGACGTGGCGCCTTGTGTTGCACGAAAGCCGGTGCCCAGGTGGGTGTGGTTTCGGTGTGTGCCACATCCAGTTCACGGCATTGGCCCAGTGCGTCAAAGAGGGGGCGCAGAGCGGTGCGGTCGGGCTGGGCGGGCAGCCAGGGGCGGAACAGGCGGCAGGCGCTGCGCCAGCGGCGCCAGGCCACGCGGGTTTGGTGTACCAGCTCCGGGTCGTCTGACGCGTCCATGCCCGCCAGGTTGCGCGTGAGCTGGTCGAACACCTCGCCCAGCACCTGGCAGGCGGCTTGCACAGGCGTTGTGTGGGGCCGCAGGCGGGTTGGGCGCGCGGGTACAGCGGTGTGGGCCACACCCTGTGCCAGTGCGTACCCCCGTTCGGCCTTGCTCACGTCGCAGGGCAGTATGGCCAAGTGCTGTCCTATGGCCTGGGCCAGTTGGAACAGGGCCTGCGGTTCTCCCGACAACAGCTCCAGCTCCAGTTCCAGCAACTGCTGCTTTCGCGGCCCGGCGACGATCTCACCCGCATCCAGGGCGAGCTCAATCACATTGCCGAGCCCCATTTGCACCTGCCAGGTGGTGCGGTGACAGTGGGTGTCGAAGCAGGGCTGCAGTTGAGCGAAAAGCAGGCCCTGCGGGTCCAGGTCTGCCCAGGGCGTGGTGCGCAAGGTCGCCTCATCCAGGGCTTCGCCTGGCACGGCGTGTTCCCATTCGCCACGCTGGCTCAAGCCGCCTTGCGACACGCCTGCAGTTTTGAAGGTTTGCAGCCATACCGCAGAAGCGGAGGAAGGAGCGCTGGGTGGTGTGCAGCGCACCTGTCGCACACGCAAGGCGGCACGCTGCTGGCGCAGGGTGAAGCTGGGGCTGTCGAAATAACGGTTAAGCAGCCACAGATCGGTTGCCGCCACGCCAGCCAGGGCCGGAATGCGGTGCAAGGCCGCCACAGCCTTGGCGCGGCTTGTGCCCGGCAACAGCAGTTTGAGTTCAATTTCGGTGGACATGGCAGCAGCGGTGCAGCAAAAGTTGAAACGCCAGTGTACGCAGGCTTGGCTGCATTTCCGGCACAATTTGCCCATTCGAAAGCCAACAGCCCTTCACACTTCCCACCATGACGCACCAAGCCCGCGACACCTCCCACATCCAGCCCCGCGACCGCGCCGAAATCCTGGCCCAGGCGCTGCCCTACATCCGCAAGTTCCATGGCAAAACCATGGTCATCAAATACGGCGGCAACG
>CAYQTH010000199.1:0-2385 GCA_964420415.1 uncultured Macromonas sp. | reverse complement strand
GTAGTGCTGCGCGATGAAGGCTTCCAGCACGCGCTGCTCCAGCGGCAGTTCTGCCACCGCCTGTTCAGTGGCGTGGGGCGTGTCCTCGTCGTCGGCCGCATCCAGTGTGGCCAGCACGGCACCTTCTTCCACATGCGCAGGAAAGTAGGGCCGGTCGCCCAGATGGCGGCCACCACGCACCATGGCCAGGTTCACGCAGGCCCGGCCGCCCTGCACCTTCACCGCCAGAATGTCCACATCCTGGTCGCTCACGTTTTCCATCGCCTGCTGGTGCAGCACGGTGGACAGGGCACTGATCTGGTTGCGCGCTTCGGCCGCCTGCTCGAACTCCAGCTTCTCCGCGTGCGCCAGCATGCGGGCTTCCAACTCGTCCAGCACGGCCTGGGTTTCACCGCGCAAAAAGGCGCTGGCACTGCGCACGTCGGCCGCGTAACCGGCGGCGTCGATCATGCCTACACACGGTCCGGTGCAGCGCTTGATCTGGTACAGCAGGCAGGGCCGGGTGCGGTGATTGAACACGGTGTCCTCGCAGGTGCGCAGCCGGAACACTTTTTGCAGCAACTGGATGGTCTGCTTCACCGCCCAGGCGTTCGGGTAGGGGCCGAAGTACTGGTGCTTCTTTTCCACCGCCCCACGGTAGTAGGACATGCGCGGGAAATGCTCCGGGCGGGCGTGGCCGTCCTGGGCGGCCGGTGATTGCTCGAACGCAGGCGTCCAGGTGCTGGCGCTCAAGCGCAGGTAGGGGTAGCTTTTGTCGTCGCGGAACAGGATGTTGTAGCGCGGCTGCTGCGTTTTGATGAGGTTGTTTTCCAGCAGCAGCGCTTCTGCTTCGGAACGCACCACCGTGGTTTCCAGGCGCGCGATCTTGCTGACCATGTGCCCGATGCGGGTGCCGTCGTGCGTTTTCTGGAAATAGCTGGACACGCGCCGCTTCAGGTCGCGCGCTTTGCCCACGTACAGCAGCATGCCCGCCGCATCGAAATAGCGGTACACACCAGGCAAGGACGGCAACGCAGCCACCGCTTGCAGCAATTCGTCGGAATGAGAGGCAGACATGAAAGCTCGGACAGAACGGAACGCAGACCGGACTGTAAACACATTTCAAACGCCCTGCCCCGTGGCGGCGACAATTGGGCGCCATGAACGGCCCGCACCTTCCCCCCGCCTTGACGTGGGACATCTTCTGCCATGTGATCGACAACTGGGGCGACCTGGGCGTGTGCTGGCGGCTCGCCGCACAACTTGCAGGCCGCTCGCAACACGTGCGGCTGTGGGTGGACGACGCCACGCCGCTGGACTGGATGGCCCCCGGCGCCCTGCAAGGCCGGTATGCAGGCATAGAGGTGCGCCACTGGCAGCGCCTGGATGCGCATACCGCCTCCCCCCCGCCCCTGCCCCCTGGCGATGTGCTGGTGGAAGCTTTTGGGTGCGACATAGACCCGGCCTGGGTGCAGGCCCTGCACCCGCAGTCCACTACCGGTCCACAGAAGATGTGGATCAACCTCGAATACCTGAGCGCCGAACCTTATGTGGAGCGCAGCCACCGCCTGCCCTCACCCGTGCTGACCGGCCCGCTGGCAGGCCGCACCAAATGGTTTTTCTACCCCGGTTTCACCACCGCCACCGGCGGGCTGCTGCGCGAACCGGACCTGCCACAGCAACAGGCCACGTTCGACCAGGCCGCCTGGCGGCAGCGCATGGGCGTGGCAACCGGCACCGTGCCGGTGGTGTCCCTGTTCTGCTACGAACCTGTGGCGCTGGCGCAAGCCCTGCGCCTGCCCACCCTGGCGGGGGCGCAGTGGCTGGTCACCCACGGGCGTGCCCAGGCGGCCATGCAGCACGCCACCCAGAACACACCACCGGGTGAGCTGGCCTGGCACCCACTGCCCGCGCTGACACAACCGCACTTCGACCACCTGCTCTGGGGCTGTGACCTCAACTTTGTGCGCGGCGAAGACTCGCTGGTGCGAGCCCTGTGGGCTGGCCGACCGTTCATCTGGCACATCTACCCGCAGCACGACAACGCTCACCACGACAAGCTGGAAGCCTTTCTGGACTGGCTGGAAGCGCCACCCAGCTGGCGCACTTTCCACCGCGTCTGGAACGGCGCGGCAAGCGGTCCGCTGCCCGATGTAGCCTGGACCGCCTGGCACGAATGCGCGCAGGCGGCCCGCCAGCGCCTGCTGGCTCAAGATGATTTGGTGACACAGCTCTTGTCTTTCGTGGCAGAAAAACGTTAAAATTCAAGGCTTTTCGACACCGCACAACCGCCGCACCCGCTTCAGCAGGCCGGGCTGGACCACAGAGCCAGAGCCGCCGCCAGCGCGGCATCAACGCTTGGAAACACCATGAAAATTGCTCAAGAAATCCGCGCTGGCAACGTCA
>CAYQTH010000198.1:0-2400 GCA_964420415.1 uncultured Macromonas sp. | reverse complement strand
GTACATCAACATCGCGTCGCGCGCGGCAGGCTTCATTGCCAAGCGTTTCGGCGGCCAGCTGGGCACCATTTCCGCCGACGGCGACGCCCTGCTGGACCACCTTCAAACCGCCGTGCCCGGCGTTGTGGAACTCTACGCCGAGCGCGAGTACGGCAAGGCGGTGCGCGAAATCATGGCACTGGCCGACCGTGTCAACGAATACGTGGACCAGAACAAGCCCTGGGAACTGGCCAAACAGGAGGGCATGGACGCCCGACTGCAAGACGTGTGCACCACCTGCATCGAAGCCTTCCGCGTGCTGACCGTGCTTTTGAAACCGGTGCTGCCCGCCCTGGCCGCCCAGGTGGAAACCTTCCTGCAATGCGCCCCGCTGACCTTTGCCGACGCCGCCACCCCGCTGGGCGCCGGTCACGCCATTGGTGCCTACCAACACCTGATGCAGCGCGTGGACCCCAAACTGCTGGATGCCCTGTTCGAACCACCCACCGCACCTGAGCCAGAGGCAGTGATACCGGGTGGTGAAGAGATCGCCCCCACCATCTCCATCGACGACTTCGCCAAGGTGGACCTGCGCATTGCCCGCATTGAAAAGTGCGAGCCGGTGGAAGGCTCCACCAAGCTGTTGCGCCTGACGCTGGACGTGGGCGAAGGCAAGCTGCGTAACGTGTTCAGCGGCATTGCCAGCATGTACAAACCCGAAGACTTGGTGGGCAAGCTGACCGTGATGGTGGCCAACCTGGCACCGCGCAAGATGAAGTTCGGCATCAGCGAAGGCATGGTGCTGGCCGCCAGCCACGCCGACGAAAAAGCCCAACCCGGCATCTACGTGCTGCAGCCCTGGCCGGGCGCGCAGCCGGGCATGCGCATCCACTGACCCACCACAGGCCACCCGACCATGCATCCTGAACTGCGCGGCTGGGTCGATGTGCAACGCACGCCCCAGGCCAACGCCCGCCTGGGCATGACCCTGTGTTTCGTCGCAGGCGCCACCAACGCCGGCGGTTTTCTAGCGGTGGGAGAATACACCTCGCACATGACCGGAGTGCTGTCGGCCGTGGCCGACGAAATGGCCCTGGGCCACTGGACCGCCGTGGTCGGCGGCCTGGGTTCGCTGCTGATGTTCCTGCTGGGCGCCATGAGCACCGCCTGGCTGGTCAACTGGGGCTTGCGCCAGCGCCTGGCCAGCGCCTTCGGCCTGCCCCTGCTGCTGGAAGCCGTGCTGTTGCTGCTGTTCGGCCTGTTCGGCGCCGTGCTCGACCTGCACGCCGCCCTGTTCACCCCCCTGACGGTGCTGCTGCTGTGCTACATCATGGGCCTGCAAAACGCCGTCATCACCAAAATCTCCAAGGCCGAAATACGCACCACCCACGTCACCGGCTTGGTCACCGACCTGGGCATTGAATTGGGCAAACTGTTCTATGTCAACCGCCACCCGCAGCAACCCACCCCCGTACTGGCCAACCGCGCCAAACTGGCGCTGCACGGCCGGCTGGTCGGCTGTTTCTTCCTGGGGGCCGTGCTGGGCGCGCTGGTGTTCAAGCACTGGGGGTACATCGCTACCCTGCCTTTGGCCCTGCTACTGCTGCTGCTGATCTGGCGACCGCTTGTGCGAGATTGCCAACGCATTGCTCTACAGTCTCACCCGAACCAACGGGGTAGGTAAAATCTTGCTTTTACCTCTGGACCGATATCCCATGAGCCTCTTCCAGCGCACGCCTTACGTTTCCGAAGCCACCCAATTTCTGGACCAGCTCAAAGCCCAACGCCCGGGGCTGGATGCCGAACAGCGCCAAGGGCGCGCCCTGTTGTGGGAACAGGATGTGGACGCCAGTTGGAACAGTGAAGCCAACCAGGGCCGCGTGGAACAAAAACCCTACGTGTACCAGGCCGCGCCGCTGCTGCGCTGACCCTGGCCGCACTGGCCCTGCCCATGGACACCGCCGCCTCCCCGGACGCTCTGCTGGAACACGTTCCCCCAGAACTCCCGGTCAGCATGCCCGAGGTGGTGGACCAAGTGGCGCGCGCGCGCCTGTACGGCGAGCCTCTGTTTGCGTTGCCGCAAGACCTGTACATCCCGCCTGACGCGCTGGAGGTGTTCCTGGAGGCCTTCGAAGGCCCGCTGGACCTGCTGCTTTACCTGATCCGCAAGCAGAACTTCAACATCCTCGACATTCCCATGGCCGAGGTCACACGCCAGTACCTGAGCTACGTGGACCAGGTGCGGGCCCACAACCTGGAACTGGCGGGCGAGTACCTGCTCATGGCCGCCATGCTGATCGAGATCAAGTCGCGCATGCTGCTGCCCCCGAAGCACGTGGCCGAGGGCGAGGACGCCGAAGACCCGCGCGCCGAGCTGGTACGCCGCCTGCTGGAATACGAGCAGATGAAGCTGGCCGCCCA
>CAYQTH010000197.1:0-2404 GCA_964420415.1 uncultured Macromonas sp. | reverse complement strand
CCGAACTGCTCATCGTCCTGCTGGCAATTGTCGGCATGCTGGCCTATTTTTTCAGCATAGCCTTGACTGGCCCGGAGGGATTTCTCAATCCCAATCCGGCCGGGACCTATCACTACGGTGGCGTGCCTCGTGCCACACCACCTTGGCTAGGCATTGAGGATTTCGCCCTGCTTTTTCAAAACATCAGTATCCCCACTGTGTTTTTCCTCTGGGGCTATTTCCTCTGGCGTTCCTGGAAAGAAGGACGGATGCACCCAGCCATCTTGGTGATGGTGACAATCACGGTCGTCGCCACCCTCATGGAACCGTTAATCAACTGGGGGATGTATCTGAATTTCGACCCCCGTGTCCTTCATTTGCCGGCCACCATGCCATGGATGCAGATCGCACCGAACGTCGAGCCCATGTCTTGCTTCTACGGTTATCCGTATTACTTTTTGCTACCCGCCTTGGCGGCCATGGCAATCTACAAGCGCTTGTCGTTCCGTTCGGCTCCCGATGCCTGGGCTCGGCGCCATCCTTTACTGACCCTGGCGCTGATTGGCTGGGTCACCGGGATGATCTTCGACTTCGGCGTCGAACTGATGGTCCTGCGTGCTGGTCTGTATGTGTACAGCCAGGTCTGGCCCGCCATCTCCATCGATGTTGGCAAAGCCTGGCAGTTTCCGGCCCTGATGGCGGTCCCCACCATCGCCATAAGTATGGCTTGGTGTGCCGTGCTGCTGCACCGCGATGAAGCGGGCAATACGGTTGTCGAACGCATCGCTCAACGGCTGCCGGGTCTGCGTCGCTGGCCAACCATCGGCGCCATCGTGGTCTCATCTGTCCTCGGTTGCCTCAGTTATTCGGTCTATACCGGCACTTTCGCTGCCCAGCGGGTGCTCGGGCTGGCAACCTCCGTTGCGCAACCTTGGCCCTATGAAGACAGCATGATCTACGACCCAGACGGTTTGTACGAGCGCAGTGGAAATCCCGGTCCCTTCTTTGATGACAACGGCCCTCGCCCCCTGCGTGGCACAAACACAAAGGATTGAGTCCCGGTCACTGCACTGCCGGAGCCAGCTGTTACGCCAACACCCCTGTGCGCGCCAGCTGGCCGCAAAGCTCAGGCGCAGACAGTGGTGGAAGCGGTCGGTGGCGGTGAACAGCGCTCCCGGCCCGAAGGTGACGCCTTCAGCCACGCACAGCCAACACAGCTCCATGGCATTCAGGTGCTCCGGCAGTTCAAGCCCGACGACGGGTGTACCGCACGCGTGTTCCCGCGCCCGGTATCGATCCAGCCCTCGCTTTCAAGCTTTGCGCCGTTCGTCGAACGCCATCAGGTCGTTAACACCACGCCTTTGATAACGGCACCTGGCGCTCCGTCAGCAACTGCACCAGGGCACGCAATCTGAGCGATTCCAGCAGTTCCAGAAAACCGAAGTGCGTGGGCACCGCCCAACAGGGGATTACAAGCTTCTGATGGCGGCCAGACGGTACATCACCTGGCGCGTGATGTCATTCACCATGTCGCGGTTGAGCAGATCTTCTTCCGCGTCCTTGCCCAGCGCCACCGTTTCGGAATAGCTGAGGTCGCGTTCCTGCAACAGTTCGGTGTCAGGAATCAATTCCTTGCCAGCCGGAGTGCGCACACGGAACTTGAAGCGATAGCGCAGCTCCAGTTCACGCACTTGGCCAGTGGCTGTTTTGCCCACCACCACACGTTCGCGCTGGTCCGCGAGTACGTCCAGCACCACATCCACCACCACGGGCTGCTCACCCGGCGCCAGGGCGCGCGCAGGCCCCACCACAGTCACACCGCTCGCCGCCAGCTCAGCCACCAAGGCCTGTCCCAACATGGAGTTGGATGACAGGTTGTTGGTGCGCAGGCTCACAAACGGCAGGAATGTTGCGCCGCGCATGCGGAACCCGCACGCCGCCAGCCCCAGTGCCAGAGCACCGGTGAGTCCACTGCGCAGGAACTGGCGTCGCATCGTCATCACAGCACCACGTTGACCAAGCGACCGGGCACCACCACCACCTTCTTCGGGGGGGCGCCATTGGCCTGTTTCTGAACTGCTTCGCTGGCCACGGCGGCGGCCTCGATAGCGGACTTGTCGGCGCTGGCGGGCACGAAAATGGAGCCGCGCAGCTTGCCGTTGATCTGCAGCATGAGCTCAATCTCGTCCTGCACCAGGGCGCCCGCGTCCACCTGCGGCCAGGGTGCGTCCAACAACTCGCCCAGCACGGTGGCGTAGCCCAGTTCGGCCCACAGCGCGTGTGTCAGGTGCGGTGTGGCCGGGTACAGGCAACGCAGCAGCACGCCAAAACCTTCGATCAGCGCCACCTCGGCACCCGCGCTGTCCAGCGCCTTGAAGTCCTCCAGCGCGTTGAGCATTTTCATGCAGCCCGACACCACGGTGTT
>CAYQTH010000196.1:0-2406 GCA_964420415.1 uncultured Macromonas sp. | reverse complement strand
GCAGGAAGTCGCCGGTGTCGGCCACCACGGTGGTGTATTGCTTGAGGGCGTCGAGCTGGTTCATGGGCGTTGTCGGTTCAAAAAGGGGTCAGACCAGCGGCACGCTGATGCGCTGGATGACGGCGGCGGTGCCGGGCCGCACGCCGCGCCACCAGACGAAGGCTTCGGCGGCTTGCTCCACCAGCATGCCGACTCCGTCGGCCAAGTGGCGTACGCCGGTGTGCTGGGCCAGCTTCAGGAAGGGCGTCAGGCCTTTGCCGTAGACCATGTCGTAGGCCAGGCTGTCCAGCGCGAAAGCGGTAGCGGCCAGCGGCGGCAGGTCGGCCGAGAGGCTGGCCGAGGTGGCGTTGATGATCACGTCAAAGGCGTCCGAGCACAGGTCGGCGTAGCCGCCACCTTCCAGTACCTGCGTATTGGCGCCGCCGCTGTGGAATTCTTTTACAAGGGCAGTGGCTTTCTCCACCGTGCGGTTGGCCACGAACAGGCGCGCTGGTTGCTGCTGCAGTATGGGCAGGATGGCGCCGCGCGTGGCACCACCGGCACCCAGCAGCAGCACGCGCTTTCCTGCGAGCGCGTGTCCCAAATTGTGGGTGATGTCTCGCACCAGGCCGATGCCGTCGAAGTTCTCGGCCCAGCAGCGGCTGCCGTCGAACTTCAGCGCGTTGGCGGCGCCAGCGGCACGGGCGCTTTCTGACAGGTCGCTGGCGTAGGCGCAGGCGTCCAACTTGAACGGCACGGTCACGTTCAGGCCCTTGCCGCCTTCGGCGCGGAAGCGGTCCACCGTGGCTGTGAACTGACCCAGCGGGCCTTCAATGGCGTCGTACACCATGGCCTGGCCGGTGGCCTGGGCAAAAGCGGTGTGGATCAGCGGCGATTTGCTGTGACCGATGGGGTTGCCGATGACGGCGTAGCGGTCGGGGGCGGGAGCGAACATGGCAAACAGGACAAGCGTGACAGCGAAACGCCCATTGTCGCTGAAGCCGGGTGTTTAAATTTTTTGAATATAAACATGGGGTTGACAGAAGCTTTTTCGGCAGACGGATCGCTACAGTCTCCTCAAGGAGTTCAACATGAGCACACAGACCCCCACCTCCACACAGCGCATGCCTGTTCTGTTTGTTTCGCACGGCTCGCCCATGCTGGCGCTGGAGCCGGGAGCAGCCGGGCTCGCATTGCAGCAATATGGCCAGCAGTTGCGCACGGGGCCGTTGCAGGGTGTGCTGGTGCTGTCAGCCCACTGGATGGCGTCGCGCCCGGCGGTCATGACCCATCCACAACCGGCCACCTGGCACGATTTCGGCGGTTTTCCGCCCGCGCTGTACCGCTTGCAGTACCCGGCACCAGGTTCTCTCGCGCTGGCGCAACAGGTGCTGGCGTTGCTGGGGCAGGCCGGTCTGCCCGTTGTTGCGGACGCCGAGCGGCCGCTGGACCACGGTGCCTGGGTACCGCTGTTGCATTTGTTGCCGCAGGCCGATGTGCCGGTGGTGCAAGTGGCGTTGCCTGCTAGGGACGGGCCGGCAGAGGTCTATGCGCTGGGGCAGGCGTTGCAGCCGTTGCGGGAGCAAGGTGTGCTGATCGTCGGTTCAGGCAGCATGACGCACAACCTGCACGATGTGTTTGCGCAGGAGCCCGTGCTGCATGCACCGGCCCTGCCGTATGTGGAGCCGTTCAGCCGCTGGATAGAAGATCGCATCGGGGCGCAGGATGTGCCGTCCTTGCTGCGCTACCGGGAACTGGCTCCGCAGGCGGTGTGCGCGCACCCCAGCGAAGAACATTTCATGCCCTTGTTTTTTGCCCTGGGCGCGGGGGGCTTGGGTACGCCTGCGTGCCCGCGCGTGGACTACCTGACCCGCGAAGTGCAGTACGGTGCCCTGGCCATGGACAGCCTGGTTTTGCAGTGAAGCAGATGGGAGTCATACCCACTTGTTGATGTCATCCATGACGAAGCCTTGGTCATCCTCGCCCAGCATGAATTCGCCCAGGTCGTGGATGTCCATCAGCACATCGAAAGGGAAACCACGCCGTTGACCACGGTGGTCGTGGGTCAGTTCCCGGAAGACGGCTTTGAGTTTGTCGGGCTCGGCCTTGGCGGCCACGAGTTCATTGACGATGCGCGGAAACTGGCTGGCCAGCGCCTGGGGGTATTTCAACCCGGGTGTGTTGCGCAAATAGTCCTCTGTTTCCGGCAACAGGGCTTCTGCCGGGTGTGCTTTGCGTTCTTCGGTGTGGTCCATGTGGTGTCTCCCACAGAATGGTCGCCACTGTGGCGGAACCTGATGTGGACAGTCTAGACCCACCCGAGACAGAGCACAAGTTTTTAGCGGCAGCAGCAGTTTGCGGCCCTGGTGCAGAAAACGCCAGGGCCGTAAAGCCAGGTCAGTCCAGATCGCTCACTGGCACGCAGCT
>CAYQTH010000195.1:0-2439 GCA_964420415.1 uncultured Macromonas sp. | reverse complement strand
ATGGAGGCGTTGTCGGCATAAGCCACCACGGTGTGCTGCGGTGCCAGCTGGTGCGTGTTGCGGATCATGCCGAACAGGCTCTTGTCCTGCGCTTCACCGTCGATGGTGAACTGGGCGTTGAAGATTTTGTGGCGGCAATGTTCGCTGTTGGCCTGGGCGAACATCATCAGTTCCACATCGGTCGGGTTGCGGCCCAGGCCGTTGAAGGCGGTCACCAGGTAGTCGATTTCGTCGTCGGCCAGGGCCAAGCCCCAGGCCACGTTGGCGGTTTCCAGCGCGGCACGGCCTCCCCCCAGGATGTCCACGTGGTCCATGGGCGCCGGGTGCAGTTCGTTGAACAGGCCAAACGCGGCCTCGCGGCTGGCCACGGCGTTTTCGGTCATGCGGTCGTGCAGCAGCGTGGCCACCTGGGCCCATTGCTCGTCGCTCAAGGCCGCTTTGCTCAGCAAGCCCGATTTGAGCGTCAGGCGGAATTCGGTGATGCGTTCCACACGCTTGACCTTGAAGCCGCAGTTGTGGGCAATGTCGGTGGCCTTGGAGGCCCAGGGCGACACGGTGCCGAAACGCGGTGTGACCACCACCAGCGGGCCGTCGCTTGGGCCAGCATAAGGCTCGCCGTAGGTCAGCAGCGCCCGCCAGGCCGAAAGCTGTTCGGCGTTCAGCGGTTCCAGCGTGTCCACCAAGTGGACAAAACGGGCCGCAACACCAACGATTTTGTCGCTGATGGCTTGCAGGCGGGGCAGGAGTTGCTGGGCGCGGAAGTTGCCAAGGGCGTCGCCGCCCTCGATCGGGGTGATGTGCTGGGTCACGTTGTGGCCTGGTAGGGGGAAAAAGACAGGCAATTTTACCCGCCCTCCCCCTCGGCCGGTCAGGCAGTCAGACCCAAACGTTGTGCCAGTTCATTGCGCCCTTGGCTGTCGCCCATGATGATGAGCGTTTGCCCCGGCTGCACGACGAAGTCATCGCCGGGGTTGAAGTGCATTTGCTGCTCAGCGCGCACGCCCAGCACCACGTAAGTGGCACTGCGCCGCCCCAGCTTTTCCAGGGTGTCAGGCTGAAAATCGGTGGGCACATCGACTTCATCGATGCGGGTGTTGAGTTCGGAGCGCAGCATTTCGTCCAAAAACGAAACGGCTTGCGGCCTGATCATGGACGATGCAATGCGCATGCCGCCCGTGAAATCGGGCGACACCACCACATCCGCCCCTGCCTTGCGCATTTTGTCGGCGTTGCGGATTTCGTGACAGCGCGCCACGATGCGCACCCTGGGGTTGAGCTGACGCGCGGTCAGGCAGATCATCAGGTTACGGCTGTCGTCTCCGGTGACGGCGAACACGCCTTTGGCGTCGGCAATGTCGGCGCGGGCCAGCAGGTCATCGTCCGATGCATCGCCCTGCAGGTACAGCAAGTTGGGGTGCCGCACCAGAAATTGGTCGATTTCGGACGGGTTCTGCTCTATGGCGACAAAGCGGTAACCTGTGGCCAGCAGTTCGTCGCCGACGTTGCGGCCCACGCGGCCAAAGCCGCAGACGATGTAGTGGCTGTGCAATTTGCGTATGGCTTTTTCCATGCGGCGTCTCCGCAACGTTTCGTTAAGGTCGGTTTCGAGGAAGAAGACGGTCAGGCTGGAAAACATGAACGTGATCAAGCCGAAACCTACGAACGACACAAAAGCCGCGAACATGCGGCCACTGTCGGTATGACTCAGATCCACGACTTCGCCATACCCCACCGTGGTGATGGAAATGGCTGTCATGTAGAAGGCATCAAACGGATCTGTGCCGGGCGGACCAAAATACAAGAAGCCGATGGTGCCCAGTCCGGTCAATAGCACCAAACCTGTCAACGCCCACAAAATGCGCATCAGCACGCGCGCGTTTTGCGCAGCCATCGCGATTTGTTGCTGGACCTTGCTCATCGTGAAATACGGGTGGTGGTAGGCCAGTATGCCAAACCCCGGTTCACCGTTTTGCAACGGTGTGCGCGGGAAAAGCCGAAAAGCTCAGCGCCCCGTGCGCTTTGGGGTGCTCTTTTTGGCGGCTGTGCCTGCTCGGGGTGGCAAGCCGGTGTGCTGCGTCAGCACCCTGCCCTTGCTGGGCTGGCTCGTAGACGCGTTGCCCTTGACAGGGCTGGAGTTGCTGCGGCGCGGGCTTTGGTAGCCGCCTTCCGTCATGGGCTGGAAGGTCGGTATCAAATGCTGTTTGCCATTGCCGATCAGGTCGGCCCGGCCCATTTTTTTCAGTGCTTCGCGCAGCAATGGCCAGTTGGCCGGGTCGTGGTAGCGCAAGAAGGCTTTGTGCAGGCGGCGGCGCTTGTCGCCGCGCACAATGTCCACCTTCTCGGCCCGGTCGTCGCGGTGGATGCCCTTGAGCGTGTTCAGCCCCGTGTGGTACATGGCCGTGGCGGTGGCCATGGGGCTGGGGTAGAAGGTCTGCACCT
>CAYQTH010000194.1:0-2495 GCA_964420415.1 uncultured Macromonas sp. | reverse complement strand
CGACGCCTGCGGCTGGAAGGGCAAAACCATGGGCCACGCGGGTGTGTATGAAAAGCAGGCGCTGGTGCTGGTGAACAAAGGCGACGCCGAACACCCCTGCACGGGCGGCGAGGTGATGACGCTGGCACGCGCCATCCAGACCAGTGTGTACGAGCGTTTCGGTATCCGGCTGGAGCCGGAGCCGGTGGTGGTGTGAAGGGAGACAAGATGAATTTCGGACGCAAAGTCCAGGCGGGCAAGGCTTGGCATTGGCTGGTGGGCGGCGTGGCGCTGCTGGTGTTGGCGGTGGTTCTGGGGCCGCGCAACCCTTACGGGCCGGACGAAGCTGCCACCCGAGCGGAGCCTCCCACCAATCTGCTGCAGTTGGACAACTGGCTGGCGCACCAGGAAGCTGTCTACCCGGACATCCGTCCCGGCAACGCCAAGGGCGTGGTGTGGCACCACGGTGTGGGCCAGCGCACCCCGTGGGCCGTGGTCTATTTGCATGGGTTCACCGCGTCCCGCATGGAAGTGGCGCCGCTGCCCGAACTGGTGGCACAAGCCCTGGGGGCTAATGTGTTCTATACCCGGCTGGCGGGCAATGGCCGTACCGCACAGGCCATGGGCGAGGCCACGGTGCAGGACTGGCTGGCCGACACGGTGGAAGCGGTGAAGATAGGCCGTGCGCTGGGTGACAAGGTGCTGGTCATAGGCACCTCCACTGGCGGCACCCTGGGCACCTGGCTGGCCACACGGCCCGAAGGGCAGGGCGTCAACGCCTACGTGTTCATCTCCCCCAATTACGGGCCGAAGGACGCGAAGTCCGAACTCATCAACGGCCCCTGGGGGCGGCAACTGGCGCTTTACCTGGAAGGCGAACAGCGCGGTGCAGTGAGCGGCAAACCGCTTGAAGCGCAGGGCTGGACCGAGCGCTACGCCACCCGCGCGCTGTTTCCCATGATGGCATTGGTCAAGCACGTGCGCGACGATACCGATTTGTCGGCTTTCCGCACGCCGGTGCTGATGTTCTATTCCGCTGCGGACGAAACGGTGGAGCCGCGACACACCCAGCAGGTGTTCGCGCGCCTGGGCAGTGCCCAGAAAACCCTGGAAGCCGTGACCTACAGCCACGCCAAGGGGCAGCACGTGCTGGCGGGGGACGCCCGTGACCCGCAGGCCACCCCGGTCATGGCCCAGCGCATCATCGACTGGCTCAAGGCGCTTTGATATGCTGGTTCTGTTGGCGCTGACCGCTGCTGTCGCTTATGGTTTTGGGGATTTTCTGGGCGGCCTGGCGTCGCGCCGTTACACCCCTGTGCAAGTCATGGCCTGGGCTTACCCCACGTCCAGCCTGATCGTGCTGGTCGCCATGCCTTTCTTTGAACAGCACTACAGCCTGGCCGGGCTGGTGTACAGCGCCGGTTCCGGGTTGGCGCTGGTGGTGGCCATCTGGTGCCTGTACTCGGCCCTGGCCATCGGGCCGATCAGCATTGTGTCCCCGGTTTCGGGCCTGTTGTCGGCCGGGCTGCCCGTCATTGTGGGCCTGCTGCTGGGTGAAACCCTGGCCGCGACCGGCTGGGCCGGGGTGCTGCTGGGCATGGCGGCTATCGTGCTGGTCAGCTTGCACGGGGCGGTGGGGGATGGCGTTTCGCAGGGCAGGCCGGTGCGTTTTGTGGGCCGCGTGGTGTGGATGACCGTGTTGACCGGCGTCGGCTTTGCCCTGAGCTATGTGTTTACCCACGCCATACCCGCCCACGCCGGGCTGTGGCCGGTGCTGGTGGCGCGCGTGGTGGGCTGGGGGGCGATTGTGCTGCTGGGCGGCTGGCGGTACTACCGCTGTGCGGAACGCCCTTTGCAGCTGTACGCCATGCTGATCGGTGCGTTGGACGCCGTGGCCAGCACGGCCATGTACTACGCGCTGCAGTCGGCTCAGTTGTCCACCACCACCGTGCTTATCTCGCTCTACCCGGTGTTCACCATCCTGCTGGCCCTGGGGGTGCTGCGCGAGCGCCTTGCCTGGTACCAGGGGGTGGGGATTGCCCTGTCGGTGTGCTCGATTGGGCTGATGTCTGTGTGAACAAAAAAGGCCGGTAGAAACCGGCCCTTTTTGCTTCATGGCGTGGCGGCTTACTCGCCCAGTTTCAGGAAGTCCGATCCCTTGCCCAGTGACAGCAGGCCAGCGTTGGAGTACACGCCCAGCTTGGCGCGGGTGTCCACAATGTCCAGGTTGCGCATGGTCAACTGGCCAATGCGGTCCAGCGGGCTGAACGGCGCGTCTTCCACCTTTTCCATCGACAGGCGTTCTGGCGCGTAGGTCAGGTTCGGGCTGTCGGTGTTCAGGATGGAGTAGTCGTTGCCACGGCGCAGTTCCAGCGTCACCTCGCCGGTCACGGCGCGCGCCACCCAGCGTTGCGCCGTTTCGCGTAGCATGATGGCCTGCGGGTCGAACCAGCGGCCCTGGTAGAGCAGGCGGCCCAGCTTCAGGCCGTTCATGCGGTACTGCTCGATGGTGTCCT
>CAYQTH010000193.1:0-2666 GCA_964420415.1 uncultured Macromonas sp. | reverse complement strand
TGCGGCAAGGCTACCTGTACGCCAGACCCGCGCCGGTCAGCTCTGTGCTGGCCCACTGGCAGGCGGGTCACGCCTCCCTGTCACCCACAGTTGACACGCCGTCCGTAGAATCCTGAACCACCGCACCCCGTTGGACAGGGGCCTGGTACAACCAAAGTGTGCGTCCATCCGGGCAAGTCCAGCGCAGGTGGACAGCCCAAGCCGGGTCGGCGAACTCCAGGCTGGCCAGCCATGCACCCGGTCGCAGTTTCTGCGCGGCCTTGGCCATCGCGCGCGGCATGGTTTCCGGGCGCTGGAACAGGTACACCAGGTCGTAACGCGACCAGTCATCGGCCCACATGTCCCCTTGGCGCACCGTGGCCCAGCGGCAACGCACACGACACAGCCACGCCAGCGGCCAACTCTTCTCCACACCGTGCATGTGCAGGTCGGGCCAAACGCGGTTCAATGCCACCAGGCCATGCCCCAAGCCACAGCCAGCATCCAGCACATGGCCGCCCCAAGGCAAAGAAATGTGGTCGCGTAACCCATCGAAGGCATCGGGTGGCGTGGGGTACAAGGGCGCGTCTTTCCAGGTGGAAGGCGGGTACAGCAAGAGCAGCAGCACCACCAGCAGGAGCCACACCCACGGCGGCACCACCAGCGCGCCGCTGGCCACGCCCCACGACAGCGGGAACCCTAGGGCAATCAAGATGCGCCGCCAGCGCGAAGCGCCGCCCACGACGCTGCCCATCACACCGGTCAAGGTCGCGGCCAACAGGCCGGTCAACGGCGTGCCGCCTGTGGCACGGACACCGAACAACACCCCCCACGCCACCGCCCACACCAGCAACGCGGGCCAAGGCCAGGGCAGTTTGAAGCGCACGGCGGCTCAGCCCGCCAGTGCGCGCAAGCGGTCAATCAGGCCGTTGAGCTCGTCGAGCGAGCCAAACTGGATGGACAGCTCGCCCATCTCCTGCACCCGGCCATGGCGCTTGACGCGCTTTTTCACGCGCACCTCGACGGCGGCGGTCAGCAGGTCGGACAGTTCTTCCTCCACACGGCGGATGTCGCGCGACTTTTCCTGCTTGGGCTTTTGCGGTGTCAGGGCGAATTCGGCGCCCAGCTTCTTGACCAGGCTTTCGGCCTCGCGCACCGACAGGCTCTTGGCGCTGATCTGGTGGGCGGCCGTGATCTGGGTGGCGCGCTCCAGGCTGAGCAGGGCACGGGCGTGGCCCATGTCGATGTCGCCCGCCATCAGCATGGTCTGCACCGGTTCGGTCAGGTTGAGCAGGCGCAGCAGGTTGGACGCGGCGCTGCGCGAACGTCCCACCGCCTGCGCCGCCTGTTCGTGAGTGAGTCCAAACTCACGAACCAGGCGTTGCAAACCCTGGGCTTCTTCCAGCGGGTTCAGGTCTTCGCGCTGGATGTTTTCGATCAGCGCCATGGCAGCAGCGGCCTCGTTGGGCACCTCGCGCACCAGCACCGGCACGCTGTCCAGCCCGGCCAGGCGGGAGGCTCGGAAGCGCCGTTCCCCGGCGATGATTTCGTACACCGGGCGCGCACCGCGCGGGGCAGCGGGCAAGCCCTGGCTGGTCTGCCAGTCGGGCACGTTGTGGTTCTTGCCGAACCAGGCCGTGTTCACCCTCGGCCTCGTCCAGCCGACGCACCAGAATGGGCTGCATGATGCCCTGGGCCTTGATGCTTTCGGCCAGCTCGTACAGCGCGCCCTCGTCCATGCGAGTGCGCGGCTGGTAGGTGCCGGGCACCAGGTCGGTCACGGCCAGGGTGCTGGGCACGTCAGCATTGCCCGCCGCAGCGGTTGGGCTGTCGTCCAGCTTGGGGCCAAGCAGGGCCTCCAGGCCGCGGCCGAGTCCTTTGGGTTTCTTGGTGACCATGGTTCAATCTTTCGTGTTCGGGGGTTGCGCGCGCAACCAGGGTTCAAGCAAGGCGTGGCCTGCGGGCCAGTCGCCCAGGCCGGAATCGGCGTTCAGGTGACCACGCGGCCCAGCATCGATGAAGCGGCTGCCCCAGTCCTGCGCCAGCGTCTGAGCGCGGGCCAAGGTGCAAAACGGGTCGTCGCTGCTGGCCACCACCACACTGGCAAAAGGCAAGGGCTCTCGAATGGCGGGCGCCCAGCCGGGCAGTTGCACCCGCAAGGCATCCAGTTCGGTGTCAGCGGGTGCCACCAGCAGCGCGCCCTGCACGCGGCCGCGCTGCCGTGAAAACTTGGCCCAGGCCGCCAGCAACACGCACCCCAGGCTGTGCGCCACCAGCAACAGCGGCCCTTCGGTGCCCAGCACCACTTCGTCCAGCCGGGCCAGCCAGTCACCACGGCGCGGGGTGACCCAGTCGTGCTGCTCCACACGCTGGTAGCCGTGCAACACCTCCCAGCGGCTTTGCCAGTGGCCAGGGCCGCTGCTGTGCCAGCCGGGCAGGGTCAGGACTTGGGCGGGGTTCACGTGCGCGGCGCTCACAACAGTCACAGCTGGTCGATGCGTGCGACCATTTCCTTGGCAAAGTCGACAAAGGCCTTGCTGCCGCGCGCCGACGGGTCGAACACCACGCCGGGCAAACCGTAGCTGGGGGCTTCGGCCAGCCGCACGTTGCGCGGGATCACGGTGTCGAACACCTTGTCGCCGAAGTGGTCCTTGAGCTGCTCGCTGACCTGCTGCTGCAGGGTGATG
>CAYQTH010000192.1:0-2726 GCA_964420415.1 uncultured Macromonas sp. | reverse complement strand
CGCGGGTGATGCCGTGGCGCACAGCGCCGGCCTGGCCGGATTCACCACCACCGTGGACGTTGACCTGGATGTCGAAAGCTTCGACGTTGTCGGTCAGCACCAGGGGTTGCTTGGCAATCATGATGGAGGTTTGACGACCGAAGAATTGTTCGATCGCTTTGCCGTTCACCGTGATCTTGCCGGAGCCTTTTTTCAGAAACACGCGGGCGACGCTGGACTTGCGACGGCCGGTGCCATTGTTCCAATCACCAATCATGGCAGCTCCTTAGATTTCCAACACTTTGGGTTGCTGGGCGGTGTGCGGGTGCTCAGCACCGCCGTACACCTTGAGCTTCTTGATCATGGCGTAGCCCAGCGGACCCTTGGGCAGCATGCCCTTGACGGCCTTTTCCAGGGCGCGGCCTGGGTGCTTGGCTTGCAGATCACGGAAGTTGGTGCCGTAGATGCCACCGGGGAAACCGGAGTGACGGTAGTACACCTTGTCCAGGGCCTTGGTGCCCGTGACCTTGATCTTGGCGGCGTTGACGATGACGATGAAATCACCGGTATCAACGTGAGGGGTGTAAATGGCCTTGTGTTTGCCGCGCAGACGGCGTGCCACTTCGCTGGCGACACGTCCGAGCACCTTATCGGTGGCGTCAATCACAAACCACTCATGCACCACCTCAGCGGGCTTGGCGCTGACGGTTGTCTTTTGCATGGTTTTCTCTCTTGAGAACAGGTTTGGCGGACTCTTTTCCACGGTCGGTGCTGCTCTGTTGGCAGCCTCTTAGGTGGGGATTCACGTTGTTCACGCGTCTTCGCCGCGGAGTCCAAAAATCGCTGCGAAGCCCACCATTATAAGAAGACCAGCGTCTGCTTGCAAGATATTTGCAAACCGGTCGGTAGGTGCAGCCCCCATTCCCGCACGCCCTCAGTTACCATGCGCCCCATGTTCAGTTACCGCCACGCCTTCCACGCAGGCAACCACGCCGACGTGCTCAAGCACCTGACGCTGGTCGCCATCCTGCAATACATGGGTCAGAAAGACACCGGATTCACCGTGGTGGACACCCACGCGGGGGCCGGTGTGTACCGGCTGGACCAGGAGCACGCCCGCACCTCCACCGAATCGGACGCTGGGGTGCTGCGCCTGCAAGCCGCCACCAATGCCGCCCTGTCACAAGGCCAGGCCGTGCCCGCCGCCGTGCAGGACTACTTGGAGCAAGTACAAGGCTTCAACCACAGCCACGAGCTGCGCACCTACCCCGGCTCACCCTGGCTGACGCAGGCTCTGCTGCGGCCACAGGACAAACTCAAACTGTTCGAAGTGCACCCGACCGACGCCAAGCTGCTGGAAAAGCAGGTGGCCGAATTGGGCAAAGGCAAACAGATCGAGGTGCTGCGCCGCAACGGTTTTGAAGGGCTCAAAGCCTGGTTGCCCCCACCCACACGCCGGGGCTTGGTGCTGATCGACCCCAGCTACGAGCTCAAAACCGACTACGCCGATGTGCTGGACTGCCTGGAGGACGCCCTGAAGCGCTTCCCCACCGGCACCTACGCCGTTTGGTATCCAGTGATTGGCCGCCCCGAAGCACACGCCATGGCACGCAAGCTCAAGACCATGAGCACGCGCCTGCAACAGGGCTGGGTCCAAGCCGAACTGAACGTGGGCCTGACCCCCGCCAGCGGCACCAGCACCCAAGTGGCTCAAGGCCGCTCACACACCGCCATGCGCGCCAGCGGCATGCACATCATCAACCCGCCGTTCACCCTGGCTGGCCAGCTGCGCGAGGCCCTGCCCTGGGTCACACAATCCTTGAAAGAAGCAACGGGTTCGGGCTGGACGGTGGAACACGGCGGCAAGCAATAAGCCCCGCCCCGGGCAGCACCGTCAGTGCTGTTCGATCAACTGAACTTCCGCCACGCCTTGACGGCGCATGCCCAAGGCTTCAGCTGCGGCATGGCTGAGGTCAATGATGCGGCCTTTGAGGTGTGGGCCGCGGTCAATGATGCGCACGAGCACCTCTTTGCCCGTCTGCAGGCTGCGCACCAGCACTTCGGTGCCAAAAGGCAATGTGGGGTGTGCGGCGGTCAGGGCATGCTTGTCGTATCGCTCACCACTGGCCGTGCGGCGGCCATGGAAATGGTTGGCATAGTACGACGCTTGGCCCTGCGCCAGCACCACAGGCTGCGTGGCAGTTGCCATCAACCGCTCCCATTCGGCATGCACCTCTGCGCCTGGCGGGTCGATCTGGGCGGCGACCGAGGCAGCGATGTGAGGCACAGTAAGCGGCAACGCTTCTTTTGCTGCCAGCGCACCGGCGTGGCTCAGGGACACACCCAACAACCACGCTGCTGCCCACCGTGCCGCACACATCCACATCACCCCAGCCCCAGGCGGCGCACGAGTTCGAGCGTGGCCGCGCTCTGGTTCATGGTGTAGAAATGCAGCGACGGTGCACCTCCGGCGCGCAGGCGTTCGCACAGCTCGGTCACCACGTCCAGGCCAAAGGCCTTGATGGATTCGGTATCGTCGCCATAGCCCTGCAAACGTTGGCGAATCCAGCGCGGGATTTCGGCACCACAGGCGTCCGAGAAACGCATCAACTGGGTAGAGCTGGTGATGGGCATGATGCCCGGCACCACGGGAATGTCAGCCCCGAGCTTGCGTGTGTCGTCCACGAAGCGGAAATAGGCGTCGGCGTTGTAGAAATACTGGGTGATGGCCGAATCAGCCCCAGCGC
>CAYQTH010000191.1:0-2747 GCA_964420415.1 uncultured Macromonas sp. | reverse complement strand
AGAAGGTGTGGTGGCGGGCGGTGTAGCCCACGTTTTCCAGGTCGTTGTGCTTGCCACCGGCGCGCAGGCAGGCCTGCACCGAGGCGGCGCGCACGTAGCTGCGCTTGTCAGAGCCCAGGAACACGTCCTTGAACTGCACCATGCCGCTGTTGGTGAACATCAGCGTCGGGTCGTTGCCCGGCACCAACGGGCTTGACGCCACCACGGTGTGGCCCTTGGCGGCAAAAAAGTCCAGGAAGGTCTTGCGGATGTCGGCCACGGAGGCCACGGGTTGGGCTGAAGACTGGGTCATGGGTCGGCAGCGCCTTGCGGCGCGTCGCGGTTGGGTAGGTGCAAATGCGGCGCTTGATGCACCGCTGTCACCGCCGATTTTAAGGGCAGCACCCCCCTGCGTTACGAGGCAGCCTGGCCGCGTTATGCTCGGGCACCATGCGCCTCAACCTCATTTATGCTCGCGCCGCCAATGGCGTCATTGGCCGCGACAACGCCATGCCTTGGCACCTGCCGGAAGACTTGGCCCATTTCAAGCGGCTGACCCTGGACTGCCCAGTCATCATGGGCCGCCTCACGTGGGACTCCTTGCCGCCGAAATTTCGGCCTTTGCCGGGTCGCCCCAATCTGGTGCTGACACGCAACACGGTCACTGCGGAACAACTGAAAACAGCGGGTGCTGTTCCTCTGGACAGCCTGGCTCACGCACTGGGCTATTGCCAGCAATTGCCCACCAAGCCCAAGGAGGTCTGGGTCATGGGCGGCGCCCAAATCTATGCCCAGGCCCTGCCCCTGGCACAGCGGGTGGTGGTCACCGAAATTGCACAGGACTTTGCCGGAGACGCCTATGCCCCCACTCTGGGGCCGGAATGGCATGAAACCTCGCGGCAGGCCCATGTGGCGGCCAATGGCCTGCCTTTTGCGTTCGTCGAATTCGAACGGCGTGCTTAGCGCATGGCCGACAACGCATCAGGGCGGCGGGTACGCTGTTCCAGCACATCCAGCGTCTTGATGAGCCCAGCCCGCTGCTCTTGCACATGGCGCAATTCAGCCAGCGACAAGCGGCTGTGTTCCAGTTTGTGTTCCAGCACTTTGATTTCTTCAGAAATGCGCTTGACCCGCGCCACAGGGTTTTCAAACAAGGACATGTGCAGCAACCACCCGGTTAGTACGATCTTGCCAGTCAATGTAGCCGCGTCCGTTCTGGCCTAAGGCCCGAATAAGTCCCTTAACTCCTCCTTATTGAGCGATTCCATGCCCACACAACTTGCCACCTGGAACGTCAACTCCCTGGGCGTGCGCCTGCCGCAGGTGCTGGACTGGCTGGCCGCCCACCCGGTGGACGTGCTGGCCCTGCAGGAACTCAAGCTCACCGACGACAAATTTCCCGCCGATGCCTTCAGCGCCATCGGTTACCACGCCACCTGGTTCGGCCAGAAAACCTACAACGGCGTGGCCCTGCTGTCGCGCACCGCGCCCGCCGAGGTGGTGAAAAACATCCCCGGCTTTGCCGACGAACAGTCGCGCGTGATCGCCGCCACCTACGGTGAAGGCGCGGCTGTGCTGCGTGTGGTGGGTGCCTACTTCCCGAATGGACAGGAACCCGGCAGCGACAAATTCGCTTACAAAATGCGCTGGCTGGTTGCCCTGCGCGAGTGGCTGCACGGCGAAATGGCCCGTTTCCCCAACCTGGTGTTGATGGGTGACTTCAACATCACCTTCGACGATGCCGACGTGTGGGACCCCGAAGGCCTGCGCGAAACCATCCACTGCACCACCGAGGAACGCCAGCACCTGCAGGGGCTGATCGGCCTAGGCCTGCACGACAGCCACCGCCTGTTCGAGCAACCGCCCAAAAGCTACAGCTGGTGGGACTACCGCATGCTCGGATTCCAGAAAAACCGTGGCCTGCGCATCGACCACATCCTCATCAGCGACGCGTTGAAAAGCCGTGCCACGGCCTGCGGCATCGACCGCGCACCGCGCAAGCTCAAGCAGCCCAGCGACCACGCGCCGGTGGTGTTGACGCTGGATTAACGGAACACATCAGCCAGGCTTCACCCGCTCAACCCCTCACTCCTCCAGATGCAATTCCTGGATCTTGCGCGTGATGGTGTTGCGGCCTATGCCCAGTTTTTGCGCCGCCTCAATGCGGCGTCCCCGCGTGGACGCCAGTGCGGTCTGGATCAGCCGCGTCTCGAAACGGCGCGTCAGCACATCCCACACGTCCTGGCGGCCACCGGCCAGCAGTGCCTGCGCTTCGGCCTGCAGCCCATCTTCCCAGCCTTGAGCGTTTCCTGAATCGGCGGCGCTGTATTCCACCGCGGGCGACACCGGCACGTCCACCCGCAGCGCTGGAGCCGCTGGCACTGCCGCCAAGCTCACTGGCAACTCCGCTGCAGGCACCACCGCAACGGCCACCGCCAGCACCTCCGGCGGCAAATCCTTGACGTCAATCACCTGGGCCGGGGCCATCACCGTCAGCCAATGGCAGACGTTTTCCAGCTGGCGCACATTGCCAGGGAAGTCGAAACCACACAGGAACTGCAAGGCCTCATCAGAAATGCGTTTGGGTTCCACCCCCAGTTGCTTGGCGCTTTGCTGCAGGAAAAAACGCGTCAGCACCGGAATGTCTTCGCGCCGCTCACGCAGCGGCGGCAGCCGCAGGCGGATCACGTTCAGGCGGTGGAACAAATCCTCACGGAACCCGCCTTCCTTGACGCGTTGCTCCAGGTTTTGGTGCGTGGCGGCAATCA
>CAYQTH010000190.1:1855-2789 GCA_964420415.1 uncultured Macromonas sp. | reverse complement strand
CGACCGAGCCGAAGTTGCCCTGGCCATCGACCAGCATGTGGCGCAGCGAAAAGTCCTGCGCCATGCGCACGATGGTGTCGTACACCGCCGAGTCGCCGTGCGGGTGGTACTTACCGATCACGTCACCCACAATACGCGCCGACTTTTTGTACGGGCGGTTCCAGTCGTTGTTGAGCTCGTGCATGGCGTACAGCACACGCCGGTGCACGGGCTTCAAGCCATCGCGCGCATCGGGCAGGGCACGGCCGACGATCACGCTCATGGCGTAGTCGAGGTAGCTGCGCCGCATCTCCTCTTCGAGGCTGATGGGCAGGGTTTCCTTGGCGAATTGAGTCATGCGCGCGCCTTGAACGTTTCGGGATAACCGCTCATTCTAAAGTGCTGCCGGCCCCATTGGTTTCAGACCGCTCAGGCCGCGGGGTGGGGAAGGGTGTCGCGTCATCGCAACAATGCTGTTGGCCTAGCCTGTAACAGTGTTTTATTACCCCGTCTTCATTGGCATCAGACGAAATCCATGTGGCAGAATAAGCAAAGCGGCGGTCCGTATGCACTCAAACGGTGCTTTCGGCCAAACCTATTCGCAGAGATGCTCTGCGCCAACCCTTTGAGGAATACCAAGATGAAGCTGAACAAAGTCGCAATGCTGTTTGCCTCCGTTGCTCTGGCCACTGCTGCTGGCGCACAAAACATCGACAACTGGAAGAACGGCAGCAATGATCTGGTGTGGAAGAATGGCACCAACGAACTGTGCTGGCGTGATGCTTTCTGGACCCCGGCCACCGCTGCTCAAAGTTGTGATGGCGCCATTGTTCCAGTGGCTGCTCCGGCTCCCGCTCCTGTGGCTGCCCCGGCACCTGCTCCCGCCCCGGCACCTGTTCCGGCGCCTGTGGCTGCAAGCAAGGTGACTTTCCAGGCTGACGCTTTCTTCGACTTC
>CAYQTH010000190.1:0-1830 GCA_964420415.1 uncultured Macromonas sp. | reverse complement strand
AAGGCAGTGCTCAAGCCCGAAGGCAAAGCCAAGCTGGATGACCTGGCAGGCAAGATCCAAGGCATCACGCTGGAAGCAGTGATTACCGTGGGTCACACCGACTCCGTGGGTTCTGACGCTTACAACCAGAAGCTGTCGGTGCGCCGTGCCGAAGCTGTGAAGGCTTATTTGGTGAGCAAGGGCGTAGACGCCAAGAGCATCTACACCGAAGGCAAGGGTGAAAGCAAGCCGGTGGCTGACAACAAGTCCAAGGCAGGTCGTGCACAGAACCGCCGTGTAGAAATCGAAGTGGTGGGTACCAAGTAATTCTTGGACCACTTGTTCGACGAAAACCGCCTTCCGAGGCGGTTTTTTTGTGCCCCTTTGGGATAATGCGCATATGAACATGACATTGAATGCCGATCCGGCCGAATTGGCCAAATTCTCTGAATTGGCGCACCGCTGGTGGGATCCCGAAAGCGAATTCCGTCCCTTGCACCAGATCAACCCGCTGCGGTTGGACTGGATCGACCGCCAGGCTGTTCTGGTGGGCAAACGCGTGTTGGATGTGGGGTGTGGTGGCGGCATTTTGTCTGACTCCATGGCACGCAAAGGGGCCGAAGTATTGGGCATAGACTTGGCGGGCAAAGCCTTGAAGGTGGCGCAGTTGCATGCGCTGGAGGCTGGCACGGCCAACGTGACCTACCGCGAGGTCAGCGCCGAAGCCCTCGCCGAAGAACAGCCTGGTGGTTTCGACGTGGTGACCTGCATGGAAATGCTGGAGCATGTGCCCGATCCGGCATCGGTGGTGCGCGCTTGCGCTTCTTTGGTCAAACCGGGTGGCTGGGTGTTCTTTTCTTCCATCAACCGCAACCCCAAGTCGTTTCTGTTTGCCATTGTGGGGGCGGAGTATGTGCTGAACATGCTCCCACGCGGTACGCATGAATACGCCAAATTCATCAAACCGAGCGAAATGGCGGCCTGGGTGCGCCAGTCCGGTCTGGAACTGCAAGGCATGCGTGGCATGGAATACAACCCGTTGACGCGCCGTTATTGGCTCAGCGGTGACACCTCGGTGAACTACATGCTGTCCACCCGCAAGGTGGACGCATGACACCTTTTGCCCACATCCAGGCGGTGTTGTTCGACCTGGACGGCACGCTTGTTGACAGTGCGCCTGACCTTGCGCATGCCGCCGACTGCATGCGCACCCGGCGCGGTTTGCCTTCGTTGCCGCTGGAGGCTTACCGACCGGTGGCCGGGGCAGGCGCTCGCGGTTTGATTGGCGTGGCGTTTGGCATGGCGCCCGAACACCCGGAGTTTCCCGCCCTGCGCGATGAATTTTTCGACAATTACCAAGCTTGCCTGACGCACAGCACACAGCCATTCCCTGCAGTGCCAGTCCTGCTGACCGCGCTGGAAAGAGCGGGGCTGCCCTGGGGTGTGGTGACCAACAAGTCAGAGCGGTTTACCCTGCCATTGACGGCCGAGATGGCGTTGTTCGCCAACGTTGCCGCCGTGGTGGGGGGCGATACCACTCCGCATTCCAAACCGCATCCCGCGCCTTTGCTGGAGGCCGCGCGGCGTTTGGGTTTGCCGCCACAGTGTTGTTTGTATGTGGGCGATGACGAACGCGACATCGTTGCAGGCAAGGCCGCTGGCATGCCAACGGTTGCGGCCGCCTACGGTTATTTGGGTCAGGCGACCGATGTGCTGGCCTGGAATGCGGATGCCGTGATTGAAAATCCGCTCCAGCTCTTGAACTTTCTGGATTTGGCTTAAACTAACCGTTACCAGGGGCTGCATTGGTTTCGACGTGGGTTCGGGCACGCAGCAGGGCATGTCGAGGTT
>CAYQTH010000189.1:0-2819 GCA_964420415.1 uncultured Macromonas sp. | reverse complement strand
TGATCCAGGCCGAGAAAAGGGCTGTGGCCGAAATCAAGGTCGTGGACGAGCCGGTCACGGTGGTGATTTCTGCCAAGGGCTGGGTGCGGGCGCGCACCGGCCACGGTCACGACGCGGCGGGCTTTGCTTTCAAGGCCGGCGATGGCCTGTACGGCACCTTCGAGTGCCGCACGGTGGACACCTTGATTGTGTTTGGCAACAACGGCCGCGTGTACAGCGTGCCGGTGGCCAGCCTGCCTGGCGCACGTGGCGACGGCCAGCCCATCACCACGCTGATTGATCTGGAGGTGGGCACGCAGCCGGTGCATTACTTTGCCGGTGCGGCCGGCGCTACGTTGCTGCTGAGCGGTTCAGGCGGCTACGGCTTCCTGGCCACGGTGGATGACATGGTGAGCCGCCAGAAGGCGGGCAAGGCCTTTGTGACACTGAACGAGGGTGAAACCCTGTGCGCACCCAGTTGGGCCAGCGGCCACGGCGTGGTGCGCCTGGCCGCGCAAGATGGCAGCGTGGTGGCGCCGCCCGCGGCGGACCCGAGCGAACTGCCGGGCACACCCGCAACGGGCGCGGTGGCGGCCACGCACGTGGCCTGTGTGTCGGTGGGCGGGCGCATCCTCACGTTCGAGCTGAGCGAGCTGAAGCTGCAAAGCAAGGGCGGCCGTGGCCTGATGCTGATGAGCCTGGACGACAAGGACGCCCTGGCCGGTGCCGTGGCCTACACCCGCAGCCTGCGCATCGACGGCGTGGGCCGTGGCGGCAAGCTGCGCGACGAGATGCTGGAAATCCGCAGCCTGAACAACGCCCGCGCCGCCCGTGGCCGCAAGGGCAAGGACGCCAGCTTCGGCTTCAAACCCGCCCGCGTGGTTCGAATCGTTTAAACCAGTTCCCGGCCCCAGCCAAACTCAATACACTCAGGCTCAAACTGTATCCTGCTCAATGCTCGCGTTAGTCCATTCTGTAACCAGGCGAAATCCAATTGCCAGCATGGCCGGTCCCAGGAACACACCGATCACCCCGAAGGCCAGCACACCGCCCAGCACGCCCAGGAACACGATCAAAAAGGGCAACTGTGAGCCCCGGCTGATGATGAACGGCTTGATGATGTTGTCCACCGTGCTGACCAGGAAAAACCCCCACGCCGCCACAAACACTGCCCACCAGGGTTGGTTTTGCTGAAACAACCAGATGGCGGCTCCACCCCACACCAGTGGCGGACCCACGGGCACGACCGATAGCCCAAACGTCAACGCGCCCAGCAGTACCGCGCCCGGCACACCCGCGATCAGGAAGCCCAGCGCCGCCAGGAACCCTTGTGCCAGCGCGGTCCCCAGTACGCCGAAAATCACCCCGGTCACTGTGTTGCGCGTCAGACCGATCAGGTAGTGGGCGCGGGTGCCACTCAGGTGTTCCAGTGCCACGGTCATGCGGCGGGCCAGCACTTCGCCATTCAGAAACAGGAAAAAGGCGATAAACACCGACAGCGCCATGTCCACCACACCTCTGGCCACGGTACGGCCGCTGGCGAACGCAATGTCTTGCGCGGGCTGTGACCACTTGCTCAGTTCTTCGGCCAGCCGCTGTCCGTTGTGTTCGAACTGCCTCCAGTAGTCCAGAATGGTCTGCCCAACTAAAGGCACGTGTTGCAGCCACTCCGGCGGGCTGGGCAGGCCTTCGCGCAGCAGGTTGACGGCGGTGGTGCCCAGCTGGGCGGCATCATCCGATAAAGCCACGGCAAGGCTGATGACTGGGCCCAGCAATACCAGCATCACCAGCATGGTCATGAGGCTGGCCGAAAGAATGCGCCGCCGTCCCAGCACGCGGTCCAGCCGGGCGAACGCTGGCCAGCAGGTGGACACCAGGATGGCGGCCCACAGCAGGGCCGTGATGAAGGGCCAGAGCACCAGCACGCAGCCGGCGCTCAGCAGCACCAGTGAGGTGGCAATCAGCCATTTGTCTGAAAAATGAGGTTTCATTTGGACGGGCGTGAAAACGGCCAGGAGGCACTTGGCTAGGCAGCATACACGCAACAGATGGCTTGTGAGGGCGGCACCATGGCTTGGCTCTGGCTAGAATCAAATCCATCATGCCACGCTCCCCCAAACAACCCGACTTGACACCTTCCTCCCCGCAAAGCGACGACGCCGTGGTGCTGGAGCGCAAGAGCCAGCGCGTCGAGCCGCCGCGCATGTACCAGGTGGTGCTCCTCAATGACGACTTCACCCCGATGGAGTTCGTGGTACAGGTTTTGCAGGAGTTTTTCAACAAAGACCGCGAAACCGCCACCCAAATCATGCTCAAAATTCATCTGGAAGGGCGAGGTGTGTGCGGGGTGTTTACGCGCGATGTGGCCACCACCAAGGTGGACCAGGTGCTGCAGGCCGCCCAGCACCACGGGCATCCGCTGCAATGTGTCAGTGAACCCATTGAATAAGGTTGGAATTACCCCATCTCCAACGTACCGGCGACGCAAATCGCGGTAAATTAGAGATACGTTTTAAGGAAGTGCCCCATGATTGCCCAAGAACTTGAAGTCAGTTTGCACATGGCCTTTGTCGAGGCCCGGCAGCAGCGGCACGAATTCATCACCGTCGAGCACCTGCTGCTGGCCTTGCTGGACAACCCAAGTGCTGCCGAAGTGCTGCGCGCCTGCTCCGCCAACATCGACGACCTGCGCCAGTCGCTTACCACTTTCATCAAAGACAACACCCCGCAGGTGGCGGGCACCGAGGAAGTGGACACCCAGCCCACGCTCGGTTTCCAGCGTGTCATCCAGCGCGCCATCATGCACGTGCAGTCCACCGGCAACGGCAAGAAGGAAGTCA
>CAYQTH010000188.1:0-2862 GCA_964420415.1 uncultured Macromonas sp. | reverse complement strand
AACTCGCGGAACGGGCGTTCGCCGATGAAGCAGATGCCGGTGGAGTCTTTCTTTTTGGCGTTGGGCAGGCCGATTTCGGCAGCAATGCGGCGCACCTCGGTTTTGGGCAGTTCTCCCACCGGGAACAGGGTCTTGCTCAGTTGCGCCTGGTTCAGCCGGTGCAGGAAGTAGCTCTGGTCCTTCAACGGGTCCAGGCCTTTGAGCAGTTCGTGCTTGCCGGTGGCGGCATTCAAGCGGACCCGTGCGTAGTGCCCGGTGGCAATCATCTCTGCGCCCAGGCGCATGGCGTGGTCCAGGAAGGCCTTGAACTTGATTTCGGCGTTGCACAGGATGTCGGGGTTGGGCGTGCGCCCGGCCGAGTACTCGCGCAGGAACTCGGCAAACACGCGGTCCTTGTACTCGGCCGCGAAGTTGACGTGCTCCATCTCGATGCCGATGACATCGGCCACGCTGGCCGCGTCCAGGAAGTCCTGGCGGCTGGAACAGTATTCGCTGTCGTCGTCATCTTCCCAGTTCTTCATGAAGATGCCGATGACCTCGTAGCCCTGCTGTTTGAGCAGCCAGGCGCTGACGGCGGAATCGACACCGCCGCTCAAACCCACCACCACACGCTGTTTGTTTGCCATGGGTGACATTATCCCAAGCCCGCCCCGGAGGCTTCAGCGCACGGCCGCCAGGGTGAGGTCGAGCGAGCGCAGGCGCAAGGCCGGATCGAACACATCGCACACCAGCATGAACTCGTCGGCCTGGGTCGCTTCGGCCAGCCGCGCCAGCCCGGCACGCACGGTGTCCTGCCCGCCCACCACGGCTGCGCCGAGGAAGTCCTGGATACCCGCGCGGGTGCGCGCGTCCACGTTCTGCCAGAAGTCCGGCACCGGGGGGGGCATGTTCAGCCGCTGTCCGTTGAGGAGCGCCGCCACCCGCTGGTAACTGCTGCTGGCCAGGAATTCGGCTTCTGCGTCGGTTGGGGCGGCAATGCAAGGCACGCCCACCATGGCATAAGGCTGGGCCAGCGTGGCCGACGGGCGGAAGTAGCGGCGGTACAGCTCCAGCGCAGGCAACAGCAGGCGCGGCGCAAAGTGGGACGCAAAGGCGTAGGGCAAGCCCAGCTCTGCGGCCAGCTGGGCCGAAAACAGACTCGACCCCAGCAGCCAGATGGGCACTTGCGTACCGGCACCCGGTGTGGCGATGAGGCGCTGCCCAGGCTGCGCCGGTCCCAGCAGGCGCTGCAGTTCGGTCACGTCCTGCGGAAAGTCGTCAGCGGTTTCGACGCGGTCGCGCCGCAGGGCCCGCATGGTGGCCGGATCGGTACCGGGCGCCCGCCCCAGGCCCAGGTCTATGCGCCCCGGATAGAGTTCGGCCAAAGTGCCAAAGGCTTCGGCCACCACCAGCGGCGCATGGTTGGGCAACATGATCCCGCCGGAGCCGACCCGGATGCGTTGCGTGCCGCCCGCGATGTGCCCCACCAGCACGGCTGTGGCCGAACTGGCAATGCCGGGCATGTTGTGGTGCTCGGCCAGCCAGTAACGTTTGAACCCCAGGCGCTCGGCATGTTGCGCCGTGTGCAGTGCAATCTGCAGCGCATCGGCCACGGTGCCGCCCTGGCGCACGGGTACCAGATCCAGCAGGGACAAGGGAATATTCTGTAAACGGCTCATGGCCACCGATTGTGCGCCTGGCCCTTTGCCCTCACACCCGGCAAGGGTGGTTTGGCCCCTGGGGTTCAGCGCTTGACCGGAGGCGGCGCGTCCACGCGCCAGGGCATGACCGGCACGGTGGAAATGCTGTTGGCAGGCGCCCCTTCAATCAGTTTGCGGCTGATGCCCAGGTACACCAGGGTGCGGTGCGCCGCGTCCCACAGCCGCACCACCCGCGTCTCCTTGAACAGCAAGGAGGTGTCTTCGCTGAAAACCACTTCGCTTTCGGGCAGTTTGGCCGGCAAGGTGATGGGGCCGGTCTGGCGGCAGGCGAGCGAGAACTCGGACGGGTCCTGGGCCAGCCCCAAAGTGCCCTTGATGCCGCCGGTGCGAGCCTGGCTGACGTGGCACGTCACGCCGGGCACCTTGGGATCGGCAAAGGCATCGACGCAGATTTGGTGGTTGGCGCCCAGCAACTTCCAGGAGGTGGTGACGCAACCGACCGTGTCGGCCCGCGCGCCCAGCGAAACACCGCCCGCGACCAACAGGGCCCAGGCGGCACAGCCTCGGCGCTTCACCCCCGCACCTCACCCTCGCCCAGCACCACGTACTTGAGCGAGGTCAACCCTTCCACCCCCACCGGGCCGCGCGCGTGGAACTTGTCGGTGGAGATGCCGATTTCCGCCCCCAGCCCGTACTCGAAGCCGTCGGCAAAGCGCGTGCTGGTGTTGACCATGACGCTGCTGGAATCGACCTCGCGCAGGAATTTCTGGGCATGCACGTGGTTGGTGGTGAGGATGGCCTCGGTGTGGCCGCTGGAGTACTTGTTGATATGGGCGATGGCTTCGTCCACCCCGGCCACCACTTTCACGCTGATGATGGCGGCCAGGTACTCCTCGCTCCAGTCTTGCTCAGTGGCGTCAGTCACCTGGGCACCGGGCACGCTGGCCAGAATAGCCTTGGCCTCCGGGCAGCAGCGCATTTCCACACCTTTTTGCGCGAACACGGCACCGATCTTCGGCAGCCACGCCACGCGCCACCAGCAGGCTTTCGGTAGCGTTGCAGGGGCTGTACTTTTGCGTCTTGGCGTTGTCGGTCACCTTCACCGCCAGCGCCAGGTCGCACGGGTCGTCCACGTAGGTGTGGCAGTTGCCGTCAAGGTGTTTGATGACCGGCACCTTGGCGTCGCGGCTGATGCGTTCGATCAGGCCCTTGCCGCCGCGCG
>CAYQTH010000187.1:0-2900 GCA_964420415.1 uncultured Macromonas sp. | reverse complement strand
GCCGGCCAAGCTGGTGAGCGACAACGGTGAATTCATGGTGCTGCGCCCGCTGGCCTACGTGCCGGAAAAAGACCTGATCCGCTGGGCCGAACACCGCCAGTTCCCCATCATTCCCTGCACGCTGTGCGGCAGCCAGGAAAACCTGCAGCGCCAGAACATGAAAGAGATGCTGCGCGACTGGGACAAGAAATTCCCCGGCCGCATCGACAACATGCTACACGCCCTGCAGAACGTGGTTCCCAGCCACCTGATGGACGCGAAACTTTTCCCCTTTGCCACGCTTCAAACCACAGGTGTGGCCGACGAAAACGGCGACACCGCTTTCGACCACGAGGAACTGCCGCTGCCGCCCAGCCTGCCCGCTGAACAGGTGATCACGCTGACCCCTTCGGCCTGACCGGCCAGCAGGCGCGACTGGCTGCACGCAAACCGGAGAACTGCCATGCACACGCCCCGCACCTACTTGCTGCTCGCCGCTTGCGGGTTGAGCCTGGGGCTGCTGGGTGGCTGCGCCAGTGTCATGCGCCTGGACAACGAGGTGCAGAGCTACGCGCACTGGCCCGCACAGCAGGTGCCTGCCGCAGGTGACCGTTACCGTTTCGAACGCCTGCCGTCACAACAACAATCCAGCGCGGCACAGGACGAATTGGAACGCCTGGCGCAGGAAGCGCTGGCCCAGGTGGGCTTGCTCAGACAAGACGGCAAAAACACCCCGCCCTGGACCGTGCAAGTGAGCGCCCGCTCCGCGAAATTCCCGCGCGCCCCCTGGGATGACCCACGCGACGCCTGGCCCTACTGGCACGGCTATGTGATGATGGGCCGCGGGGTGGCGGTGTCCGGCCCCCTATTCCCCATGACGCGCCCCCCTTATTACCGGCGCGAGGTCAGCCTGGTGCTGCGCCGCAGCGGCAGCAGCGAAGTGGTGTACGAAATCCAGGCCAGCCAGGACGGCCCCTGGCCCGACAGCCCCAAGCTGTGGGGCGCCCTGCTGGAGGCCGCTTTGCAGGGCTTTCCCCAACCCACCCAAGGCAAACGCCAGGTGGTGATTGAAGTGCCGCGCTGAACCTGGGGCGGCGTATTGGAACAGCCGGTCAGGCCGTAGCCACCTGGGCGTAACGCGTCAACACGGTGCGCAACACATCGGCCAGTTCCTTGGCAGCGAACTTGGCCACATAGGCATCGGCCCCGGCGCTGCGCACGTGGTTTTCGTTGGTGTCGCCGGTCAGGGATGAGTGAATCACCACCGGCACGCCGCCCATTTCAGCCGATTTCTTGATGTTGCGCGTCAGCGTGAACCCATCCATGGCGGGCATTTCCAGGTCGGTCAGCACCACCGCTACGCGGTCGCTCACCGCCTGGCCTTTGGCTTGGCACTCGGCCGCGATCAACTGCATGCGGTCCCAGGCCTCCTGGCCGGTCTTGTACATCTCGAACGGCAGGTTCAGCGCCTTCAGTTCCTGCTCGATCATGCTGCGGGCCACGAAGGAATCGTCCGCCGCCACCACAAGGCTGCCTGGTTTGAGCTTGACGGACGGTCCGACCAGTTGTGCCGTCACCTCCGGCTTTTCCGACGGCAGCACGCGTTGCAGAATGGACTCCACGTCCAGAATCTGCGCCAGGCGGCTGCTGTTCTGGTCGCCATCCAGGCGGGCGATGCTGGTCACATACCCACCCGCTGCCGTGCCGTCCGCAGACAAAATCTGGTTCCAGTCCAGCCGCACAATGTCTTCCACCGATTCGGCCGCGAATGCCTGCGTCGTGCGCGCGTATTCCGTCACCAGCATGATGTTGAGGCCCGTTTTGGGCACACAGCCCACCACCGCAGGCAGGTCGATCACCGGAATGACCTGGCCGCGCAGGTTGACCACGCCGAGCACGTGCGCTGGCGAACCGGCCATGGCGGTCACCGAAGGCATGGCCACAATTTCACGGATCTTGAAGACATTGATGCCGAACAGCTCGGAACGGTCGCTGCCGGGGGCTTCGCCCAGGCGGAACAACAGCATTTCAAACTTGTTGGAACCGGTCAGGTTGGCACGTTCGTCAATGTCTTTCTGGATGGAGCTCATGCAAGGGCCTTTGGAATGGAATGCACCGCGCGGCGCGGCCACTGCTAGCATTCTAGGCACAAGCCAGGGGCAACCATATGAAGGGTTACCCGGCCTGAAGGAGAAATTTGTGCAGTTCACCCGCATCCTGGCTTTGCGCCATGGCGAAACCGCCTGGAACCAGGACACCCGCATCCAGGGCCACCTGGACATTGGCCTCAACGACACCGGCCGCTGGCAGGCGCGCCGGGCCGCACACGCCTTGAGTGACGAAGAGATCACCGCCGTGTACGCCAGCGACCTGAGCCGCGCTTTTGAAACGGCGCAGACCATTGCGGCCCGGCGCGAACTGCCGGTGCAGCCGCACGTCGGCCTGCGCGAGCGCTGCTTTGGCGAATTCGAAGGCAAGACCTGGGCCGAACTGGAAACCGGCTGGCCCGACGCCGCCCTGGCCTGGCGCCAGCGCGTACCCACCTTCGCACCCGCTGGCGGCGAAAACCTGCTGCAACTGCGCGAACGCATCCTGGCCACGCTGAACGAACTGGCGGAACGCCACCAAGGGGAGCAGATCCTGCTGGTGGCGCACGGTGGCGTGATGGATGTCCTCTACCGCGCCGCCACTGGCGTGGATTTGCAGGCGCCGCGCACCTGGCACCTGGGCAACGCCGCCATCAACCGCCTGCTGTGGACGCCCGATGGCCTGACGCTGGTCGGCTGGGGCGACACCGGGCACCTGGAAAACGGCGCGCTGGACGAAAGCACGGCCTGATACGGTTTATTCGACGAACAGGCTGTCGTCGCTGCTGGGTGGCGCCACGCCCAGGTGGCGGTAGGCCGCCAGGGTGGCAATGC
>CAYQTH010000186.1:0-2946 GCA_964420415.1 uncultured Macromonas sp. | reverse complement strand
GGTGCGCAAGGCCGCCGCATCCAGGGCTTCGCCGGGCACCGCGTGTTCCCATTCGCCACGCTGGCTCAAGCCGCCTTGCGACACGCCCGCGGTTTTGAATGTTTGCAGCCACACCTCGGGCGTGGAGGACGGCGCGCTGGGTGGTGTGCGGCGCACCTGGCGCACACGCAAGGCGGCACGCTGCTGACGCAGGGTGAAACCGGGGGTGTCGAAATAACGGTTAAGCAGCCACTGATCGGTGGCCGCCACGCCAGCCAGGGCCGGGATGCGGCGCAAGGCCGCCACAGCCTTGGCGCGGCTTGCGCCCGGCAACAGCAGTTTGAGTTCAATTTCGGTGGACATGGCAGCAGCGGTGCGGCAAGAGTTGAAACGCCAGTGTACGCAGGCCTGGCTGCATTTCCGGCACAATTTGCCCATTCGAAAAGCCAACAGCCCTTCACACCTCCCACCATGACGCACCAACCCCGCGACACCTCGCACATCCAGCCCCGCGACCGCGCCGAGATTCTGGCCCAGGCGCTCCCCTACATCCGCAAGTTCCATGGCAAAACCATGGTCATCAAATACGGCGGCAACGCCATGACCGACCCGGAACTGCAGGCCGCCTTTGCCGAAGACGTGGTGCTGCTCAAGCTGGTGGGCATCAACCCGGTGGTGGTGCATGGCGGCGGCCCGCAAATTGAAGGGCTGCTCAAGCGCCTGGGCAAGCAGGGCGAGTTCATCCAGGGCATGCGCGTGACCGACGCCGAAACCATGGAAGTGGTGGAGTGGGTGCTGGCGGGCGAAGTGCAGCAAGACATTGTGGGCCTCATCAACCGCGCCGGCGGCAAGGCCGTGGGCCTGACCGGCCGCGACGGCGCCATGATCCACGCGCGCAAGCTGCGCATGGTGGACCAGCAAGACCCGAACAAGGAACACGATGTGGGCCAGGTGGGCGACATTGTGGGCATAGACCCCAGCGTGGTGAAGGCGCTGCAGGAGGACCAGTTCATTCCCGTGGTCAGCCCCATTGGTTTTGGGCAGAACAACGAGAGCTACAACATCAACGCCGACGTGGTGGCCGCCAAGCTGGCCACCGTGTTGCAGGCCGAAAAGCTGCTGATGCTGACCAACATTCCCGGCGTGCTGGACAAGGAAGGCAAACTGTTGCCAGAACTGACCATGCGCCGCATAGACGAACTGGTGGCCGATGGCACCATCAGCGGCGGGATGATTCCGAAAATTGCAGGTGCGCTGGACGCGGCCAAGAGCGGCGTGAACGCGGTGCACATCATCGACGGACGGGTGCCGCACGCCATGCTGCTGGAAATTTTGAGTGATCAGGCCTTTGGCACCATGATCCGTTCGCACTGAACAGCCCTGAAACGGGGGGAGAGGGGACGATGAACAACGAACCAGTGGCCCGGCCCAAGCGTTCCCGCCCCCAGCCGGGCGAACGCCGGTTGCAAATCCTGCAAGCCCTGGCCGACATGTTGCAACAACCGGGTGGCGAAAAGGTCACCACCGCTGCGCTGGCGGCCCGGCTGGACGTGAGCGAGGCGGCGCTTTACCGGCACTTTGCCAGCAAGGCGCAAATGTTCGAGGGCTTGATCGACTTCATTGAAGGCAGCGTGTTTGGTCTGGTGCAGCAGATATCGGACCGCGAGCCCAACCCCATGGCGCAGGTGCGGCTGATGGTGACCATGGTGCTGCAGTTCGCTGAGAAAAACCCTGGCATGGCGCGCGTGATGGCGGGCGATGCGCTGGTGCAGGAGAATGAACGCCTGCAAGCACGCATGAACCTGCTGTTCGACAAGCTGGAATCGGCCTTGAAGCAGCGTTTGCGCGAAGCGCAGCACCCGCAAGCGGTGGCCTTGGCGGATGTGCTGACGGCCTTTATGGTGGGGCGTTTGCAGCGCTATGTGCGCAGCGGGTTCAGGCGCGGGGCATCAGCGTCGCTGGCTGACTGCCTGGAGGCTGTGTCCTGTATGTGAGCGTTTGAGGGGAGTTTTGGCAAATGCGGTCTGAGCCGAGAGCAAGGCCAGCATGAATATGAAGAAATGGTTTTCGCGTGAGCTCCACAACGAGGCATTGATCAGGCTGTTGACCGCAAAAATGGCCACAAAGCAAACCAGCAGTCTTTGCTCGCGGCATGGCAGACCACGCGCCACCCACAGTGGACTGAGCATCAACCCTAAAAACAAGCCTGCGCCCAGGATGCCGTGCTCCATCCAAAAAAACAGGTATTGGTTGTGGGGGTGCCAGTGGCCGAAAGAGCACCACCCTGGCTCTTGAACGGTTTCGCACCATTTGCTGTGGTAGCTGCCCGTTCCCCAACCCGTTAGCGGGCGTTCTTGCACAATTTTCCAGCTGTATTTCCAGAAGTTGATGCGCCCCCCGATGCTGGTGATTTCCATTTGCTCACTGGTGCTGGCTTCGTGAATGGCCAGTTCAACCCGTTGTTGCACGGTTTCTGAAGTGAACCCGATGAGTGTCAGCACACTTGCCATGCTGGCCAGAACCAACCAGCGTTTCATGCCGCGGTTGCTCATCCAGGCAAATACCAGCACGGCAACGCCGAGCAACAGGTAGCCTGTGCGCCCTTGCGACAGATGCATGATGCTGACGCCTGCCAAGCCGCCTGTCAGCCACCATATGCAGCGTTGCCAGCCGGTCACAGCTGTCAGGGCGCGGTGAAACGCCAGCACGGCAAAAAAGCTCATCATGATGTTTTGCGTGATGTAGTCGCCCACCACGGTGTGGTCCTGTCCCCAGCCTTGGTTGTGTGTGGTCGACCAGGGCAAATCGAGCCAGATGTTGGCATATGACGACAGCAGAATGAACCCCATGCTGACCGTGTATGCATGCAGGCATTTTTGTCGCCAGTGTTCGTTGGTGAGCAATGACAAAAAGATCACGAAATACAGAAGCTTGCTGTATTTGTTCAGGTGCAGAACGACATCGTCA
>CAYQTH010000185.1:0-2952 GCA_964420415.1 uncultured Macromonas sp. | reverse complement strand
ACCATGGGCAAGGTGCAGAAGAACCTGCTGCGCGAGCAGCACAAAGGGCTGTTCGCCTGAACCACACGCCGGCCTGAGGCCGGCGTTGCTGCGTCAACGGAGCACCAAAACAGGAATGTGCGAGTGCGTCAGCACGTGGGTGGTTTCGCTGCCGAGCAACAGGCGCTTGATGCCCTTGCGGCCATGTGAGGCCATGATGATGAGGTCGCACTTGCTGCGCTTGGCCGCAGCAATGATGGCCTCTGCCACCAGGTCGGACTTGGAGGTGATGGCCTTGACCTTGATCTCGCGCTTCTGGCCGGCGGCCTTGACGGCGTTGACCACGGCCATGGCTTCTTCCTGCCACTGCGTCTCGATCTTGCTGATCTCGGTGGCCGCCAGCGCCACACCACCCTCAAAGTAGGTCTGGGGGTAGCGCGGAATCACCTTCAATGCCACGAGTTCGGCGCCGGTGATATCGGCCAGGGCCAGGCCGTGCTCGACCGCTTTTTGCGAAAGTTTGGAGCCGTCGGTGGCCACCAGAATGCGCTTGTACATGGATGTGTCCTTTGTCGTTGGGAAGGGCAGGTCGAGCCTGGACCAACGGAAGGTTACCACCATGGAAAGGTCGCGTGTTGACGTACGTCAAGCGAAAACCGGATCAGTTGAATTAAGCTCTCGCCCCATGACAGACGCCGCCAGCACGAGCGCCCAACAGCCCCTGCCTGACGGTGCTCCCAGCATCGGTGGCCCATCGCTGCCCGTTGGGCCACTGGATGTGACCGACGACTTCAGCGCGCTCGATGACCCAGAGGAGCAGCGCACCTTCACCGAACTGCCAGAAACCAGCCGCAGCGGAGCGGCTGAATCGTTGTTGGTGGTGCAGGGCATGTACTGCGCGGCATGTGCCGACACGGTGGAAGCCGCACTTAAAACACAGCCAGGCGTGTTGCGCGCCGAGGTCAATGCGGCCAGCCGCCGCCTGCGCCTGCACTGGGACCCCACACAAACCCGCCTGTCGGATCTGGCACAGGCAGTGGGACGCAGTGGCTACCGCGTGCTGCCGCTGTCGCAGGCATTGAGCCTGGGGCAGCGGCTGGCAGAAACCCGCAAGGCGCTGTGGCGCCTGTTTGTGGCGGGCTTCTGCATGATGCAGGTGATGATGTACGCGTGGCCCTCTTACGTCAGCGAGCCTGGTGAGATCCCGGCCGATATTGCGCAGTTGCTCAACTGGGGCAGTTGGATCGTCAGCGTGCCGGTGCTGCTGTTCGCCAGCGGCCCTTTTTTGGGCGGCGCCTGGCGCGACCTCAAGCAGGGCAGGGTGGGCATGGACACGCCGGTGTCGGTGGGCATTTTGGTCACTTTTTTTGTCAGCACGGCCGCCACGCTGGAGCCCACCGGACCCTGGGGCTCTGAGGTCTGGTTTGACTCGCTGACCATGTTTGTGTTCTTTCTGCTCGGTGGGCGTTACCTGGAGCTCAAGGCACGTGACCGCACGGCCGGCGCGCTTGATGCCCTGGTCAGCCGCCTGCCTGAAACCTGCGAACGTGAACTGCCCGACGGCCGCTGGGAGCAGGTGGCGGTGCGCCGCCTGCGACAGAACGATGTGGTGCGGATTCCAGCCGGCCAGGCTTTCCCGGGCGATGGCGTCTTGCTTGATGCGTCGGCCAGTGTGGATGAAGCTTTGCTGACCGGCGAGGCGCGCCCGGTGCATCGCACGGCGGGTGAGGCGGTGGTGGCTGGCAGCTTCAACCTGGCCGGGCCGGTGCGCGTTCGTCTCACGGCGGTGGGCACCGGGACCCGTTTTGCGCAAATTGTCGCGCTCATGGAGCGAGCGGCCACCGAAAAGCCGCGCCTGGCGGTGCTGGCAGACCGCATTGCCGCGCCTTTTCTGCTGCTGGTGTTGCTGGCAGCAGCGTTTTCGGCGTGGTATTGGTGGGGCACGGATTCGCACCGCGCGTTGTCCACCGCGGTGGCCGTGCTGATCGTGACCTGCCCCTGCGCACTGTCCTTGGCCACGCCAGCGGCGATGCTGGCATCTGCCGGGGCACTGGCGCGCAGGGGCATCCTGGTGCGCCGTCTGCAGGCCTTCGAGGCGCTCGACGGGGTGGATGTGGTGGTGTTCGACAAGACCGGTACCCTGACCGAAGACCAGGCGCAGCTGACGGCGGTTTTCACCCGCCCGGGGGTGACCCGCGAACAGGCCCTGGATTGGGCGGCACCGCTGGCCAGTGCCTCCCGGCATCCGGTGTCGCGCAGCATTGCCGCAGCCCGCCCGGACGCTACGTCTGCCGTGGGCACCGTCACAGAAATCGCAGGGCAGGGCCTGCTGTGCCAACGCGCCGATGGCAGCGAGTTGCGCCTGGGTTCGGGCCGATTCTGCGGGCTCGATGGCGCCCACTTGGCCGCGCACGGCGTGCCGCCGCCGGAGGCACCCCACGCCCATCTCACTGACGCCCAGGGCTGGGTTGCCACATTCGTGATGGACGAGGCCTTGAGGCCCGATGCCGCCGCCACCGTGGCGCGTTTGCAGGCCAGCGGTGTGCAGACCTGGCTGCTCTCGGGCGACCACGAGGCGGCGGCTTGGCGCATTGCCCGCGCCGTGGGCATCACCCAGGTGGTGGCCGGTGCCAGCCCTGAACAAAAGCTGGCTGAGTTGCTGGCTCTGCAAGCCAAGGGACACAAAGTGGCGATGGTGGGCGATGGCCTCAACGATGGCCCGGTGCTGGCGCGCGCCAACGCGTCCATGGCCCTGGGCCATGCCTTGCCATTGGCGCAATCGCAGTCGGATCTGGTGCTGCAGGGTGGCAGGCTCGCGGATGTGGCTGATGCGCTGTCACAATCCCGTGCCACCATGCGCATCGTGCGACAAAATTTGGTCTGGGCCGGGGTTTACAACGCGGTGTGTGTGCCGCTGGCCCTGGCGGGCTGGATGCCGCCCTGGCTGGCGGGGCTGGGCATGGCTGTGAGTTC
>CAYQTH010000184.1:0-2954 GCA_964420415.1 uncultured Macromonas sp. | reverse complement strand
GTCGATACCGGCGAACGGCTCGTCGAGCAGGATGAAGCGCGGGTTGGTGGCCAGGGCGCGGGCAATTTCAACGCGGCGCCGTTCACCGCCGGACAGGGCCGGGGCGGGCGCATCGCGCAGGTGGTCCACGTGCAGGTCTTCCAGCAACGCATCGAGGCGGCGGGCAATGTCGGCCTCGGCCAAGGGCTTGCCAGCGGCGTCGGTTTGCAGTTCCAGCACCGCGCGGATGTTTTGCTCGACCGTGAGCTTGCGGAAGATGGACGCTTCTTGCGGCAAGTAGCCCAGTCCCATGCGCGCACGGCGGTGGATGGGCAGGTTGCCGATGGGCTGGCCATCGAGGTCGATCTGGCCCGCGTCGGCACGGACCAGGCCCACGATCATGTAGAACGAGGTGGTTTTACCTGCACCGTTGGGGCCCAGCAGTCCCACCACCTCGCCACTGCGAACAGCCAGCGATACGTCCTTGACCACCTGGCGCTTGCCATAGGTTTTTTGCAGGCCGCGCACATCCAGGCGGCTGCTGGGGGGCGCCGACGCCGTCACGGGCGCGACTCCAGGCGGGTGCTGGGTTGCAGTGTTGGGGCGGAGCCTTGGGGCGTGGAGGGGGTGCCGGGAGCTGCGGCATTTGGGGTCAGCATGGCGCGAACCCGGCCCGAAGGGTTCTCGGGCGTGCGGTTGACCTTGCCACCGTCCACAGTGAACACGCCGGTGCGGTTGTCGTAAGCAATGACGCTGCCGCTGGTCTGGTCACTGAGTTTGGCTCCCTTATAGCGGCGCAGCACGGCGGCGCCGGTGAAGGTGACGGTGTCGGCCAGGCTGTCGTAGTCGATGCGCTTGGCTTCGCCTTCGATGAATTCTTCCAGCCCGTCCCGTTTCTGGCGGAAAAAGGCCGGTTTTTCCCCCGCCATCACGGTGCCAAACTGGTGGCCTTGGGCGTCCTGCTGCACCTCGACCTGCTGGCCGCGGATGACGATGGTGCCCTTGGTGATGACCACATTGCCGGTGAACACACTGAGCTGGCGCACGTCGTCGTAGCGCAACGCATCGGACTCGATGTTCATGGGTTGCAGCCGGTCGGCGCGCTCGGCCAGGGCGGGTGCCACCAGCAGCATGCCCAGTGCCCAGGCAAGGAGAGGACGGCGCAGGGGCCGCCATGGGGTCAGGGCTGGTGAAGTGGGCATGGTGACTGTAGGCGCGAAACTTGCATCATTGCGTGATGGCAACGATTGTAGCCAGCGAAACCCGGCGTGTGCAGCCGGGCCTCTCACTCAGGCCTTGCGTACTTCGGCGATCAGTGCGTTGGCAATGACCAAGGTGCGTGGGCCTTGGCCGGGCACCAGAAAGCGCCCTGCAATGCCCATGGCCGGGGTGCCTTCAACTTGGTAGCCGTCTTGCAGCTGGGTGGCCCGTTTCACCTTGCCATTGACCGCGAACGACTGATAGGCCGCCAGGAATTTGGCCCGGTCCACGCCTGTGCGAACAATCCAGTCGGCCATGTGTTCCGGGCGGCTGCCCTGCGGACGCACGCGGTCCACGTGGAACAGCTGGAACAGCTTTTCATGCACCGTGTCCAGCTGGCCCATGGCCTCCAGCGCGTAGTAGGTGCGCTGCAATGGTTCGCTGAACACGGGTACGCGACGGAAAGCCACGTAGGCGGGTTTTTGCTTCATCCACTCTTTCAGCACCGGTTCAAACTGGAAGCAGTGGCCGCAGGTGTAAGAGAAAAATTCCAGCACTTCCACTTGGCCCGTGGGCGCGTCCACCGGCACCGGGGTGGCCAGGCGCTGGTAGTCGGTGCCTTCGCGAGGTGTATTCTGGGCCTGGGCGGTTGTGCCGCCCAGCAAGGTCCAAGTGGCGGTGGCGCCGATCAGGGTGCGGGAAAACTCACGTCGTTGCATCGGGATTCACTCCTTGGTTGGTCGGGCGGTCCAGGGTTGGGGCAGTAGCGTGGCAGAAAGTTCCTGTGCAGCGGCCAGTCTGGCCGCTGGCTCAGCGTTGCACACGCACCAGCGCCGTTTCCACGTTCTGGCTGCCCAGCCGGGCCTGCATGGTTTCGGCATCGGTTTTTTTCTCGAACGGGCCGACGCGCACGCGAAACACCGGGCGTCCGGCTTGTTCGCGTTCACTGACTTTGGCTTCGAGGCCCAGCATGCCCAGGCGGGCGCGTTGCGCTTCGGCTTCGCTGGCACTGCGGAACGCGCCCGCTTGCACGAAGTAAAGGAACGGGTCAGGCGGCGGTGCTGCTTCCACGGGGGTGACCTGGGCCGGGCTTTGGGTCTGGCTCTGGATGAGCTCGCCCAGAGGGTCTGCTGTAACCGCAGGTGGCTCGGCAGGAACCGGCGCGGCCGTCACCGCGGCAGGAGGGGGCTCTGCGGCCGGAGCGGGCGCGGGCTTGCTGGACAGCCCAGCGTTCGGGTTCCAGGTTTTGTTGCGCTCGCTTTCGATGGCTTCGTTGCCACGGTCGGTGGTCACGCCCCGGTCCACCAGCGGGATGGGCACTTTGGTGACGTACACGGCCACGGCCAGGGCCGCTGCCAAACCGACCAGCAGGCCGACGATGAATCCGAGCAGGGTTCCGCCTTGTTGTTTCATGGCCATCACATCTTTTGCGGCGCGCTCACACCGAGCACGGCCAGGCCATTGTGCAACACCTGGGCGGTGGCGGCGACCAGGGCCAGCCGGGCCAGCTTGAGCTTTTCGTCGTCGACCAGGATGCGCTCGGCATCGTAGTAGCTGTGGTAGGCCGCGGCCAGTTCGCGCAGGTAGAAGGTCACGTCGTGCGGGGCGAAGCTTTCGGCGGCGGCGCTCAGCATGGCGGGGTACTGCGCCAGCAGCAGCATCAGGGTTTGCGCTTGCGGGCCGTCCAACATGGACAAGTCCATGTCCTTCAGGGTGGCTTTATCGCCACCCCAGGCCGCCAGCACGGAGCAAATGCGCGCATGCGCGTACTGCAC
>CAYQTH010000183.1:995-2982 GCA_964420415.1 uncultured Macromonas sp. | reverse complement strand
CGAACTCGATCATTTGCATCAGGAAGTTGACCACGCCCAGCAGCACAGCCCACACCGGGTTCTTGCTGGTACCGAACGGCGCACACACCAGTTCATGGGCCCAGCCACCGATCCCTTTGATCTTCACGTTGTAGAACAGGCACAACAACAGCACCGAGGTCGACAGCCCCAGCGTGGTCGACAGATCGGCGGTAGGCACGACGCGCAAGTAGGCGTGGTGCGGGTCGTGGCCGGTGGCGGCATAGTAGCCCTCCCACAACTTGGGCAACAGATCCAGCGGCAGCATGTCCATGAAGTTCATGGCAAAAATCCACACAAACACGGTGAGGGCCAAGGGGGCCACCAGTTTGCGGCTCTGAGCATTGTGAATCACGCCCTTGGCCTGGTTCTCGACCATTTCCACCAGCAACTCTACAGCGGCCTGGAAGCGCCCCGGCACACCCGCTGTGGCCTTGCGCGCAGCCAGCCACAACACAAAGACGGACAACAGACCCAAGACCGACGCGACGACCACCGAATCCAGGTTGATCACCGAGAAATCCACAATGCTGGACTGCTTGTGACCTGTGTTGGTCAGGTGGGTCAAGTGGTGCTTGATGTATTCGCCCGGTGTGGGGCCCATGCCTTCAGTTGCCATAGTCCAATGCAGCCAATCAATAGTCGTCAAAACTCAGCTTCAAATCGCACGCCGGGAATGCATCCACCATTCCAGCCAATACGCCTTGAGAGCCACCACCAGCCCAGCCACCAGGGCCAGCCAGCTCAGACCCGAAATCAAGTGCGGCGCCGACCACAGCATGATCAGCGTCAGCAATACCTTGATTCCTTCCCAAAATAACACACCGACAAGCGACACCTTGGCCACACCCGGAAACACTTTGACCAACGCCTTAGCCAAGGCACTGGATGTGATTCCATAGGCCATCAACGCCGTGGGCAATACAGCGCACAAACCGCCGTACACCACCGAAGCCACCACTTCCAGACGCTGGGTAAACACCCCGCCCAGCACAGCAGCCAACACCGTCAATGCCACTTGCCACCCCACCACACGCCAAACCGGGCAACCGGGTTGACGTGTTCGCCATTCACGCGCTTCCTCACGCGTCAAAGGCTTGAATTCTTCGGCTTGCGCCTCATCTTCTGCCCAGCCACCACTGGTCGACAGCATGGGCTCTGTGCGCTGAACTGGGGCTGAAGCCAAAGACTTGGTCATTGTTTAACCCTAACTTTACACACAGACACGCACCACGCCAACCCGAAATGTTTGGCAAAGCCGCTGATTATACGTAGAAACCCCAGAAAATAGTCAAGCCCCCCCACAACACTGCATGCCCACGGTGCATCGCGCCCCATCTTGGAGCGGTTCAGCCAGCTGGGGATAATGGCAGGTTATACCTGGGCCACCACCTTCACACCATGGACCACACGCCGCCTATCCCTCCCGAGCAGTCTCTGATTGAATACCCTTGCGACTTTCCCATCAAGGTCATGGGCGTCCATGCAGAGGGTTTCGCGACCGCCATCGCGCACGTGGCCACGCAATTCGACCCCGCTTTTGACCCGGCGACCATGGAACACCGCCCCAGCCGCGGCGGCAATTACCTGGGCCTGACCATCACCGTGCACGTCACCAGCCGGGAACAACTGGATGAACTTTACCGCACCCTGAGCACCCACCCGATGGTGAAAGTGGTGCTGTGACCCCAGCTCCATTTGCAGTGCGCACCCTGGGCCGCGTGGCCTACGAGCCCACCTACGCGGCCATGCAGGACTTCACCGCGGGCCGCACCCCCGACACCCCCGACGAGCTTTGGCTCTGCGAGCACGACCCGGTGTACACACAGGGGCTGGCAGGCAAAGCCGATCATGTGCTGAACCCAGGCGCCATCCCTGTGGTGGCCACCAACCGGGGCGGCCAAGTCACCTACCACGGCCCAGGCCAAGTGCTCGCTTACCCGTTGATGGATTTGCAGCGCGCCGGGTA
>CAYQTH010000183.1:0-985 GCA_964420415.1 uncultured Macromonas sp. | reverse complement strand
TCGTCAAGGAATACGTCTACCGCCTGGAAGAAGCGGTGATCCGGACCCTGGCGCACTGGCATGTGACTGGTTTTAGGGTTCCCGGCGCACCCGGCATTTACGTGCGGCTGGCCGACCCGTTCGCCCACGCGACCTTCAGTGGCCCGGCATCCCCGCATGATCCGTTTGCCGGGCTGGGCAAGATCAGCGCCCTGGGCATCAAAGTGCAACGCCACTGCACCTACCACGGCCTGGCACTGAACGTTGCCATGGACCTGGAACCCTATTCCCGCATCAACCCTTGTGGCTATGCGGGTTTGCAAACGGTGGATTTTTCTACAATCGGGGTCCACACCACGCCCAACGCCGTGGCCCAAGTCCTGAGCCAACAGCTCCTGGCCTTGCTGCCGCCCTGAGCCCCCTCCCTGCCGGAAGCCAAACATGTCCTCCCAACCCACCGTTCACGAAGCTGTTGACGCGGCCAACTACAACCCCAGCGCGAAACAGAAAAGCCAGGCCAAAACGGCCCGCATCCCCATCAAGGTGGTCCCCGCGGAAGAAGTGCTGCGCAAGCCGGAGTGGATCCGCGTCAGGGCAGGCTCGCCCACCACGCGCTTCTACGAAATCAAGGACGTGCTGCGCCAGAACAAGCTGGTGACAGTGTGCGAAGAGGCCTCGTGCCCGAACATCGGCGAATGCTTTGGCAAAGGCACCGCTACTTTCATGATCATGGGCGACAAGTGCACCCGCCGCTGTCCTTTCTGCGATGTGGGCCACGGGCGCCCTGACCCGCTTGATGCCGCCGAACCTGGCAACCTGGCCAAGACGATTGCCGACTTGAAGCTGAAATACGTGGTCATCACCAGCGTGGACCGCGACGACCTGCGCGACGGCGGCGCCGGCCACTTTGCGGCCTGCATTGAACAAACCCGCGCCTTGTCACCCAACACGCAAATCGAAGTGCTGGTGCCCGACTTCCGGGGCCGCCTGGAAAAGGCGCTAGCGA
>CAYQTH010000182.1:0-3041 GCA_964420415.1 uncultured Macromonas sp. | reverse complement strand
CGGCGACGGCGCCGTGCGCAGCGCCGACCGCGGCTACTTCCGCATCACCGGTCGCATCGACGACGTGCTGAACGTGTCCGGCCACCGCATGGGCACCATGGAAATTGAATCGGCTCTGGTGGCCAAAACCGATCTGGTGGCCGAAGCCGCTGTGGTCGGTCGCCCGGATGACCTGACCGGCGAAGCCATCGTGGCCTTCGTGGTGCTCAAGCGCCCGGTGCCCACGGGCGACGAAGCCAAGGCCTTGGCCAACGAACTGCGCAACTGGGTCGGCCACGAAATCGGCCCGATTGCCAAACCCAAGGAAATCCGCTTCGGTGAGAACCTGCCCAAGACCCGTTCCGGCAAGATCATGCGCCGCCTGCTGCGCTCGCTCGCCAAGGGCGAGGCCGTGACGCAGGACACCTCCACGCTGGAAAACCCGCACATCCTGGAACAGTTGGCCAAGACCAACTGAACACCCAGTCCCCGTTTCCCTGCCCCTCACACCGGGGTAAGGCACAAAAAAGCCGCTTCACAAGAGCGGCTTTTTCACTGATCAGACCAGGCGGTTACTTCAGGCCCAGGATCCAGCTGGTCAGCTTCTTGGCCTCGGCTTCGTTCACTTGCGGGTTGGCGGGCATAGGAATGGCCCCCCAAACGCCAGAGCCGCCCTTCATCACTTTTTGGGCCAGCTTGTCGGCCGCCGCTTTGTCGCCGGCGTACTTTTTGGCTACATCTTTGTAGGCCGGGCCCACCAGTTTCTTGTCCACGGCATGGCAAGCCATACAGTTCTTCGACTTTGCCAGGGCTTCATCTGCCATGGCGGGAAGGGCGACCACAGTGCTGGCAGCCAGAATCAGAAGTGCGCGTTTCATGGTGTCTTCCTTGGGTGAAAATGGTAAAAGGGACCGTAAACAGCATTCTAATAAGGCTGAATCCATTTGCAGCTTGCCATTACCGCTTGTTGCATCCGATACTGCGAAAGTAACAGGAGAGGTGCATGTATTTGTTGTTGTTAGGCATCGTTTTGCTGGCGCTGAAGTATTTTCAGGTGGGGCCGGTTGCCGATTGGGACTGGTGGTGGGTGTTGCTGCCTTTTCCGCTGACGGCGCTGTGGTGGTGGTTGGCCGATGTCACGGGCTATACCAGGCGCAAGGTGCTTGAAAAAGAAGAGCGGCGCAAGCAGGAGCGCATCGATAAATCGCGCAAGCGGATCGGTGTTCCCACCATCAAGCGCAAGTGAGCGGGGCGGGTTGGGTCTGGGCGCTGGCACAATCGGAGCCATGCTGATCCATCCGCACATTGATCCTGTGGCCCTGCAGGTGGGGCCGCTGGCCATCCACTGGTACGGGCTGATGTACCTGCTGGCATTTGGCCTTTTTCTGTTGCTAGCCCGCTGGCGCTTGCGGCACGAGCCCTACGCCTCGCTGCAAGGGCCTGGAGGCTGGCAGCCGCGCGACATTGAAGACCTGCTGTTTTACGGTGTGCTGGGGGTGATTCTGGGCGGGCGCCTGGGTTATGTGCTGTTTTACCAGCCGCTGCACTTCCTGTCTCACCCGCTGGAGATTTTTGCCGTCTGGCAAGGCGGCATGAGTTTTCATGGCGGCCTGCTCGGGGTGCTGGTGGCCATGGCCTGGTTTGCCCACACACGCCAGCGGCCCTGGCTGCAGGTCATGGATTTCATTGCACCGTGCGTGCCTGCGGGCTTGGCGGCAGGGCGTCTGGGCAATTTCATCAATGGCGAACTGTGGGGCCGGGCCGCCGATCCGTCGCTGCCTTGGGGAATGGTGTTCCGTGGCGCGGGTGACCTGCCACGCCATCCCTCGCAGCTTTACCAGTTCCTGCTGGAAGGGCTGCTTCTGCTGGTGTTGCTGTGGCTATATGCACGTCGTCCACGTCGGCTGGGCGAGGTGTCCGGCGCATTCCTGGCGGGCTATGGCAGCTTGCGGTTTATTGCCGAGTATTTCCGCGAGCCCGACGCCCATCTGGGATTGCTCGGTTTTGGGCTGAGTATGGGGCAGTGGCTCAGTCTGCCCATGGTGTTGGCCGGGGTCGGACTGTGGTGGTGGGCCCGTTCGCGTTCGCGGGCGGCCTGACACTGGCGGTCAAATCCAGCATGGGTTGTGGGTGGTATTCCAATGAAGAACGAAAACCTTTTTGCCGCTCTGCGTGCGGCTTTCCCGAAGAGCTTCGATGTCCTGGCGGTGGAAACCGACAACGGCCTGGTGTATTCCTGGCGCGATCTGGATCGTGCCAGCGCGATGGTGGCCAATTTGTTGCTGTCGCTGCAGGTGCCGACAGGTGCGCGCGTGGCGGTGCAGGTGGAAAAGTCGGTCGAAGCCATGGTGCTGTATTTGGCCACCTTGCGCGCTGGTCTGGTATTTTTGCCACTCAACACCGCCTACCAGAAAGCCGAAATCGAATACTTCATTGGCGACGCTGAACCCGCTGTGGTGGTTTGCACCAGCGCCCACTTTGGCTGGGTCAGCAAAATCGCTTTCCGGGCAGGCACCCAGCACGTGTTCACCCTGGACGACGACCGCACCGGCTCTCTGTTGGATCGTGCGGCGCATTGCAGCGATGTCAACGAGCCTGCGTTGAAACGCGCCGAAGACCTGGCTGCGATTCTCTACACCAGCGGCACCACGGGCCGCAGCAAGGGCGCTATGCTGACGCACGGGAACCTGCTGTCGAACGCCGTCATGCTCAAGGACTACTGGGGCTGGCAGGCCGGGGACGTGCTGATCCACGCGCTGCCCATCTTCCATGTGCACGGCCTGTTCGTGGCTGTTCATGCGGCCCTGCTCAATGGCAGCCCTATGCTCTGGTGCGCCAAGTTCGACCCCAAGACCGTGATCGGCCTGTTGCCGCGCGCCACAGTGTTCATGGGCGTGCCCACGCTCTATGTGCGCATGCTGGCCGAGCCCTCGCTGACGCGGGAGACCTGTCGCCACATGCGGCTGTTCATCTCCGGCTCGGCCCCCTTGCTGATCGAAACCTTCAAGGCCTGGCAGGAACGCACCGGACACACCATCCTGGAGCGGTTAGGCATGTGTGAA
>CAYQTH010000181.1:0-3052 GCA_964420415.1 uncultured Macromonas sp. | reverse complement strand
ATGCGTTTGAGTTTTTCACCCTTTTCGCCAATCACCATGCCCTTGTGGCCATCACGTTCGACCACGATGGTGGCGGCAATGCGGCGCAGCTTGCCCTCCTCCTCGAACTTGTCGATGATGACGGTGGAGGTGTAAGGCAATTCATCGCCGGTCAGGCGGAACAGCTTTTCGCGCACCATTTCGGCCGCCATGAAGCGTTCGCTGCGGTCGGTCAGTTCGTCGGCGTCGTACATCCAGGGCTGTTCCGGCAGGTACTTTTCGACAATGCCATAGAAGCGCTGCACGTCCTTCGCGTTCTTGGCCGACATGGGCACGAATTCGGCAAAGGGGTGGCGTTCCTGCATGCTGCGCAACCAGGGCGCCAGCTCGGCACGTCGGTGCACCATGTCCAGCTTGTTGGCCAGCAAAATGACCGGGATGTTTTTCGGCAGCAGCGACAGCACCTTGGCGTCAGCCAGGTTGAAGTTACCCGCCTCTACCACGAACACGATCACGTCCACGTCGGCCACCGCACCCAGCACCGTTTTATTCAACGAGCGGTTGAGCGCGTTGCCGTGACGCGTCTGGAAGCCCGGTGTGTCCACGAACACGAACTGGGTGGCGCCCACGGTACGCAGGCCAGTGATGCGGTGGCGCGTGGTTTGCGCCTTGCTCGACGTGATGCTGACCTTTTGCCCCACCAGTGCGTTCAGCAAGGTGGACTTGCCCACATTGGGCTTGCCCACAATGGCGACGAAGCCACAGCGCTGGGGCCCGCTCGACGCCTCAGGTTCGCTGGCGGCCTCAGCGGGCTCGGAGGACTCTGCCACGCCGGGTTTGCGCAGGGCGCGCGCCAGCATGGCTTCCAGTTCGTCTTGCGGCCCGGACGGGGCGGTTTCGTTGCTTTGGGTCATGGCTTGGACGTGTTCAGATGCTGCAACATGGCAGCGGCGGCGGCCTGTTCGGCGGCGCGGCGAGATGGCCCTGTGCCACGGTCACGGCGCCCGGTTTCCTGGATTTCGCATTCCACTTCGAACACCTGGCGGTGCGCTTCGCCGCGGGTGCCCACCACCCGGTACACGGGCAGCTTCATTTTGCGGCCCTGCAGCCACTCCTGCAAGGTTGTTTTGGCATCCTTGCCCTGCACGCTCTGGCCAGGGCTCAAGTCCACGCCGTCGAACAGGCGGCACACCATCGCATTCGCTGTATCGAACCCGGCATCCAGGTACACCGCGCCAATCAGCGCTTCCAGCACATCGGCCAGGATGGACGGGCGGTTCTGCCCGCCTGAGCGCAGTTCGCCTTCGCCCAGCCGCAGCAGCCGTGGCAAACCCAGTTTGCCGGCCAGGGCGAACAGCGAATCCTGCTTGACCAGATTGGCCCGTATGCGCGACAAATCGCCTTCCGGCTGCTTGCTCAGGCGTTCGTACAGCAGACCCGACACAGCGAGACTGAGAACGGAATCGCCCAGGAATTCAAGGCGCTCGTAATGGTCGGAAGAAAAACTTCTGTGGGTCAGGGCACGTTCGAGCAACTGCGCATCGGCAAAACGGTGGCCCAGGCGCTCTTGCAGCGCCAGCAAATCGGCATTCAAATCAGCAACATTCCATCATTGGGTCCGGCCTTTGTACTTCATCACCAGGTAGGCCGGACCGACCAGATGGATTTCCTTGTCGTAGGCGAATTCGACAAAAATCTTGTCGTTTTCTTTGCTGATTTCCAGGTCGCTGCCCTTGATGGCGGTGAAATAGTCTGCCGAGGCCGATTTGTCGAACGCCTTGCGGATGTCAATCACGCTGGTGTTGTTGTCCACCGCGCGCTGGGCCGCTTTCAAAATGGATTGGTACTCGATGACGGTGGGGGCCACCTGTGCCGCCACCACCACCACCAACGCGACCACAATGCCGAGGAACAAGAAACCGATAAAACTGAATCCCTGTTGTGTGCGTTTCATGTCTGCCGCTCCGTGAGTTTCGAATGTCCGCACATCTTAATCAAAGCTGGGCCGCGCACGGTCATTCAAAAGCGCCAATACGCTTGAAATCACCGAAATTCATCCAGACAAAGAAGGCCTTGCCCACGATATTGGTTTCAGGCACAAAACCCCAATAACGCGAATCCAGGGAATTGTCGCGGTTGTCGCCCATCACGAAATAGTGACCGGCGGGCACCTTGCACACCACCCCTTCCAGACTGTAGCGGCATTGGTCCTTGGCCGCAAAATTCGCCACGCCGGGAATGAAAGCCGGACGGGTGTCGTCGTTCAGCGTGTTGTAGTGCTTGCCGTTGAGGGTTTCGGCAAATTGACGCGTGTAGCGCAGGGCATCTGGGTCATAGAACTCGGGCAAAGCGGATTTTTCGATCAGCTGACCATTGATGCTGAGTTGCTTGTTCAGGTAGGCCACCTCGTCGCCCGGCACGCCCACCACGCGCTTGATGTAGTCCAGGCTGGGCTGGGGCGGGTAGCGGAACACCATCACATCGCCGCGCTGCGGTTCATGGTTCGGGATGATCTTGGTGTTGAGCACCGGCAATCGAATACCGTAGTGGAATTTGTTGACCAGGATCAGGTCACCGATGCGCAGCGTCGGGATCATGGAGCCCGATGGGATTTTGAACGGTTCGAACAAAAAGGACCGCAGCAGGAACACCACCAGGATCACCGGGAACAACCCCGCCGTCCAGTCCAGCCACCAGGGTTGGCGCAGCAGTTGGTCGCGTGCAGCGGCCATGTCCACGTTGTCACCCTTGATCCCCTGGCGCTCCAGTTCGGCCTGGCGCTGCGCGTGCTGCACTACCAGATGCTCAGCGGCTTGGCGACGGCGCGGCAGAAAAACGAAACGTTCCGCCAACCAGTACAAACCCGTGACACACACCGCCAGCAGCAGAACCAGCGCGAAATTGCCTTGCACCATGCCACCGTACCAGGCCAGACCATAGGCGGCAAAAGCCGCCAGCACCACACCAGTGACGGCGCTCATGGTTTGTTCTTTCATCATTCCTCCACCTGCAGAATGGCCAGGAAGGCCTCCTGCGGCACTTCCACCGACCCAATCTGCTTCATGCGTTTCTT
>CAYQTH010000180.1:0-3120 GCA_964420415.1 uncultured Macromonas sp. | reverse complement strand
CACCATCGCCGCCACCGAATCGGCCAAAGCCGACGAGGCCAAGCGCCGCATCGAGCAGATCACCGCCGAAGTTGAAATCGGCAAGGTCTACGAAGGTCCGGTTACCAAGATTCTGGACTTCGGCGCCCTCATCAACCTGCTGCCCGGCAAGGACGGTCTGCTGCACATCAGCCAGATCGCCCACCAACGCGTCGAAAAGGTCACCGACTTCCTGAAGGAAGGCCAGATCGTCAAGGTCAAGGTGCTGGAAACCGACGAAAAGGGCCGCATCAAGCTGTCCATGAAGGCGCTGATCGACCGCGAAGAGCCCGCTGCTCAGCAACAACAGCAGTGATCGAGGCGGTTGATGGCTGAACTCATGCGTGCCGTCGCGATCACCGCGCCTGGTGGTCCGGAAGTGCTGCAACTGGTTGAGGTGGAACGACCTCAGCCGGGGGTGGGCGAGGTGCTGATCCGCGTCACCGCTTCGGGGGTGAACCGGCCAGACGCCTTGCAGCGCGCAGGCCTGTATCCGGCCCCGCCCGGCGCATCGCCCTTGCCCGGCCTGGAAGTGGCTGGTGTCATCGAGTCCGGTGACGCCGCTGCGCTGGCCCAGGCCGGTTTTCGTGCAGGTGACCGTGTCTGCGCGCTGGTGCATGGCGGCGGTTATGCCGAGTTTTGTGTTGCGCCCGTGGGTCAGTGCCTGCCTGTGCCGCAAGGCTTGACCGACCTGGAAGCGGCCAGCTTGCCGGAAACCTGTTTCACCGTGTGGAGCAATGTGTTCGACCGCGGTGGCTTACAGGCCGGTGAAACCTTGCTGGTGCAGGGCGGCAGCAGTGGCATTGGCGTCACGGCCATTCAGCTGGCCAAGGCCATGGGCGCGCGCGTCATCACCACCGTGGGCAACGAAGCCAAAGCGCAGGCTTGCCTGCGTCTGGGTGCAGATGCGGTTTGCAACTACCGCGAGCAAGATTTCGTGCAAGCCGTGGCCGAATTCACGCGCCGCCGTGGCGTGGACGTCATCCTCGACATGGTGGCGGGGGATTACCTCCCGCGTGAACTGGATTGCCTGGCCGAAGATGGCCGACTGGTCATCATCGCCGTGCAAGGCGGGAGCAAAGCCCAGATCAACGCGGCCAAACTGATGATGCGGCGCTTGACCATCACGGGGTCCACGCTGCGTCCGCGTCCGGTGGCCATCAAGGCTGCCATCGCCGTCAGTTTGAAAGAACGGGTCTGGCCCTTGATCGAGTCTGGCGTGGTGCGATCGGTGATTCACCAGGTATTTCCAGCCTCGCAGGCCGCTGCTGCGCACGCCTTGATGGAGTCCAACCAGCACATCGGCAAAATCGTGCTCGATTGGCAGGCTTGAACCCGGCGGGTTCAGTCAGAAAGAAGAACATGAAACGCAAGCTGATAGTCGGCAACTGGAAAATGAACGGCAGCCTGGCCTCGAACGGGGCTTTGCTGGCGGCGTTGCGCGACGGTTGCATCACGGAGCAGGGCAGGGAAGTGGCCATTTGCGTTCCTTCGCCTTACCTGGCCCAGGCGCAGGCTGCCCTGCAGGGCAGCCCTTTGCAGTGGGGTGCTCAGGATGTGTCCACGCACGAATCGGGTGCATTCACGGGTGAAGTGTCGGCCAGCATGCTGCATGACTTTGCCTGCCGCTATGTGCTGGTGGGGCATTCCGAACGCCGCCAGTACCACCACGAGAGTGATGAACAGGTGGCCGTGAAAGCGCAGCGCGCGCTGGCAGCTGGTATCACGCCCATCGTTTGTGTGGGTGAATCTCTGGCCCAGCGCGAGACGGGTTGCACCGAAGCCGTGGTGCGGCGTCAACTGGCAGCGGTCATCCACGTGGTGGGGCATTGCATCAGTGAAATCGTGGTGGCTTACGAGCCGGTCTGGGCCATCGGTACGGGCCAGAATGCCACGCCAGAACAAGCGCATGCGGTGCATGCGGTGCTCCGAGCTCAGCTGAAGGCCGCCACCCAGCATGCCGAACGGGTCCACCTTCTCTATGGCGGTAGCGTCAATCCAGCCAATGCCACCGCGTTGCTGGCCCAGGCCGACATCGATGGTGCTCTGGTCGGCGGCGCCTCGCTGCAGGCCAGTGACTTTTTGCAAATCATTGCTTCCTGTCCTGCTGAGGCTTGAAGCCCATAACCAACGGAGTGAATATGAGCGTTTTGATGAACCTGTTGCTTGCCGTGCAAATGCTTTCGGCGCTGGTCATGATCGGTCTGATCCTGATGCAGCACGGCAAGGGGGCTGATGCGGGAGCCGCTTTTGGCGGTGGTGCATCCGCCAGTCTGTTTGGTGCCACTGGTGGTGCCAATTTTCTGTCCCGCAGCACTGCGGTCTTGGCAACCTTGTTCCTGGCCAGCACCTTGGCGCTGGCTTACCTGGGGCACCAGCGCCCCGTCAGCACGGGCAGCGTGCTGGAATCTGTGCAACCGGATGCGATCCCGGCAGCAGCGCCCGCCGCGCCTGTCGAAAGCAAGCCCGCCACAGGCGCGGCCCAAATTCCTGGTCAGTAAGCATGCCTCGCGTTCAGCGGGCCGACGATTTTGTCGGCCCACCAGCCTGAAAATACCCTCCTTTTCAGGGTAGAATCATAGGATTGATGGGTACGACAAACGCACTGAAGCGTGCCAACCCATAGTTTCAAGCCGACGTGGTGAAATTGGTAGACACGCTATCTTGAGGGGGTAGTGGCGAAAGCTGTGCGAGTTCGAGTCTCGCCGTCGGCACCAATTCAAACAGCGCCCCCGTGCTGTCTGCCTGCAGGACGACCAGATGAACCTTGAGCAATACTTCCCCGTACTCTTGTTTATTTTGGTGGGTTTGGCGGTCGGGGTGTTGCCCCAGGCCTTGGGTTATGTGCTGGGCCCGAACCGCCCGGATGCAGCCAAAAATTCCCCCTACGAGTGTGGTTTTGAGGCCTTTGAAGATGCGCGCATGAAATTCGATGTGCGCTACTACCTCATTGCCATTCTTTTTATTTTGTTTGATCTCGAAATCACCTTTCTGGTGCCCTGGGCTGTGGCCTTGACGGACATCGGTTCCACGGGATTCTGGGTCGGCGTCTGGTTCATTTTCGATCTGCTGGTGGGTTTTGTTTACGCCTGGAAGATCGGT
>CAYQTH010000179.1:0-3293 GCA_964420415.1 uncultured Macromonas sp. | reverse complement strand
TTGAACCCTTGCGCTGCTGTGCGCAGGTGTTGCTGCTTTGCCTTCATCTTGTCTCCAACAAAATCGCAAGTTCGCGCCTCCCGCAGGGGCGACATACCTGGATGGACCGAATGCGGCACCGCATGGCTGCGGGCCGTTCTTGTACGACACCGTTCAATAATATGAAACGGTGACGGTTCATATTATTGAACGGTGTTGGAGACATATTTCCAGGGGTATTCCCTATATGTTGTTTTAAGGGTATACCCCAGTGCCTCCGGTTTTTGTTTTGTGCTTACGGCAGCTGGTAGAGGTCTGCGGTGGCCTTCAGGAACAGTTCCAGCATGCGGGGTTGGTTGTCCACTGTGTCAATGGTGTTGAACTTGCTGCCCAGCACCCAGCGGTAAAACACCGGTGCCAAAACCATTTGCAGGAACAGTTCGGCGAAGAGCGGCAGGTTGAGGAAAGTGACCTTGCCTTGTGCCTCGACACTTTGAAAATGCCGCATGGCAATGGCCATGGCACTTTTGGCGCCCTGTTCCGTGCCTGGCTTGGCCAGGTCAATGTCCAAATGGCGGCTTTCGCCAACAACTATTTGGTACAGGATGAGTGCGTCTGGGCGGTCCATGGCCGTGTAGAACTGTTCGGCCAAGGATGCCACCGCCGAGAGCAGATCGGTGCCTTCAGGAATCAGCAATTGGATGCTGTCATTGGTCTCTTGAACACTGTTCATCAGTACCTGTGAAAACAGGTTTTCCTTGTTCTTGAATTGGAGGTACAACGTGCGCTTGGTGACGTGCGCCTGACGTGCGATTTCATCGAACGTGGTGCCACGCAAGCCATGTTGCACAAACAAGGCGCGAGCAACGCGCAGGATGCGCTGGTTGCGCAGCAGGGTGTCTTCCGCCGACAGGCGGCCCGGTCGTATGCGTGCTCGTGCTGTAGTCGCGACGGTCGTGTTGATCATGATGTGAGGTTGTGGCCTGAAAGCCTGTGTGTCAGCCAGTCGGAGGGTCCGTCACTCGAAGCGGGCCATTCTAGAGTGGTGATACATTCGTGCAAACTAGGGATTCCTCGATACATAGCCAACCAGTAAACAACAGGAGACACACATGGCAGATTCCTCTTTCCCCCCTGAATTGCAGGCATTGGTGGACCGGCAGCAAATTTACGATTGCATTGTGCGTTACTGCAGCGGGGTGGACCGCTTTGACCGGGAGATGGTCAAAGGGGTGTACCACCCCGATGCCATGGATGACCATGGCGCGTTCGTGGGCACGGTGGATGAGTTCATTGACTGGGCGTTTGCCTACCACACCAAGTACCAGAACAGCCACAAGCATTACGTGTTGAACCACCGCTGCGAACTGGATGGCAACACAGCGCACACCGAGACTTATTGGATTTTCTCGGGTAAAAACACCATGGGGCCGGAGCTTTCGCTCAGCGGTGGCCGTTACCTGGACCGTTTCGAGAAGCGCAATGGCAAATGGGCCATTGCCGCCCGCAAGTGCGTGATTGAATGGAATGGCGCTTTGAACGATGTGTTCATTCCGCAAGAGAACCTGGACGCTTACGCGGCAACAGGTGAGCCCAAGCGCGACAAGACCGATCCTTCCTACATGCGGCCGTTGACCATCACCCGCGACAAGACCGTGCTGCCGTTCTGATCAGAACTCGAAAACCTGTCCCTCATCCAGCTAGACCAGTGGGGGCGGGTTCGGTTCATCCACCCCCGTACCCCCAGCGCCGGTAAACAGGTCGCCATTCCGATCTTTGTTTATTTGGTGTTTGGGACTATGACGAGGTGTTGCTCAGCGCCCGCAGCAGCCGCTCCGGGGTGGCCGGGGCGTGCAGCCCCTGGGCGCGTCCCCCGGCCTGTGCCACCGCGTCGCGTAAAGCTTCCCATACGCTGATGGCCAGCATGAACGGCGGCTCGCCCACGGCTTTGCTGCCAAACACGTTGTCTTCGTGGTTGGGCTCGGGCCAGAAGTCCACTTTCAGGCGGGCGGGCACGTCCCCAGCGGTGGGGATTTTGTAGGTGCTGGGCGCATGGGTGGCGAGTTGGCCGTTGGTATTCCACACCAGTTCCTCGCTGGTCAGCCAGCCCATGCCTTGCACGAAGCCGCCTTCGATCTGTCCCAGGTCGATGGCTGGGTTGATGCTGTGGCCCACGTCGTGCAGGATGTCCACCGCCAGCACGCGGCTTTCGCCGGTCAATGTGTCGATGGCGACTTCGGTGCAGGCGGCACCGTAGGCGAAGTAGTAGAACGGCCGCCCGGTGAGTGTGGATTTGTCGTAGTGGATTTTGGGCGTGCGGTAGAAACCGTCGCTCCACAGCTGGATGCGGTTGGCGTAGGCCTGGGCCACCACGGCGTCGAAGGTGCGGGTGGTTGCCGGGGTGATGACCTTGCCTTGGCGGAATTCCACTTCGCCCGCGCCGCAACCGTCCAGCCCGCAGACAAAGGCGGCCAGGTTCTGCCGCACGTTGCGCGCGGCGAACTGGGCGGCGCGGCCGTTCAGGTCGGTGCCGCTGGAGGCAGCGGTGGCGCTGGCGTTGGGCACGCGCGCGGTGTCGCTGGCGCTCATAAGCACGCGGTTGAAGGGCACGCCCAGCTCGTCGGCCACAATTTGTGCGACCTTGGTGTGCAGGCCCTGGCCCATTTCGGTGCCGCCGTGGTTCACCAGCACGCTGCCGTCGGTGTACACATGCACCAGCGCGCCTGCCTGGTTGAACAAGGTGGCGGTAAAGCTGATGCCGAATTTAACGGGGGTGAGCGCCAGCCCGCGTTTGAGGACGGGGCTGCCAGCGTTCCACTCGGCCACGGCCGCGCGGCGTTCGCGGTAGCGTGCGCTGCTGGCCAGTTGCGTGATGAGCGGGTGCAGGATGTTGTCTTCCACCGCCATCTGGTAGTGGGTGATGTTGCGTTTTTGGGTGCCGTAGAGGTTGCGCAGCCGCACGTCCAGCGGGTCCAGGTGCAGGTGGCGAGCCACGTCGCCCAGGATGGTTTCTATGGCGATCATGCCCTGCGGGCCGCCGAAACCGCGGAACGCGGTGGCGCTTTGCAGGTGCGTCTTGCAGCGGTAGCTGTGGATGGCCACGTCTTGCAGGAAGTAGGCGTTGTCGGCGTGGAACACGGCGCGGTCGGCCACCGGGCCGGACAGGTCGGCGGAAAAGCCGCAGTTGACCAGCATGGTCAACTCCAGCCCGTGCAGGCGGCCGCTGTCGTCGAAGCCCACGGTGTAGCCGTAGGCAAAGGGGTGGCGCTTGCCGGTGATCATGAAGTCGTCGTCGCGGTCCAGCCGCAGTTTCA
>CAYQTH010000178.1:3041-3336 GCA_964420415.1 uncultured Macromonas sp. | reverse complement strand
CCTGTACCTGGAAGGCCACGACCAGCACCGCGGCTGGTTCCACAGCTCGCTGCTGACCGCCTGCGCCATGTACGACCGCGCGCCCTACAAGGCGCTGCTGACGCACGGCTTCACCGTGGACGGCCAGGGCCGCAAGATGAGCAAGTCGGTCGGCAACGTGGTGGCGCCGCAAACCATCAGTTCCAAGATGGGCGCGGAAATCATCCGCCTGTGGTGCGCTTCCACCGACTATTCCGGTGACCTCGGCATCGACGCCGAATTGTCCGGGCGCAACGATTTGATCGTTGACGGCAGA
>CAYQTH010000178.1:0-3031 GCA_964420415.1 uncultured Macromonas sp. | reverse complement strand
ACGGCTACCGCCGCATCCGCAACACCTTGCGCTTCCTGCTGGCCAACATCAGCGACTTCGACCCGGCCACCGACGCCGTGCCGCATGCGCAGATGCTGGAAGTGGACCGCTACGCGCTGGCCCGCGCCGCCCAGTTCCAGGCCGAGGTGCTGGCCCACTACCAGGAATACGAATTCCACCCGGTGGTGGCCAAGCTGCAGGTCTATTGCTCAGAAGACCTGGGCGCCTTCTACCTGGACGTGCTGAAGGACCGCCTCTACACCACCGCGCCCAAGAGCCTGGCACGCCGCAGCGCCCAGACCGCGCTGCACCAGATCACCCACGCCATGCTGCGCTGGATGGCGCCCTTCCTCAGCTTCACCGCCGAAGAAGCGTGGGAACTGGTGGGCAAGAGCGCGGCCCAGCCCAGCATCTTCTGCGACACCTTCCTGCCGCTGGAAACGCCCAATGAAGCGCTGTTGGCCAAGTGGGCGCGCGTGCTGGAACTGCGCAACGCCGTCAACAAAGCCATCGAAGAAGTGCGGGCGGCCGGGCAAGTCGGCTCCTCGTTGCAGGCCACCATCACGCTCACCGTGGGCGCTGAAGACCACGCCTTGCTACTGAGCCTGGGTGACGACCTGAAGTTCGTGCTGATCGTGTCCGCCGTGACGCTGCAACTGGGCGCAGAACTGGCGGTGGCCGTAGCGCCGTCCGCCGCCGCCAAATGCGGCCGCTGCTGGCACTACCGCGACGACGTCGGCCATGACCCGGCCCATCCGGAACTGTGCGGCCGCTGCACCAGCAACCTGCACGGCGCCGGCGAAACCCGCCACGTGGCCTAAAGCCCTCACCACCCAAGGAACCCGATGGCAAAGTCCTCGTCCCCAGGCATGCTGAAGTGGCTCGGCCTGGCCTTCATCCTGCTGCTGCTGGACCAGATCACCAAAGTGCTGATCCTGGGCCTGTTCCGTCATGGCGATGGCATGGTCATCACCTCGTTCTTCAACCTGGTGCGGGTGCATAACACGGGCGCGGCGTTTTCCTTCCTGGCACAAGCCGGTGGCTGGCAGCGGTGGCTCTTCACAGTGATCGGCATCGGCGCGGCGGTGTTCATCGTCTGGATGCTGCGCGCCCACCCCGGGCAAAAGCTGTTCGCCTTTTCGCTCAGCTGCATCTTGGGCGGCGCCCTGGGCAATGTGCTGGACCGTCTGATTCACGGTTACGTGGTGGACATGCTGGACTTCCACTTCCGCTGGCTGGCCCCGCTGTTTCCTGGCGGGCACTTCCCGGCCTTCAATCTCGCAGACGCGGCCATCACCGTGGGTGCCATGGGGTTAATATTGGACGAGCTCCAGCGGGTGCGCCGCACCCGCTGACCCCGTCCCTCCTCACTGCCACAGGCCATGCCGAACCCCATCCTGCGCATCCTGCGTATCTTGCCTCTCCTGAGCAGCCTGACATGGGCTCTGGGGTGGGGAACGGCCCAAGCCCAGGCCATCCGCTGTCACATGACTTACGGCGGACAGACCAAAGCCTTCACCATTGCCCCGGTGAAGAATGAATGGGATGCGCCAGTGCAGGCAGAAGGCTCGTATTTCATCTTCCGCGCGATCAACCTGGTGGAACCGCTGGACCTGGCAGCCGTGAAGGTGTACGTCTACGCCAACGCTGACAATGGCCCGCGCCTCATCCACCAGGGGACGTGGATGGCGGCTGAAACCCCGGCTTCCGGTACACGCCGCCCACACGGTTTCACTGGCATGCACCGGGTGTACGAACCGCTGCGCGACGGTGAGTTGCAATACTGGTGCGAACGGCTCGACACCACCAAACCATGAACAACGGGCTGCGCATGAACCGCCCCCGTTCCCCACTTGCCCTTGCTGCGTCATCGCGCCTCACACGGCATGTGCTTGCAGCCGCCTGTTGGCTCAGCCTGTCTTCATGGGGTTGGGCGCAAAACACCCCTCCTGGCACCGACCAGGCCACCAAAATGCGCTTGAGCTTCGTGGGGGACATCATGCTCGACGATGGCCCGGGTAAGGTGGTGGCCGCTGGCCGTGACCCGCTGGCACACTTTGCCCTGCGACTGGCACAAAGCGACTTCGCCATTGGCAACCTGGAATGCCCCATTGCCACCACTGGCTCAGCACTGGACAACAAAATCTACACGTTCCGCGCGCTCCCCAGTGCGACCCGTGTGCTGCAAGGCAAATTTGCAGCGCTGTCGGTAGCCAACAACCATTCCGGCGACTACGGCCAGGAAGCCTTCCTCGAAACGCTGCAACACCTGAATACGGCCAACATCCTTGCATTTGGCGGAGGCGCCAACCTACGTCAAGCACACGCACCGCTGTGGATTGAAAAAAACGGTATCCGCGTGGCTGTACTGGCCTACAACGAATTCAAACCACGCAGCTTTGAAGCTGGGCCCAACTGGCCTGGTGTGGCCTGGAGCGAAGACGAACAGGTTATACGTGACATCCGTGCCGCGCGCCGTGCTGGCGCAGACTGGATCATCCCGTTTATGCACTGGGGCTGGGAAAACGAACCCCAGCCTTCAGAACGGCAGCGCCAGCTGGCCCGCACCATGATCGACGCTGGCGCCGATGTGGTGGTGGGTGGCCACCCGCACGTGACACAAGGTGCTGAAACCTACAAGGGCAAACCCATCATCTACAGCCTGGGCAATTTCGTGTTCGATGGCTTCGATGAACTGCCCAACCGCCAAGGCTGGCTGCTGAACCTGACGCTGGGCAAAGACACGCTGTTGGACTGGCACACCGTGCTGGCCGAAATGGACGACGAGGGCACCCCTCACCCTCGTCCTGCAGCAGCCACCCCCTGCGGCCTGCCCGGCCCCTTGGGGCCAGGCACTGCCGTTGGCATGTGCAGCGACCGTTAGGCCACAGCAGCACGCTTCTTGGCACCCACGTCACGCAGCAGGTAGAACGACAGGGCGGGAATCAGCACCAGCGCGCCCACCATGTTCCACACGAACATGAAGGTCAGCAGGATGCCCATGTCGGCCTGGAACTTGATCGGCGACCAG
>CAYQTH010000177.1:0-3340 GCA_964420415.1 uncultured Macromonas sp. | reverse complement strand
TGCCAGCCCCCAGCTTCTTGATCATGCCCGCGCGCGTCATCAGCTGGTGGCTGACCACTTCGGCGTCGGCCGGGGCCTCTTTGAGGGTGGAAATGAAAAATTGAGAGGCTTTCATGGGACAGGTGTTCTGGCGCCCGACGCCGAGGCCCCGAGACCTGGAAAACACCTGGGAATTCCCCCAGAGCTGCGCTACTCAAGTCCGTGCCAACGATGCATAATCGAGACAGTTTGAAAATTTGGGGTTGATTCTGCTCAACCAGAAGAACCAGGTGTTTTGGGGCAAGCGCATCCGCACCCATTCCTGGCAGTTCCCGCAGGGGGGCATAGACCGTGGGGAAACCCCGGAACAGGCCATGTACCGCGAGCTGCACGAGGAAGTCGGTTTGCGCCCAGAACACGTGAGCATCGTCGCCCGCACGCGGGACTGGTTGCGCTATGAAGTGCCGGACCGTTACATCCGCCGGGATGCGCGCGGCCATTACAAAGGTCAAAAGCAGATCTGGTACCTGTTGCGCCTGATGGGCGGCGACTGGAACCTGAACCTGCGTGCCACCAGCCATCCCGAGTTCGACGCCTGGCGCTGGAACGACTACTGGGTGCCACTGGACGTGGTGGTGGAATTCAAACGCGGCGTGTACGAAATGGCGCTGACCGAACTGTCGCGCTACCTGCCGCGCGCGGAAAACCGCAACCGCTTTCTGCGCAGCAACACACGGCCCAAGCACCACACCGCACCCATGCCCGACACGCGCACGGACCACCCCATCCACCTGAGCGTACCAGTGCATATGGAATTGCCCCCCGGCGCCAGCTTCGATCCCGACCCGCAGCACCCGGCACACGCTCAACCGAGGCCTGGGGTTTCTTTGAGCAAAGACATCCGATGATTTCTCTTTCTTGCTGTTTGCGCCTGCCTCGAACCACGCTTTGGGCAATCGTGTTTTCCTGCACACTGGCCAATGCGGGAGGCCGTGAGTCGCAGTTTTCGATGAGCGCCGCAGACCTTGATGAGACCCCATGGGAGGAAAGCGAAGTGCCACCGGCCCCTGCTTTCAACCAGAACCAATTGGTCCCGTTCGACGCTTCGCGCAGTTCTGAATTGAGTCACGGCATTGACCCCGGCACCGTCAGTGTGGGCGCCACCGACGGCGTGGTGCGCTACGTGCGCGTGGCCAGCAGCCGCCAGGGCGCATTGAACGCAGTGTACGAAGGCGTGCGCTGCAACAGCGCCGAGGTGCGCAGCTACGCCTACTGGAATGCCAACAGCCAGCAATGGCACAACACACCACAAAGCCCGTGGCGCCCACTGAATTTCGGTGCAGCCACCCAGCCCGCCAGGATGCTGGCTTACAACGCCCTGTGCGACGGCCCCAGCCCGAACGGCAAACCCGAAAAGATGATGCGCGACTTGCGTTACGGCAAAAAACCTTGAACGCCCGCCGCATCAACCGCGGCTGATCAGCACCAGGTTGTCGCGGTGGATCATCTCCGCTTCGGCGCTGTAGCCCAGCAGGGCTTCGAAATCTGACGACGCCTTGCGGCACAGCAGGCGCGCCTCGCTGGCCGAATAGTTGGCCAGGCCACGCGCCACTTCCACGCCGCTGGCGTCGCGGATGGCGATCACGTCGCCGCGCGAGAATCCGCCCTCCACCCCGGTCATACCGGTGGGCAGCAAGCTCTTGCCTTCGGCCACGATCTTGGTCACGGCACCGTCGTCCACACGAACCGAGCCGCGCATTTGCAGGTGGTCGGCCATCCACTGCTTGCGGGCCTGCTGCTTGGGCGTGTCGGCCACCAGGCAGGTGCCTATGGGTTCGCCCGCCACCAGGCGCAGCAGCGCATCGGGCTCACGCCCCCAGGCGATGACGGTGGAGGCACCGGAACCGGCGGCGCGTTTGGCCGCCAAAATTTTGGTGATCATGCCGCCCGTGCCCACGCGCGAACCGGCGCCACCGGCCATGTCCTCCAACTTGGGGTCGCCCGCGCGCGCCACATGCACAAACTGGGCGGCCGGGTTTTTGCGCGGGTCGGCGGTGTACAGGCCCTTCTGGTCGGTCAGGATGACCAGCACATCGGCCTCCACCAGGTTGGCCACCAGCGCGCCCAGGGTGTCGTTGTCGCCGAACTTGATTTCGTCGTTGACCACCGTGTCGTTTTCGTTGATGACCGGCACCACCCCCAGTTGCAGCAGCGTCAGCAGGGTGGAGCGGGCGTTCAGGTAGCGCTCACGGTCGGCCAGGTCGGCGTGCGTCAGCAGCACCTGCGCGCTGCCTATGCCCTGCTCACGCAGCTTGGTCTCGTACATCTGCACCAGGCCCATCTGACCCACGGCAGCGGCGGCTTGCAGCTCGTTGATCTCTTTCGGCCGGGTGGTCCAGCCCAGGCGCTTCATGCCCTCGGCGACCGCGCCGCTGCTGACCATGATGACTTCGCGGCCGCCCTTCACAAGCGCGCTCAACTGCGCACTCCACTGGCCAATGGCGGTTTCGTCCAGACCCTTGCCTTCGTTCGTCACCAGGCTGGAGCCGACCTTGACCACGATGCGGCGCGCGTTGCGCAGCACGTCGGCAGGTGCGGCCTGGGGAGCGGCGACGGGGGACGGGGCAAGGGTCTCGGAACTCATGGTGCAGTGTGCTTTAAGGAATAAGGCAGACAGAACTCGGCAGCGGGATCCCACGGCCAGCGCCACAGCGCCAGTCCGGGGCTGGTCTCAGGTACGGAAACGCGGGTCGTCCAGGTCCACACTCGACTCATCCGGGGCATCGCGCCGGGCATCAAAGCGCGGGTCCACTTCCACGTGCGGCTTTTCGGCCTCGCGCGTGGCCACGATGTGCTGGAAGATCTTCTGCACCAGCACTTCGCAGCCTTCGCGCGTCAGGGCGGAAATCTCGAACACCGGGCCCTTGAACTTGAAGCGCTTGACGAAGTCCTTGACACGCGCCTCGCGCTCTTCGACCGGCACCATGTCCAGCTTGTTGAGCACCAACCAGCGCGGCTTGGCGTGCAGTTCGGGGTCGTACTTTTTCAGCTCCTTGACGATGGCCTTGGCCTGCTCGACCGGGTCCACCGCGTCGTCGAACGGCGCCATGTCGACCACGTGCAGCAGCAGGCGGGTGCGCTGCAGGTGGCGCAGGAACTGGTGCCCCAGGCCGGCGCCTTCGGAGGCGCCTTCGATCAGGCCCGGCACGTCGGCCACGACGAAGCTTTTTTCCGGCCCCACGCGCACCACGCCCAGGTTGGGGTGCAGGGTGGTGAAGGGGTAGTCGGCAATTTTCGGGCGAGCATTGGACACCGCCGCAATGAAGGTGGACTTGCCCGCGTTGGGCATGCCCAGCAGGCC
>CAYQTH010000176.1:0-3357 GCA_964420415.1 uncultured Macromonas sp. | reverse complement strand
CCATCTGCGGCACCTTGTAGCGGCTGCCGTCAGGTTGAAGCTGCCCTTCCAAACGGAATTTGGTCACCTCACCATGGATCAGTCCCAGGCCGGGGGTGTCGCCTTCCTCGCTGTGGTCGAGCAGCATCTGCATGCCCACGCACACGCCGAACAGCGGCTTGCTGGCCGCCGCCTGCAGCACGGCCTCTTTCAGGCCGGAACGTGCCAGTTCAGCCATGCAATCGGGCATGGCACCCTGGCCGGGCAGCACCACGCGGTGCGCATCACGCACCACCTGCGGGTTGGAGGTGACGACCACATCGACGTGATCAACCGCCGTGGCGGCGTGGATCACCGCCTGCGCCACGGAACGCAAATTGCCCATGCCGTAGTCCACCACGGCCACTGTCTGTCGGTTCATCGGAAAAATTCAGGCAAACGCAGGCACATCAAATGGCTCGACTCAGAGCGAACCTTTGGTCGAAGGCACCACATCGCCCAGGCGCGGGTCGCGTTCCAACGCGGCGCGCAAGGCACGTGCAAAGGCCTTGAAAATCGTTTCACACTGGTGGTGCGCATTGACACCCTTGAGGTTGTCAATGTGCAGCGTGACACCAGCGTGGTTGACAAAACCCTGGAAGAACTCGAACACCAGTTGCGTGTCGAGCTGACCAATGTGGCCGGACGTGAATGTCACGTCCATGTGCAGGCCGGGGCGCCCGGAAAAATCCACCACCACGCGGCTCAGGGCTTCGTCCAGCGGCACATAGGCATGGCCATAGCGGCGAATGCCCTTTTTGTCGCCCACCGCCTTGGCAAAGGCCTGCCCAATGGTGATGCCGATGTCTTCCACCGTGTGGTGACCGTCAATGTGCAGGTCGCCCTGGCATTGCACATCCAGGTCGATCAGGCCATGGCGCGCGATCTGGTCCAGCATGTGATCCAGGAAACCAATACCGGTGTGCAGGCGTGCCTGACCTGTGCCATCCAGGTTAAGACGGACAGAGATTTGGGTTTCGAGCGTGTTACGGGTGACGTCGGCTTGCCGCATGGCAGGGCGTTCTTTCAGGGGGAGAATGAAAAGCAGGGGCCATGATACCATCGACCCTTAATTCCATTGCACGCACAGCATGAGCCGCTTCTGGAGCGCCGTGGTCCACGGCCTGACCCCCTATGTTCCGGGCGAACAGCCCAAAATCGACAACCTGGTCAAGCTCAACACCAACGAGCACCCCTACGGCCCCTCACCACGCGCGCTGGAAGCCATCCGTGCAGCCACCAACGACAGCCTGCGCCTCTACCCCGACCCGAATGCCGACGCGCTGAAGGCGGTACTCGCGCAGCGCCACGGCCTGCAACCGAACCAGATTTTTGTTGGCAACGGCTCCGACGAGGTGCTGGCGCACGCCTTCATGGCGCTGCTGAACCACGAGCGGCCGCTGTGGTTCCCCGACATCACCTACAGCTTCTACCCGGTGTACTGCGGCCTGTACGGCGTGGCGCACAAGACAGTGCCGCTGGCCGAGGACTTTTCCATCCGCGTGGAAGACTACCTGCCGCGCGGCGATGAGCAAGCGGGCGCCATCATCTTCCCCAACCCGAACGCCCCCACCGGCCGCCTGCTGACGCTGGCCGAGGTGGAACGCATCGTGGCCGGCAACCCGGATGCGGTGGTGCTGCTGGACGAGGCCTATGTGGACTTTGGCGGCGAAAGTGCCATCACCCTGGTGGACAAGCACCCCAACCTGCTGGTGGTGCACACCTTCTCCAAGAGCCGTTCGCTGGCCGGTCTGCGCGTCGGCTTTGCCGTCGGCCACCCAGCGCTGATCGAAGGATTGGAACGGATCAAGAACAGCTTTAACTCCTACCCGCTGGACCGCCTGGCGCTGGCCGGGGCCGTGGCTTCAGTGAAGGATGAAGCGCACTTCCAGAGCAGTTGCCAGAAGGTGATGGCCACCCGCACCACGCTGGTGGCGCAGATGACGGCTCTGGGCTTCGAGGTGTTGCCATCGGCCGCCAACTTCATCTTCGCGCGCCACCCGCAGCGGGATGCCGCTGAACTGTCGGCCGCCTTGCGCCAGCGCGCCATCATCGTGCGGCACTTCAAGCAAGCACGCATCGACCAGTTCCTGCGCATCACCATTGGCACTGACGAGCAGTGTGCGGTCCTGGTGAACGCGTTGCGCGAGATTCTGGGCTAACGCCTGCGCGGTGGCCTTCTTTCGGCACTTGGGTTGGCTGCGGGGTGCCCTGCGTTTCAGCGGGCAGGCGCCGGTTTGACCAATTCGGCTTGCAACGCCTGCAGCAGCTTCGGATCGTCCGGTTCGGTCATGCTGCTGTAAGCCGTCACTACCTTACCGTCGCGCCCGACCAGGTATTTGTAGAAATTCCATTTGGGTGTGACACCACTCTGCTGCGCCAGTTGGCGGTAAAACGGTGACACGTCGCTGCCGCGCACGGCGCTCTTGGCGAACATGGGGAATTTCACACCGAAGGTGTTTTCGCAGAACTCGGCGATCTTGCCGTTGTTGTCCCGCTCCTGGAAAAAGTCGTTGGAGGGAAAACCCAGCACCACCAGCCCCTGTTCACGGTATTGCGTATACAGGGCTTCCAGCCCCTTGTACTGCGGCGTGAACCCGCAATAGCTGGCCGTGTTGACAACCAGCAACACCTTGCCCGCGTACTGGCACAGGGACTGGGGCTTTTCGTCCTGCAGACGGGCAAAGGTGTGCTGCAGCAACGCCGGACAGGCCGCTGGTTCGGCAGCATGCCCCGTCAGCGGGACAACCATGGAAGTAAACAGCACCGTGGACAGCAGAATGCGACGCTTCATGACCACACCTCCTTGAAAACAAAACTCAAGTCTGGCGCAAACGGAATTCCGCCGCCTGCGCATGGGCTTGCAAGCCTTCGCCATGCGCCAGCACAGACGCGATGCGCCCCAGCGACTGGGCACCCTCTTCGCTCACCTCGATGAGGCTGCTGCGTTTCTGGAAGTCGTACACACCCAACGGGCTGGAAAACCGCGCCGTGCCGCTGGTTGGCAGCACGTGGTTGGGTCCGGCACAGTAGTCACCCAGGCTTTCGCTGGTGTAGGCGCCCAGGAAGATGGCCCCCGCGTGCTTGAGCAGCGGCTCCCAGCGGTGCGGCTCGCGGCTGCTCACCTCCAAGTGTTCCGGCGCAATGCGGTTGCTGATGGCGCAGGCCTCGGCCATGTCGCGCGTCAGAATCATCGCGCCACGCCCGTTCAGGCTTTTGGCAATGATCTCGGCCCGTGGCATGGCGGGCAGCAGGCGGTCGATTTCGCGCTGCACGGCATCGATGTAGGCGGCATCCGGGCACAGCAGGATGCTTTGCGCCAGCTCGTCATGCTCGGCC
>CAYQTH010000175.1:0-3370 GCA_964420415.1 uncultured Macromonas sp. | reverse complement strand
CCTCGACAAAGCGGATGTCGTTCTTCTTCAGATCGAAGCCCAGGGCCTCCAGCGAGCCCAGGTACAGCTCCAGGATGTTGCTGGGCGCGGGCTTGAGCACCACCTGGTACTGGTAGTAGTGCTGCAGGCGGTTCGGGTTCTCGCCATAGCGGCCGTCCTTCGGGCGGCGGCTGGGCTGCACGTAGGCGGCCTTCCACGGCTCGGGGCCGATGGCGCGCAAGAAGGTGGCGGTGTGGCTGGTGCCGGCACCCACTTCCATGTCGTAGGGCTGCAACAGGGCGCAGCCCTGGGCGTCCCAGTAGGACTGCAGTTTCAGGATGATTTGTTGAAAGGTCAGCATGGTGTGCTTCGGGGGCGCTTGGGCGCCGTCATGTTCAATCCGGGGCCGCAGGTGGGGTGCTCAGCAAACAACCGCTGTGCGCACTCACGGCAAATGTGTCATTCTACGGGGGCGGCACAACCACAAAGCCGCACAACAAGCCCCCACCAGCGGCCACAGCCCCCAGCGGCTGGCCCACCATGCGTAAGGCGTCAGGCCATCGCGCCCCTGCACCGTGGCCTGCAGGCTGGCTCGCGTCAGACGGGGCAGTTCGTGCGTGACCCGCCCCAGGTGGTCAATCACAACTGTGGCGCCGGTGTTGGTGGCACGCAGCATGGGGCGTTGCAGTTCCAGCGCGCGCAAACGCGAAATTTGGCGGTGCTGATCAATGGCCACGCTGTCGCCGAACCAAGCGATATTGCTCACGTTGGCCAGTATGGTCGGCGCCTGGGCTGGGTTCTGGAAACGGGCCGCCAGCTCCTCGCCAAACAAATCTTCATAGCAGATGTTGGGGGCTATACGCTGCCCGGCCCAGGCCAGGGACGGCTGCACCAGTGCCCCGCGGCGGAATTCACCTTGCGGAATGTTCATCAAGCCCACGAACCAGTTGAACAGCGGGGGAATGAATTCGCCAAAGGGCACCAGGTGGTGCTTGTCGTAGCGGTAATCGGCCCACGGTTGCGGCGTCCAGGCGACCACGGAATTGGTGTACCCGTCCACCCAGCCCCCCAGCGGCAAGCCCAACATCACGGCACTGCGGTGTTGCAACACGTGCTGCAGCAAAGCGCGCCAGTAACCAGGCTCCACATCCTGCGGCAACAAAGGAATGGCGGTCTCGGGCGCCAGCACCAACGACGGCGCGACTTGCGGCTCGGCCAATGCTGCCCGTATCTGCTGCCCATACCATTCCAGCGCCACGGCCACCCCCGTGTCACGCTGGAATTTTTCGTCTTGTGGCACGTTGCCTTGGAGCAAGGTCACCCCCAAGGCGCCGGTGCTTTGGGTGTAACTGGGCAGGTATTCGGCCACGCCACGACCCAGCCCCGGCCAGATCATGACTGCGCACCATGCCGCCAGCAACACCCCGCCGCTCCACCGCGTCCAGCGTCCCTGCGTGTGCCGCTGACGCCACCAGGCCAGGCTCCAGGCTGCCAAGCAGGCGCTGGCCGCGCCCATGCCGTACACACCCACCACCGGTGCCAGCGGTGCCAGAGCATCCACCTGCGCGTATCCACCCGCCCCCCAGGGAAAACCTGTCAACCAAGTTCCACGCGCCCATTCGGCCAAAGACCACAGGGCCGCAAAGGCCAGCCCCTGTCGCCAGGGCGCAGCATGGCGCCAACGCCAGAACCAGCACCCCGCCAGTGCGTAGTACAGGCCCAAAGCCGCCGCCAGCGCCAATACCGCCGTCACCGCCAGCGGGGCCGCCAAACCGCCGTAGGTGTGCATGGAAATGAACAGCCACCAAAAAGTGCCCGCCAGCCAAACGGTGGCAAACCCCCAGGCCCGCCACAGGGCGCCATGGGCCGACGCCGCCCCGTGCATCAAGGCCACCAGCACCACCAGCGACAACCACTGCAGCACAGGCAGCGGTTCACCGGCCAACGGGCCGCCCCAGGGCCAAGCCAACGCCACAGCCTGGGCGCCACCGGCCAGCAAAGCCAGCCCCGCCACGAACCAACGGCTCACGGTTGCGTCGCCGGTCGTGACACCTTGAACCACTTCACCGCACCGCCCTTGGTGTGCTGCACCACCAGATGCAACCCTTGCAGCTCGTGTTCCTCGTCACGCTTGGGCACATGCCCCATGGCGTGCGATACCAGGCCACCGATGGTGTCGAACTCGTCCAGCGGCAGCTTCACGTCAAACCAGTCGTTGACTTGCTCGACCGTGGTGTCACCACTGACGCGCCAGGTGCCATCCGCCAACGCAAAGATGTCCCCCTCGCCGTCGTCCTCGTCGAATTCGTCCTCGATCTCGCCGACGATTTCTTCCAGCACGTCTTCGATGGTGATGAGCCCAGCCACGCGGCCAAACTCATCAATCACGATGGCCAGGTGGTTGCGGTTGCCACGGAACTCGCGCAGCAGGTCGTTCAGCCCCTTGCTCTCGGGCACAAACACCGCTGGCCGCAGCAAGGCACGCAGGTTCAGTTCGGGCGCACGCTGCAGCTTGAGCAGGTCCTTGGCCATCAGGATGCCGATGATGTTCTCGCGCTCATTCTCGTAGACCGGAAAGCGCGAATGCCCGGTGTCGATGACGGTATGGAGCAAAGACTGAAACGAGGCATTGATGTCGAGCACGTCCATGCGCGGTGCCGCCACCATGGCATCTCCGGCGGTCATGTCGGCAATACGGATCACCCCTTCGAGCATCACCCGCGATTCGGCGTTGATGATGTCGTTGTCCTCGGCCTCAGCCAGGGTTTCGATCAGCTCGTCTTTGGAGTCCGGCCCAGGGTTGATGAACTCAACCAGTTTCTGCAAAAAACTGCGTTTGTCTTCATGTCGCACACCCCGGTGCGACGAGATACTGTGAGGGTCGGCCACTGACAGAGTTAAGGAGTTGATCAGTGTTCAAGCATACAACAAGGCCGTGTCAGCTCCGGCCTGTTGTCCCAACGGCTCAAACGCTAACGCGCGACGCGCTGTCGTCTGGCAGCCAAGGCTGCAACCCGCTGCGGAGCACGTCCTGCAAAAACCGCTGGAATTGTTGATGCTGCAGTTTCCATTGGTAGTCCGTGCTGGCACGCTGCTCTTCCAGCAACTCGGTGAACTGTGATTCAAAGTCTGCAGGAGGCAACTTCAGGCAAGCCAGGCTCTCCCCACCGTCCCGCTCCACGGTAGCACCCGCCTTGCGGGCAATGCTGAGCATGGCCGTGTTCTCACTCAAGGCCTGCACGTGCATGACCGCCACACCTTCATTGCGCGCATGCATGACGGCACGCTGGAACAACAAGTTACCCAGCCCACGTCCACGCGCATGCCGACTCACACTCACCCCAAATTCGGCGGCCTGCGCCGGAGCGCCCACCCCTTCGTAGGCCAAGTG
>CAYQTH010000174.1:0-3554 GCA_964420415.1 uncultured Macromonas sp. | reverse complement strand
TGTTGCACACCTTCTTGGCCGGGCAACCCATGTTGATGTCGATGATCTGCGCGCCACGGTCGATGTTGTAGCGCGCGGCGTCGGCCATCATGGCGGCGTCGGTGCCCGCGATTTGCACGGCAATGGGGCCGGGCTCGCCTTCGTGGTTGGCACGGCGCGAAGTCTTCAGGCTGTGGCGCAGGTCGGGGCGCGAGGTGACCATCTCACTGACGGCGTAACCCGCGCCAAGCTGTTTGCACAGCTGGCGAAACGGCCGGTCCGTCACCCCCGCCATGGGGGCAACAAACAGACGGTTCGGCAAGACGTAGGGGCCAATGCGCATGTGTGGAAAAGAAAACAGCACCCGGCACCAGCCGCCTTTGGCCAGCGCCCCGGAATGCTGAAAAAGTGTGCAGGATTGTAACGCCGCATATACTGAACAACCATGGAAACTTGGTTGTGGACCCTGCTGGAAACCTGGAGCCTGCCGCAGTACGGTTTGTCCACGGTGTTCGTGGTGAGCTTCATATCGGCCACACTGCTGCCGATGGGTTCGGAGCCCGTGGTTTTTGGGCTGGTCAAGCTCAACCCAGAGTTGTTTTGGCCAGCCATTCTGGTGGCCACCGCAGGCAATACCTTGGGTGGCATGGTGAGCTGGGCCATGGGTTACGGTGTTCACCAAGCAATCGACCGGGCCCGACACTCCGGCACCCACGTCCGCGCCCTGGACTGGCTCCAGCGTTTTGGCCCGAAAGCTTGTTTATTGAGCTGGTTGCCCGTGGTGGGCGACCCGTTGTGCGCTGTGGCCGGGTGGCTCAAGTTCCCCCTGCTGTCTTGCGCCCTGTACATGGCGATAGGGAAATTCTTGCGCTACGTGACCATGAGCGGCGCGCTGCTCTGGCTGGCGAGCTGAGGGGCCGTGCTTCAGAACGACAACTGGAAGGTCTGCACCAAGCGCTGACGCAATTCCTGCCATCCTGCCAATGCCGCCTCCCAGGGTTCCTGTTGAGCCAGTTGCTCCAGGGCGCGGGCACAGAGAGAGTGGTCGGCATATCCCAGGGTTTGCAGCACACTTTTGAGGCTGTGGGCCGTGCGGCGCAAGCCAGAGGCATCGTGAGCCAGACAAGCAGCATCGCCATCGCGCACATCGATATGGAACTGTTCGACACAGGATTGCCGGAACGTTCGATAGAACGCCTGGTCACCGTCAAAGTAGGTTTCGATGGCTGCCTGTTCGTGCGCAGGCAACCCGTGCATGACAGCTGGCACCTGGGTAGGACCTTCGGGCCAGTTCGCCAAACCGAGCGCCTCGCGCACACAGTCCTCGATATCGGAGCAGGACGAAGGTTTGACCAGATTGCGCCACACACCCAGGGTATTCAGATGATCGCGCATGGCGGCATACAGACCGCCGCTGTACACCACCACTTTAGGTGCCAAAACACCAGGAGCCAGCACCTCCCGGATCAAATCGACACCGGAGCCGTCGGGCAACTCCAAGTCCGTGAACAACAAGTCTGCCGGGGCAGCAGCCAAAGCCAGGCGTGCTTCGGCCGCACTGGCACATGGCACCACACTCAACTCCAGCGGCTGCAGGGCCTGGAGCACAAATTGACGCACGGCAGCGTCATCTTCAATCAGCAATACGCGGGGTTGACGCATGGCAGTCTGGCCACGCCGCCCGCATAGGCGGCGCAGCGGCACCTCAGTTGGCAGCAGATGCGGGCGCTACCAGCAGGTGGCCCAACGCCGAATCGATCAAACCCGGCAACTCCTGCACCAAACGCGGTTTGTGCACCACATCCACCCCCTGAAGGGCAAAGGCATAAGGTGCACGCTGCTCTTCATCCAGCGAGGTCAGGACGATCAATTTGCATTGCCCGAACAAGGCGTGACGGCGCAAACCAGTGATCATCGTGGCACCATCAATGCCTGGCAACAAAATGTCCACAATGATGAGATCCGGCTGCAAGTGGCCGAACGAAACGAGACCGGTGATACCGTCATTCGCAATATGCAGGTCCACATTGGGGAACTTCTGCTTGACCAGCATGGACACCAAGTTCTGAAAGTGGGAGGAATCCTCAATCAGCAAAATACGGGGGATGTGCACGTGCGCTCGCCGCCGCCCGGCCCCGCGCGCATCGGTGGTTGTGCCACCGTGCAGCGCGGCCACGCCCGTGACACCGGCACGGCTGCCCTGGATCCAGCGCTCAAGCGATTCTCGGGTGATGCGGCGGTGCCCCCCAGGGGTTTTCCAGGCTTGCAAGTCGCCCCGATCCACCATGAGCTGCACCGAGCGCACAGCCATGCCCAGAATCTTGGCCACTTCCAGCGTGGTGTAGTAACTGGCTGAGGACATGTCGGTAGGGCTTGCATGTGTATTCATGCCGTGATTTTGCAACAAATCACACATTCACTACAAGAATAATTTTTATTATTACAGTCCATGTTTTCCCTGACAACCCAACAGAAACATCTCATTTATATCACTTAAATCATATAATTTTATTATTTCTTATGGAGCCAAGCCTCAGGCCACAAAGCCATCCAACCTTCAGGACCGAGTTGGCGCAATGTGTCTAGATTGCGTTCAACGATGGTCTCTGCACTGTCTCCAGAACTTACTGCGCGCTCCACGCTGTCTTCACGCAGCAGATGCAGGGTCGCGTAAGGCGCACGGTTGGTGGCGTTGGTCACGTCGTTTTCGGCCACACCGTCGAACACAAAAGCCGGGTGGAAGTGCGCGACCTGGATCTCGCCTTCCAGTTCGTGCTCCTCCACCACCTCGTCCACCACGCCCATGAAGTCGTTGAAAACGAAAAAGTCGGGAAACAGCGTGGGATGCACCAGCAAGGTGGTGTCCACCAGCTCGGCCGGGGTGGTTTGCAGCAGCTCCAGTTCGCGGTCCAGGTCGTCCAGGAAAGCGTCCAGATGCCGCGCGTGGCTGACCACGATGCGCACCTGGTTCTTCACATAGACCGATTTGGCGAACGGGCACAGGTTGAGGCCGATGACGGCCTTTTCGATCCAGTGGCGCATGTCGGCCAGCACTTGGTCGTCATTCGGCGCGATGGTGGTGGTAGCGGTCATTTGATGCCTCAAACAGAAAAACCGCCGCCGCTGCTCAGCCCAGGGCTTGCTGCGGGGCGGTGGGTCATGTCGACCAGGGTGCTTACTTCAGGGACTTGAAGCGGGCGCGCTTGGGCCGCGCACCCTCTTCACCCAGGCGGCGCTTCTTGTCGGCTTCGTATTCGGTGAAGTTGCCGTCGAAGAAGTGCCACTGCGAATCGCCTTCGCAGGCCAGGATGTGGGTACAGATGCGGTCGAGGAACCAGCGGTCGTGGGAAATGACCATAGCGGAGCCGGCGAATTCCAGCAGCGCCTCTTCCAGCGCGCGCAGGGTTTCCACGTCCAGGTCGTTCGACGGTTCGTCCAGCATCAGTACATTGCCGCCCTGGGCCAGGGTCTTGGCCAGGTGCAAGCGGCCGCGCTCACCGCCCGACAGGTTGCCCACCAACTTTTGCTGGTCGTTGCCCTTGAAGTTGAAGCGGCCAATGTAGGCGCGGCTGGGC
>CAYQTH010000173.1:0-3566 GCA_964420415.1 uncultured Macromonas sp. | reverse complement strand
TGAAGGCCATCGAAGCCCCGCTGCGCGAAATCGTGGCCAACGCCGGTGGCGAACCGAGCGTGGTGGTCAACGCCATTCTGGCTGGCACCGGCAACTTCGGTTTCAACGCCGCCAACGACACCTACGGCGACATGATCGAAATGGGCATTCTGGACCCGACCAAGGTGACCCGCACGGCGCTGCAAAACGCCGCTTCCGTGGCCTCGCTGATGCTGACCACCGAATGCATGGTGGCCGAATCGCCGAAGGCCGACGGCCCTGCCATGCCCGACATGGGCGGTATGGGTGGCATGGGCGGTATGGGTGGCATGGGTATGTAATACCCCCTTGCTCCCTCAGTGGCTGCCGCTGCAGCCACTGACAGCACCCAGCCCGCTGGCCCAAATCCAGCGGGCTTTTTTTGTTTTATTCACCTATATTATTTCCCAGTCAAGTAGTTACCCTATGATCTTCCCGCGCGGCAACACCTAGACTGTCGCGACTCACAACCCAAGATCATTCAAAGGAATACTGCTGTCATGGGACGTCTACCACACAAAATTGCCTTGGTCACAGGGGCTGGCTCAGGTATTGGGCGGGCCATTGCCTTGCGTTTCGCAGCCGAAGGCGCCAGCGTGTTTGCCGCTGATCTGCAACAAGCGTCCTTGGACACACTTGCCGCAGAGGCTCAAGGCACAGTCGCCACGCACATTTGCGATGTATCGGCTCCCGAGCAAGTGGAAGCCATGGTTAAGGCCTGCCGCGAACGCTTTGGCCGCCTGGACATTCTGATCAACAACGCAGGCATAGGCGGAAGTTCGCTGACACCGGTTCACGAAATGTCGCTCGAAAGCTGGGACAAGGTGCTCAATGTCAACCTGCGTGGCGCGTTTCTCGTGCTCAAGCATGCCATTCCACTCATGCTGGCCAGCGGCGGCGGCTCGGTGGTCAACATGTCGTCCATCGGCAGCATGGTGTGCACAGCGGGCAGCGCGGCATACCATGCCTCCAAAGGGGGCGTGAAAATGCTGACCCAGGTCGCAGCACTCGACTATGTGCGCCAGAACATCCGCGTCAACGCTGTGTGCCCTGGTGTCACGCAAACCAGCATTCTTGAAGGCAGACCCCAATCCCTGCTGGATCAACTCAGCGCCGGGGTGCCGCAAGGCCGTCTGGGCCGCCCTGAAGAAGTGGCTGCTGTGGCCCTCTTTCTGGCATCCGATGAAGCATCACATGTAACGGGGGCGTCTTATGTGGTGGACGGCGGTGTAACGGCGAGTTTGTGACCATGAACGGCCGCCTGAACTGGTTTTCGACAGCTCTCGGTGCCATGCGGGCACTGGCCCTGGGATGGGCAGCGATCATCGGTACACTGCCAGCGGCTGCAGCGCAGCCACCAGTGGCAAGTGCAGGTGGCAAGCCCAATGTGGTGCTGATTCTGCTGGACGATGTGGGCTTTGGTGCCACCGCCACATTCGGCGGACCGGTTGCCACCCCCGCACTGGACCTGCTCGCGGCCGAAGGGTTGCGGTACAACCAGTTTCACACTGCCGGACTGTGTTCGCCTACACGCGCAGCGCTCCTGAGCGGCCGCAACCACCACCGGCTCGGGTTTGGCACCGTGCCAGAAATGGCCACGGAATTGCCCGGCTACAACGCACGCTGGCCCCGGAGTGCCGCCACAGTGGCTGAAGTGCTGCGTCAAAATGGGTACCACACCGCAGCCTTCGGCAAATGGCACAACACGCCCACACAGGACATATCCAGCGTCGGCCCCTTCGATCGCTGGCCCACGGGACTGGGCTTCGATGATTTTTATGGTTTCCAAGGCGGTGAAACCAGCCAATGGGAGCCGGTGCTGTACCGGGGCACCACGCCAGTAGAACGAACTGCAGCACAGCAGGGCAAACACCTCACCGAAGATTTGGTAGACAACGCCATCCAATGGGTCAGAGAACACGAGGCCAATGCACCCCACCGGCCCTATTTTCTGTACTTTGCGACCGGCGCCGTGCATGCGCCACACCATGTGCCTGCCGACTGGATTGCGGCACAAAAAGGCCGCTTTGACGAAGGATGGGACCGTCTCCGCGAAAAAACGTTTGCTCGCCAACAAGCCCTTGGCCTCGTGCCCGCCGACGCAACACTGTCGCCACGCCCGCAGGAACTCCCCGCTTGGGACAGCCTCTCCGCTGACGAGCACAGTTTGCTGGCCAGACAAATGGAGGTGTTCGCCGCTTTCCTGGCCCACACAGACCACGCAGTGGGCCGACTGCTCGGCACCATCCAATCCACCCGCCAGGCCAACAACACATTGGTGCTGTATGTGGTGGGCGATAACGGTGGCAGCACCGAAGGTGGCTTATTTGGAACCGAACAGTCACTGGCCACCTACATGGGCCTGCCCGCACCCGACCTCAACACCCGCTTGAGTCATCTGGACGAACTGGGCAGCGCGCAACACTCGAACAATTACGCTGCTGCGTGGGCCTGGGCGCTGAACACGCCCTTCCCCTGGATGAAAAATGTGGCCTCGCACCTGGGCGCCACCCGCAACCCCATGATCATCAGCTGGCCGAACCGCATCCAAGAGCGAGGCGGGCTGCGGAGCCAGTTTCACCATGTGGTGGACATCATGCCCACCATTTACGAGGCAGCAGACATCGCAGCACCCAAACAGGTCAACGGAACGCCGCAGTCCAGGCTGGACGGCATCAGCATGAGTTACACATTGGCAGACCCCAACGCGCCGGGCCGCCGCACCCAGCAATTCTTTGAGATCTTTGGCAACCGCGCCATTTACCGCGATGGCTGGATGGCCGGTGTGAGGGTGGGTGTACCGTGGGATTTCAACAAAACCCTGGCCTCTGAAGGCGCCTGGGAGCTCTACCACCTGAGCAGCGATTACACCCAAGCGCACGATCTGGCCGGCCAATATCCCAACAAGTTGCACCAGCTGCAACAGTTATTTGACCAGGAAGCCCGCCTCAACCACGCGTACCCCTTGTTGCCCAAGACGGTCAACTCCACACAAAAAGTGGCCTCGGCATCCAGCGCGGTGGTCACTCCCAGTGCCGTTTACCACGCGGGCATGAAGGTAGACAAACCCGGCATGCCCAATCTCAACCAGTCGCACCGCATCACCGCCGAACTGACCGTACCCGAAACAGGGGCCGCTGGTGTCCTTTGGGCAATCGGCGGGCGGACTGGCGGCGCAACGCTGTACATCCAAAATGACCGTCTGGTGTACGAACGGCATTTCGCAGGCAGAACTCCCGAACGTCTGGTGTCAGCACGCCCTTTGCCCGCCGGGACCATGGTGGTGCAGCTTGAGGTTCAAAAATCCGGCAAAACAGATCAAGTACAACTGCTGCTGAACGGCCAGCCCATCGCAAAAGCCGTCCACTTCACTTATCCCATCTTCTCAAGCCAGGAAAGCATGGACATTGGGCTGGACCGGCATTCTCCGGTGTCGAACCGTTATGCAGCCCCTCATGCCTTTACCGGACACTTGATACAAGTGCGCCTGTCTTTCCCGCCCGCTGGCGCACGGGCGGCTACCTGGACCGGACGTCGCTGCCGCGCGA
>CAYQTH010000172.1:0-3577 GCA_964420415.1 uncultured Macromonas sp. | reverse complement strand
CCGCCTGCAAGAAGATCGGCTACCGCGGTGCGGGCACCTTCGAGTTCCTGTACGAGAACGGCGAGTTCTACTTCATTGAAATGAACACCCGCGTGCAGGTGGAGCACCCGGTGACCGAAGCCATCACGGGCATCGACATCGTGGCCACGCAGATTGCTGTGGCAGCGGGCGAAAAGTTGCCTTTCACGCAACGCCAAATCCAGTTGCGCGGTCACGCCATCGAGTGCCGTATCAACGCCGAAGACGCCTACAAGTTCACCCCGTCACCGGGCCGTGTCACCACGTGGCACATGCCGGGCGGGCCGGGTGTGCGCGTGGATTCGCACGTGTATGCCAACTACATGGTGCCGCCGAATTACGACTCCATGATCGGCAAGCTCATTGTGCATGGCGACACACGCGAACAGGCGCTGGCGCGGATGCGCACCGCTTTGTCGGAAGTGGTGGTGGAAGGCATCAAAACCAATGTGCCGCTGCACCGTGAACTGATGGTGGATGCCAACTTCGAGCAGGGCGGCACCAACATCCATTACCTCGAAGCCTGGCTGGCGCAACGTGACCGCTGACATGACGACCGCGGGCCGCATGTTCGAGCTCGTGTTGCTGGTGCCCGAAGAGCGCGTTGAGGACATCAGCGACGCGCTGGAGGCGCTGGAGGCGCTGAGCGTGTCGGTGGAGGACGCCGACGCCCAGACCGCCGCCGAGCAAGCCTTGTTTGGTGAGCCTGGCATGCCGGCCCCCAAGGCGGGTTGGCAGCGTTCGCGGGTGGTTGCCTTGTTTGGGCAAGAGGCCCAAGCCCGTGAAGCGGCCGACCTGCTGGCCCCGCAAGACTTCTTCGATGGTTGCGAGGTGCTGGGCGTGCGCCCAGTGGCCGATCAGGACTGGGTGCGGCTGACGCAGTCGCAGTTTGCGCCGGTGGACATCACGCCCGACTTCTGGATCGTGCCGAGCTGGCACGAGCCGCCGGAAGAAGCCCGTCAGATCATCCGGCTGGACCCTGGACTGGCTTTTGGCACGGGCACCCACCCAACCACACGCATGTGTTTGCGCTGGATTGCACAACGCAACCTGAGTGGCCAGCATGTGCTGGACTATGGTTGCGGTTCAGGCATTCTGGCCATTGGCGCCGCCAAGTTCGGTGCCGCCGGTATCGTCGCTGTGGACATTGATCCGGCGGCGGTGGAGTCCACCCAGATCAATGCTGTCAACAACCACGTCACGCTGCAGGCGGGACTGCCCGATGCGGCAAAAGGGCAGTTCGATGTGGTGCTTGCCAACATACTGGCCACCCCGCTGAAGGTGCTGGCGCCCTTGCTGTGCAGTCACGTGAAGGCGCGGGGGCATTTGGTGCTGGCCGGCATCCTGGAACGCCAGGTGGACGAATTGCGCGAGGCCTATGCCCCTTACTTGGTGCTGGACGTTTCCGATTGTGAAGACGGTTGGGCTTTGATGACGGCCTGCGCGCCCGCCTGAACGTCATAATGCGCGCATGAGCTTCATCACGCGCTGCCCGGCTTGTGGCACCGCCTTCCGGGTGGTGTCCGATCAGCTCAAAATTTCGGAAGGCTGGGTGCGTTGTGGGCGGTGTCAGCATATTTTTGACGCCACACTCGATCTGCAGCCCGGCTGGCCGGTGCAGGATGAGCCCGAACACCAACCCAGCAACGCACCTTCACACGTACCCCAGCCCCTGCAGACGGCTGATGCAGCGGTCGAGCTTGCGGAGAAGCCAGCCACCGAAAGTTTTTCAGAATCTCCAGTGGCGTCGGCAGCAGTGCCTGCCGAGTCCGAAGTCGCTGGGACGCCTGAACCGGATTTACCGTCCGGTCTGCCCGAGCCGGTGTCAGGCCACACCCCCACGTTTGTCCGCCATGCCCAGCGCCGGGCCTTCTGGCGCCGTCCCGGTGTGCGTTTGGCCCTTGCCCTGCTGGTGGTGCTTTTGTCGCTGACGCTCGTGTTGCAGCTTCTGGTGTCTATGCGCGATGCGGTTTTGGCCCGGTTGCCTGCTGCCGAACCCGTGCTGCGGCAGGTGTGTGCGGCATGGGGATGCAAGGTCGAAGGGATCCATCAGATCGAGGCCTTGTCCATAGACAGTTCAGCGCTGTTGCGGCGAACACCCAGCCGCTTTGCATTTGACATGGTGCTGAAAAACGCCTCATCCCTCGTTCTGGTGCCGCCGGCACTGGAGTTGACTTTGACCGATGCAGAAGACCGCATTGTCATTCGGCGTGTGTTGTCTTCCTCGGAATGGCCCTCGCCCCGTGCCCAGCTCGATCCTGGCAGCGAATGGGAGGTACGGTTTGAATTTGAACTGGCAGACACCGTGGCGCTTCCCGTGGTGGGGTACCGTGCTGTGCTGTTCTACCCCTGACACCGGATTTTTGAAGAAAGCATTTGCATGTCAATTTTGATTTGTGGTTCCCTCGCCTTTGACACCATCATGACCTTTGAGGGCCGTTTTGCTGAGCAAATCCTGCCTGACCAGTTGCACATCCTGAACGTGTCGTTCTTGGTGCCAGGGTTGCGTCGCGAGTACGGTGGCTGCGCAGGCAATATCGCTTATGGGCTCCGGCAACTGGGTGCTGAAGCACGCCCGGTCGCCACGCTGGGGCGTGATGGCGAGGACTATCTGGTCCGTTTGCAAGCGATGGGGGTGGACACCCGGCACGTGAAATTGCTGGACGACCATTACACCGCGCAGGCCATGATCATGACCGACCGCGACAACAACCAGATCACGGCTTTCCACCCCGGTGCCATGTCCCAGGCGCATGTCACGGCTATCCCCGCAGGCGAGGGGGCACGGCTCGGCATCATTTCGCCCGACGGACGGGACGCCATGCTGCAGCACGCGGCACAGTTCCATGCCCATGGCATACCGTTCGTGTTCGATCCGGGGCAGGGCTTGCCTATGTTCAATGGTGAGGAACTGTTGCACTTCATTGATCTGGCCGATTGGGCGGCCCTGAATGACTATGAGGCGCGCATGCTCAGTGAGCGTACCGGCCTGGATTACGCGGCTTTGTCCATGCGCTTGCGTGGTTTGGTCATTACCTTGGCAGATCAGGGGTGCGAGGTTTGGGAGCAAGGCGTGCGCACCCATGTGCCCGGCGTTGCGGTAGCGCAGGTGATAGACCCCACAGGCTGCGGCGATGCCTTCCGTGCCGCACTGCTGCACGGTTTGTCGCAAGGCTGGCCGCTGCAGCGTTGCGTGGCCTTGGGTAACCAACTGGGGGCCGCCAAGATTGCTTGCCGTGGTGGACAGAATTACCCATTGCCAGCCGCGCTGCGAGCGGTTTGATTTTTGGCCGTTGCTCCATGAAAAAAGCCCAGGGCACTTGCCCTGGGCTTTTTAGTTGGCACGAGGGGTAAAGACGTGCCAAGCCTTTTCAAGGCTTTTTGGCCGTTGGGAAGGGCCACGCCGCTTGCGGGTTCAGCTTGGTTTGCGCAGCAGGCGCAGGTGCAGCGGCCTTCTTGGCCGGAGCGGCAGCCTTCTTCGCAGGTGCAGCGGCCTTCTTGGCTGGAGCGGCAGCCTTCTTCGCGGGTGCAGCGGCCTTCTTGGCCGGAGCGGCAGCCT
>CAYQTH010000171.1:0-3589 GCA_964420415.1 uncultured Macromonas sp. | reverse complement strand
TGGTGGGCGAACACGCACCGTTGCAACACATGGGGCTGCAACTTGCTGGCCACCAGCACCGCCGAGGTGGCAATGAAACCGTCGACCACAATAACGCGGCGTTCTGCAGCGGCCTGCAGCACCGCGCCGACCATGGTGGCGATCTCGAAACCGCCCATGGCAGCCAGCACGGCTATGGGTTCGGTCACTCCGGTGTGGCGTTGCAGCACCTCGCGCAGGATGGTGATCTTGCGCTGCACGGCTTCGGCGTCCAGCCCGGTGCCCGCACCCGTTACGTCAGCAATGTCCAACCCGGCCAAGCGGGCCAGCAACAGGGAGGCTGCCGAGGTGTTGCCGATGCCCATTTCACCCAGCAGCAAAGCGTTGCCCGGCAGGTCGTGCACCAGCGCCACGCCGTTGGCCAGCGCGGTGGCGCATTGTTCGGCTGTCATGGCGGGGCCTTCGGACGCATCGGCCGTGCCGGGCGCCACCTTGGCCTGACGCAGGCCAGCGCGCGGAGCGAAGTCATGGCGCACGCCGCAGTCCATCACGGTCAGGCCCAGGCCATGTTGACGGGCCAGCACGCTGACGGCCGCTCCGCCCGCCAGAAAGTTTTCGACCATTTGCCAGGTCACGTCGCTTGGGTAGGCGGACACGCCGCGCGCGGCCAGACCGTGGTCGGCGGCAAACACCACCATCTGTGGCTGGTCGAGGGCCGGGGTCGGGCTGCCGAGCACTTCGCCCAGGCGCAGGGCCAGGGCTTCCAGGCGGCCCAGGGAGCCCAGCGGCTTGGTCTTGTTGTCCAGCTTGTGTTGCAGCGTGCGCGTCAGGGACTCGTCACGGATGTCGGCCACGGCGGGCAAAGTGAAAGCGTTCATGGGGTGGGTACTTCGGGTTGAATGAGCGCGTCCAGCACACCGGGCGCGAAATGCTCTTCGATGAAATCGGCGAGCTGGTCGAACACGCGGTCCAGCGACGGGACCTGGGTGCCGAACAGGGCTTGCAGCACGCGTTCGTCCTCGAACAGGCCGTGCAGGTACAGGCCCAGCACGTTGCCAGCGGCGTTTTGCCAGCCCAGGCCCGGCAACACCTCGCGCGCCACATCGCCCTTGGCGGCCATGGCGGGGTGCTGTGCGGTCTGCCCGTGGTGGATTTCGTAACCGCTGACCGGCACGCCAGACAAGCCCTGCCAGACGCCGTGCAGGGTGCCGAACTGGCTGTGCGTGTGGCACACGGTTTTGTCGGCTTCGAACTGGGTGACCAGCGGCAGCAGGCCCAGGCCAGGCGCGTTGCCATCAATGCCGTGAGTGTCGATCAGGGCCTCGCCCAGCATCTGCAGGCCGCCGCAAATGCCGAGCACGGGTTTGCCTGTGTTGGCATGCAGGCTGATGGCTTGATCCAGCCCTTGCTCGCGCAGCCAGGCCAAGTCCGCCGTGGTGGCCTTGCTGCCAGGCAAAATGACCCAGTCGGCGGCTTGCAGGTCGGCCGGGCTGCGCGCCCAGAGCAGGCGCACGCCGGGCACGTTTTTCAGGGGCTGGAATTCGTCCAGGTTGCTGATGCGCGGCCAGGCGATCACCGCCACAGTCAGGCGTACCGAGCCGGGGGTGATGGTGCGGTCGTCGAACACGCCGTCTTCTTCTGGCAGGCCGTGGTGCCAGCGCATGGGCAAGGTGGCCACACAAGGTACGCCGGTCAATTGCTGCAATTGCTCGGGTGCGGGGGCCAACAGACTGGCGTCGCCCCGGAACTTGTTGAGCACGAAGCCTTTGAACAGCGCCTGGTCCTGCGGCGGCAGCAAGGCCCAGGTGCCGTATAGGTGGGCAAATGCCCCGCCCCGGTCAATGTCCGTGACCAGCAGGCAGCGGGCGTTGCCGTGCCGCGCCACGCGCATGTTGACGATGTCGCTGTCGTACAGGTTGATTTCGGCCGGTGAACCGGCGCCTTCGATCACCACCAGGTCGTTCTCGGCCCTTAGCTCGTCCAGCGCAGCGGCAATGTGCGGCCAGACATGCTGGCTGCGACCGCGCCAGGGCATGGCGGTCAATGCTTCGTCCACTTGGCCCAGCAGCACCACTTGGCTGCGGGTGTCGGCTTCGGGCTTGAGCAGCAGCGGGTTCATGCGCACGTCCGGCACGGCGCGTGCGGCCAGGGCCTGGAAGTACTGGGCGCTGCCGATCTCCCCGCCCTGCCCCGCCGCTTGCGCCCTGGCTACCACGCGAGCGTTGTTGCTCATGTTTTGCGCTTTGAACGGCGCTACCTTCAGCCCCTGGCGCGCGTAGTGGCGGCATAAAGCGGTGGTCAGCCAGCTTTTGCCCGCCCCGCTGGTGGTGCCCAGCACCATGACGCACACGGCGCTCACGCAGTCACCTCCATCAAACCCGTAACCATGGAACGCCTTTGGGCTGGCTGCAAGGCATTCATCAAGGCCGCCACGGCATCGGGGGCTTGCACGCTGATGCGCCATTTCCCCGGCAGGCCGAACGATGCGGCGTCACGCAGCTTGATGCCCTCGGCCCGCAGCCGTTCGGGGTTGATCGGCTTGGGCGGGTGCGCCACAAAGAAATTACTGTCGGAGTCTTCCACCAGCCAACCCAAGGCTTGGAAAGCTGCGACCTGCTCGGTTTTCCAGGTGCGCAAGGTGTTCAGGCTTGCCTGCAACCAGGCTTGGACTTCTGGCCGTGTCCAGGCTTGCAGCATGGCCACGGCGTGTGCCCCCAGGGGCCAGGACGGACCGAGGGCTTCCAGTGCAGTCACCGCCGCCGCACCTTGCGGGGCAATGGCATAGGCCCCACGCACACCGGTCAACCCAAGGGCTTTGTTGGGGGTCCACAGTTGCCACACCTGGGACTGCGCTGCCGCCTCCCACGCTGAGTGTCCCGACAGCCGCAAGGGTTCATACGCGCGGTCTAGCACCCACGCCGCGGCACGGGCCGCCGCCGGGCGCCATTGCGCGCGCAAGGTGCGTGTGGATTGCCCCAAGGGGCTGGACGGTTCGCACACCCAGACCAGATCGGCCAGCACGGGCTTGGCCACGGGTTCCAAACCCCAGGCCGATGCCGCCAGTGCGTAGTCGCCATAGGCGTGTTCAGGCCAATAGACATGCTGGCCGCCCTGGCGCTGGGTCCAGGCGGTCAGGCGCTGTATGCCTTCGCTGGCACTGGCCAGCAGCAAGACCCGTTCCACCGCCACACCGTGAAAAGCGGCTAATGCCGTGCGCAACGCCGTGTAGTTCGGGTCGGGGTAATGGCTGGCATCGGCGTGGCGCACCGCCTCTTGCACCTGCGGGCACGGGCCGCAGGCGTTGGCGTTGGTGGAAAAATCCCAGCGCGGTGTGCCCAGGGCATCGGGGCCGCCATGGATGCGTGCGGCGCTCATGGCACCGCTCCTGTACCGCGCATGGCGGCCAGGTTTGTGGCCGCCACCCCCAGCGCCAGCGCGGTCAGCACGAGCACCGCCGCGTGGGTCAGGCGCAAAGCGGCCTGCGTGTCGGTGTGGGCCGAAGCGCGGGCATGGGCATTCAAAACGTACACCCCCGGTTTGCCAAGGCGCACTCCCAAAGCCAAGGCCAGCGCGGCCATGGGCCAGCCGCCGTTGGGGGACGGTGTCAGCC
>CAYQTH010000170.1:0-3598 GCA_964420415.1 uncultured Macromonas sp. | reverse complement strand
CAGCGCCGGTTTCACGGTGGACACCTACGCCTACTACGACGCCGACAAACGCGGCGTCAACTTTGAAGGCCTGCTGGCCAGCCTGAACGCGGCCGAAGCCAACACCATCGTGCTGCTGCACGCCTGCTGCCACAACCCCACCGGCTACGACCTGACCCCCGCCCAGTGGGACCAGGTGATTGCCGTCATCAAGGCCCGTGGCCTGACCCCCTTCCTGGACATGGCCTACCAGGGCTTTGGCTTCGGCATTGCCGAAGACGGCGCCGTGATTGCCAAGTTCGTGGCCTCGGGCCTGACCTTCTTCGTTTCCACCAGCTTCTCCAAGAGCTTCAGCCTGTACGGCGAGCGCGTGGGTGCCCTGAGCGTGCTGTGCGACAACAAAGAAGAAGCCGCCCGCGTGCTGAGCCAGCTCAAGATCGTCATCCGCACCAACTACTCCAACCCACCCACCCACGGCGGTGCGGTGGTAGCCGCTGTGCTGAACAACCCGGAACTGCGCGCCCTGTGGGAAAAGGAACTGGGCGAAATGCGCGTGCGCATCAAGGCCATGCGCCAAGCTCTGGTCGATGGACTGAAGGCCGCTGGTGTGAAGCAGGACATGGGCTTCATCACCACCCAGATCGGCATGTTCAGCTACTCCGGTCTGACGAAAGACCAGATGGTGCGCCTGCGCAGCGAATTCGGCGTCTACGGCACCGACACCGGCCGCATGTGCGTGGCCGCGCTCAACAGCAAGAACATCGATTACGTCTGCAAGGCGATTGCCGCCGTGCTGTAAACGGCCCACAGGCGCGATTTTCCATAGATTGCGCCTGTCCTACCCAAGTTCTTTCAGCGAACGACCCATGCGGCGATCAAGGAAAGCTTGCCCGAACGCACGGAATTGTCCTTTTTGCGCTAACATTGTTGCACCGCAACATTTTGTGTAAAGGCTCGTATGCTGTACCAAATCTATGAAACCCAGCGCTCTCTGATGGAGCCTTTCTCTGATTTTGCACAGCTCTCCGCCAAGCTGTTCGCCAACCCCCTTTCGCCACTGGGGCAAAACCCCATGTCGCAACGGGTGGCCGCCAGTTTCGATTTGCTGCACAGGCTGGGCAAAGACTACGAAAAACCGGAATTCGGCATCAAAACGGTGGATGTGGACGGCGTGGATGTGGCCATTCACGAACGCATTGAAGCCGAAAAACCCTTTTGTGAACTGCGTCGCTTCAAACGCTACACGGACGACACGGCCACGCTCGAAAAAATCAAAGCCCAGCCCGTGGTGCTGATCGTGGCCCCCATGTCGGGCCACTACGCTACGCTGCTGCGCGACACCGTGCGGCAGATGCTGAAAGACCACAAGGTCTACATCACCGACTGGAAAAATGCCCGCCTGGTACCCCTGACAGAGGGCGATTTCCACCTGGACGACTACGTCAATTACGTGCAGGCGTTCATCCGCTACGTGCAACAGCAGCATGGCAACTGCCATGTGATGAGTGTGTGCCAGCCCACCGTGCCCGTGCTGGCGGCCGTGTCGCTCATGGCCAGCCGTGGCGAAACCACGCCCAACTCCATGACCATGATGGGTGGCCCCATCGACGCGCGCAAATCGCCCACCGCGGTGAACAACCTGGCCATGCACCGCAGCTTCGAGTGGTTCGAGAACAATGTGATCTACCGCGTGCCGTCCAGCTTCCCTGGGGCGGGTCGACGCGTCTACCCCGGCTTTTTGCAGCACACGGGGTTCATCGCCATGAACCCGGACCGCCACGCGAACAGCCACTACGATTACTTCCAGGACCTGATCAAGGGCGACCACGACAGCGCAGAAGCACACCGCCAGTTCTATGACGAGTACAACGCCGTGCTCGATATGGACGCGAACTTCTACCTGGAAACGATCCAGACCGTCTTCCAGGAATTCAAACTGGTCAATGGCACGTGGGATGTGCGGAATGAACAAGGCACGCTGGAACGGGTGCGCCCACAAGACATCAAGACCACTGGGTTGCTGACTGTGGAAGGTGAACTGGACGACATTTCGGGGTCCGGTCAAACCCGTGCAGCGCACGACCTGTGTACAGGCATAGAGGCCCCTGAGCAGCACCACTACGAGGCCAAAGGTGCGGGCCACTACGGTATTTTCAGCGGTAGCCGCTGGCGTGCCCAAGTCTACCCGGTGGTCAAGCGTTTCATTCTGAAGCACAACGAACCAGCCAGGGTGACAGCGGCAGACACCCCCAGCACCGCCGCCGCGCCCTCCCCTGCTGTTGCACGCAAGCGTGCCGCGCCCAAGGCCTGAAACAATGGCGGATCATCCCATGGCCGCCCAGCAAGCGGCTGTGGCGACCCGCATAGACGCTGTTTTGCCGCAGACGCAGTGCACGCGTTGCGGTTATCCAGACTGTGCTTCTTATGCGCAGGCGGTGGCTGCCGAGCAAGCCGAAATCAACCAGTGCCCGCCCGGTGGCAATGAGGGTATTCAGCGCCTGGCAAAGGTCACCGGGCGCCCAGCCCTGCCCCTCAATCCTGAATTTGGCAGCGAGGGCCCATTTGCTGTGGCGGTGATCGACGAGAACTGGTGCATCGGCTGCACGCTGTGCCTCAAAGCCTGCCCAACGGATGCCATCATCGGCACGAGCAAGCGCATGCACACGGTGCAGGAAAGTTATTGCACCGGCTGCGAACTGTGCATCCCGGTCTGCCCGGTGGATTGCATAGAAATGGTCAGCTCCGACAATGAGCAGCCCTTCTGGAACGCCTGGTCCACCGAACAGGCCAACCAGGCGCGTGAGCGTTACCATTGGCACCAGCAACGCACCGCGCGTGAAGTGCAGGAACACCAGGACCGGCAGGAGCGCAAGGCACAGGCCAAATTGGCCGACTTGGCCGCGCATTCCAAGCACACCGACGCGGCCACGCTGGACAAGAAAAAGGCCCTGATCGAAGCGGCCCTGGCCAAAGCCAGAGCGCAACGACAGGGCCAGTGATAGGCAGCCGCTGGTGCGGCGGCCTGTGCGCTTTATCCCGCCAGCTTGGCGAAGGCCGCCACCACTTCGGGCGGCGCCTGCACGAGTTCGATCAAGACGCCTTCCCCCGCAATCGGGAATTCGTCGTTCGCTTTCGGGTGCAGGAAAGTGATGTCGAACCCAGCCGCACCCTTGCGGATGCCGCCCGGCGCGAAGCGCACGCCGTTGGCACTGAGCCATTCCACTGCTTTGGGCAGATCATCGATCCACAGCCCCACGTGGTTCAGCGGTGTGGTGTGCACAGCGGGCTTTTTCTCGGGGTCGAGCGGCTGCATCAGGTCCACCTCCACCTTGAAGGGGCCGGTGCCCATGGCGCAGATGTCCTCGTCCACGTTCTCGCGTTCGCTCTTGAACGTGCCGGAGATTTCCAGGCCCAGCATGTCCACCCACAGCTTTTGCAGGCGCAGCTTGTCCGGGCCGCCGATGGCGATTTGCTGGATGCCCAGCACCTTGAAGGGGCGTTGGCTCATTTCTTTTCAAACTCCACAATGGGCTGATCAACCACCAGGGATTCGCCCTTGCCCGCCAGCCGCCTGCGCAAGGAGTGGCTGAACAACGTGTACTGGAAGGCCGACAGCCTG
>CAYQTH010000169.1:0-3669 GCA_964420415.1 uncultured Macromonas sp. | reverse complement strand
ACCGTGCACCAACACCACTTGCTCGAAGCGCTCGTAGGTTTCGGGGTCGCGGATGATGCTCATGAACGGCGCCAGGCCGGTGCCGGTGCCCAGCAGGTACAGGCGCTTGCCGGGCAGCAGGTAATCGATGAGCAGCGTGCCGGTGGGCTTGCGGCCCACGATGACGGTGTCGCCCGGCTGGATGTGCTGCAGGCGAGAGGTCAGCGGGCCGTCCTGCACCTTGATGCTCAGGAACTCCAGGTGCTCGGCCCAGTTGGGGCTGACGATGCTGTAGGCGCGCAGCAGCGGCTTGCCGTCCACCTTCAGGCCAATCATGGTGAAGTGGCCGTTGGAGAAGCGCAGCGAGGTGTCGCGGGTGGTGGTGAAGCTGAAGAGGCGATCGGTCCAGTGGTGAACGCTCAGGACACGCTCTTCCAGAAATGCACTCATGGGGAATTCCAGTCAGGGGAAACGCGTATTGTAAAAACCCGGGCCACCCTGCGGTCGACAGGGCTCAGTTGCCACTGGCGACAGCGGGCTTGATACAGTGCGGGCTCGCTGGCGCGAGCCGGCCGCCGCCGGACAAGGGCGCGATATTGCCCGCAAGCGCCGCTCAAGGGAACGAATCAGTTCTTTTGAGCCTTATAACCAAAACATCTGATCCACACGAGGAACCCCAATGGCTCGCACTATTCAATGCATCAAGCTCGGCAAGGAAGCCGAAGGTTTGGACTTCCCCCCCTACCCTGGTGAACTGGGCAAGCGCATCTATGAAAACGTGAGCAAGGAAGCCTGGGCCGGCTGGCTCAAGCACCAGACCATGCTGCTCAACGAAAACCGCCTGAACCTGGCCGACGCGCGTGCGCGCCAGTACCTGGCACGGCAAATGGAGAAGCACTTCTTCGGCGAAGGCGCCGACGCTGCGGCAGGTTTTGTGCCGCCTGCCGAACAGTGAAAGCGAGCGGGGGCGATGTCCGCAGGGCTGAGGGCGACCAGCCTGACGGCCTGCGCGTTGTCGACGTCTCGCGCCCCCACGCTGAAGGACTGCGAGAGGCCCGAGAGCTTTGCCTCCGGGACGGCGGTCTGCCCCCCCGTTGGCGTGGCCGAGACGCTTTCATCCTGCTTGAAACCAGCTTTGGTTTGGGACTGAACTTCCTGGCCACCTGGGCCGCCTGGCGCAACGACCCACATCGCCCCCGTTTGCTCCACTATGTGGCCACCGAGGCCCATCCGGCAAGCGCCCAAGACCTCATCCAGGCAACCGCCAACCGGCCAGAACTCGCCCCCATGGCGCAAGCCCTTGCCCAGCGCTGGTGGGGCCTGCTGCCCGGCACACATCGGATCAGCCTGGACGGTGGCCAGGTGCTGCTGACCCTGGGCATTGCCAACGGCCACGAATGGCTGGCCCATCAGCACTTCCTGGCCGACGCGCTGTACCTCAGCGGCATCGATGCCGACCATCCTCGCGGGATGTTGATGCCAGAACTCATGCCCGCCCTGGCCCGTCGCTGCCGGCCCGGCGCACCGTTCGCCACCTCAACAAGGGCAGACCCGGTGCGCGCGGGCCTGACTGCCCACGGTTTTCTCATCGAAGAAACAGAGCCCAACCGGCCCATCGATCGCGACAGCCTGCACGGTCGCTTTGCACCGCCTTGGTCGGCACACAAGCCCTTGCCCCAACGCCCCCAGCCGACCTCGGCTGTCGTCATTGGGGGGGGCTTGGCAGGTGCCGCGATGGCAGCCAGCCTGGCACGCCGCGGGCACTCGGTCACCGTGCTAGACCAAGCGGCGCACCCCGCTGCCGGCGCCTCCGGATTGCCCGCAGGGCTGTTTGGGCCACACCTGTCCACCGATGACGCTTGGCTCTCGCAAATCACCCGTGCTGGCATGCGTTGCACCTGGCAAACCCTGCACGATCAGGCCGACCTGCAAGGCGCCTGGGCTGCCACGGGCGTGCTGGAGCACCGCGTTGGACGTGGCCGCCACTGGCCTCATGCCAACGTTGAGGCGGGCCGCGACTGGACCCGCCCTGCCGACCCCGACACGCTGCACGCCGCCGGCCTGCCACCGGACGCGCCGGCCTGGTGGCACGAACGGGCCGGCTGGATACAACCGGCCGCCCTTGTCCGCTCACTGCTCGCCCAGCCTGGCATTCGATGGCAGGGTGGCTGTCAGGTCGGCACCATCAAGCGCAGGACCAGCAGCTGGACCGTGTGCGACCCCACGGGCAACACACTGGCCGAAACCGACTGGCTCATCGTGGCGGCCGGTCCCGCCACACGCACGCTGCTGGCGGGTCCTTTGGCTGCGCTGCGTCCGCAGGGCTTGCCTCTGAACGAAGTCCGCGGTCAGATGACCGGCCAGCTGCACGCCGCCCAGACACCACGCCTGCCCCGCTTCGCCATCAACGGCCACGGTGCGCTGATTCCGCATGTGCCCAGCGCCGAGGGGCCCGCCTGGTACTGCGGGGCCACCTTTGACCGCAGCCGCCAGACCGCCCTGCTCGATGCGGCCGACGACGACGCCAATCTCGCCAAATTGCGCGAGCTGCTGCCAGAACTGGGGGGCGCCTGCGCAAACAGTGCGCGTCCCGAGATGAGCCGCTCATGGTCGGGCGTGCGTTGCACGGTGGCCGATCGCGTCCCCCTCGTCGGTCCCGTTGCACCCCAGGCACTGCCCGGCCTGTGGATGAGCACAGCCATGGGTGCACGCGGCCTGTGCCTGGCGCTGCTGTGCGGCGAAATCGCAGCGGCCTGGCATGGCCACGAACCGCTTCCACTGGACGACCGGCTGGCGCGGCACCTCGCCGCCCAGCGCTTCATGAATTGAGTGGGTAGCGTTCGGCCAGGCAGATGCACCGAATGCTGCCCCCGCAGGGGCAGTACCAGGCCTTACTTGACGATGCCTGCCACAGGGGCTGCGATCTGCACCCAGCGACCGCCGCGCAATTGGTCGATGGACACCAGCTCGGGCGTCACATGGTTGTTCGCCCAACCTTGGCGCGAGTAGGTGGTGAAATCCTGGTGAGGCACAGATTGCATGGTTTTGGCAAACGATTCGGCCGTGACATTGCGACCCGCAGCCTCCAAGCCATGGATGAACCAATCCATGTAGGAGTAAGCGTTGGCGGCGTTCTCGTCCGCGTCATGACCAAAGCGGGCCTTGTAGTCGGTTTGGAACTTTTTGGCCGCAGCATCCGTGGTGTCGTTGTCGTGCAGCTTCCAGCCGCCCATGCCATACAGCCCCTCAACCGTGTCTTTGCCCAAGCGGGCCACGATGCTGCTGCGCCCCGGAAGGGCGGTCAATACCTTCACATCGGTCCAGCCAAGCTTTTTCACTTCAGCCATCACGCCCACGGTCTCGCGAATCACAGTGCCGGCCAGGATGAGGTCTGCATTGGCAGCCTTCATGCGGGCCACCTGCGAGGACAAGTCGATGTCGCCCACTTTGTACGCGGCTTCGGCCACCGGGGTCAGGCCTGTGTCTTTCAAGCCAGCGGTCACACCGGCGCGGATCAGGTCACCCAGTGGGCCCTCCTGGTAAATCACGCCGATGCGCTTGACGCCCCAGTTCTTCACCGCCCACGACAAGCCGGTGGCGGTCGTGGTGTCGTAGTTCTGAACGGTGGTGAACAGCAAGGGGCTGTTGCCCGACACCTTCTGGATGATGCCGGATGCGGCCCAAGGGCCA
>CAYQTH010000168.1:0-3691 GCA_964420415.1 uncultured Macromonas sp. | reverse complement strand
TCGAACTCAAGCAGCGCATCAACGTGCTGCTGGTGCCAAACAAGTCGCTCGACACGCCGCACTACAAACTGGAGCGCATCAAGCACGACGACCCGCGTCTGGACAACCTGGACGCCAGCTACAAACTGGCCGACGAAATGGACGACGTGGCCACCGTGACACGCCGCAGCCAGGAACGCACCAACAAGCAGGAACCCATCATCAAGGGCGTGCTGCCCGATGGTCCGGCACCTGTGGCCGCGCCCAAGGCTGAAACTGCGGCACCCGCTGTGGCTGCAGCCCAGGCACCCGCCTCGGCGGCACCCGCAGCCGAAACCGGCTTCTTTGCCTGGCTCAAGCGCCTGTTCGGCGCCACCCCGGCACCGGCCCCTGTGGCTGCACCAGCGCCTGCGGCTCCAGCACGCGAAGGCCGTGAAGGCAAACCAGAAGGCCGTGGCACCCGTGGCGGCCGCAACCGTGGCGAACGCGGTGAGCGTGGCGAGCGCAATGGCAGCCGTGGTGAAGGCGGTGAACAACGCCGGGAACGCGGTGAGCGCCAACGCGGCGAAGGCCGTGACAACCGTGGAGAGCGCGCCGAAGGCAGCGAAACCCGCGACAATCAGCGTCAGGGCGAAGCACGCCAGGAGCGCGGAGAGCGTGGCGAACGCAGCCGCGACGGTGGTCGTGGCGAGCGTGGTGACCGCCCGCGCGGCGAACGCAACCGCGACACCTCCCGTGCCGAAACCGCGGAAACCGCCGCCAACGCGGAAGCTGTGTCTGCCACCGTGAATGCCGCAGAAGGCACTGCACCGCAGGACAACCGCCGCGAACGTGGCGAACGCGGTGAAGGCCGCCGCCGTGGCCGTGGTGGCGAAGGCCGCCGGGCTACGACCCCCGAAGAAGCACAAGCCAGCGAAGACACCAGCGCCGCTCTGGCGACCGAAACCGGCAGCGACAACGCCGAAGTGCAAACCGAGGCAGGCACAGAAACGCAGCGCGCTCCGCGTGAACGCCGCAGCCGCGACCGCTATGGCCGCGACCGCCGCCCGCGTGAGGACAAGCCCGCAGAAGAAGCCACCGAAACCCCGGCAGTGGTGAGCGAAGCCGCCCCCGAGGCCGAAGAAGCCCCGGTGCGTTCCTACTTCGTTCAAGCCGCCACTGTCGCCCCTGTGGCAGCACCGGCAGCCCCCGAAATGGCCAGCACGGAACCCGTGGTGACGGCACCCGAAGCAGCTCCCGTGATCGCCGTGGCACCTGCCGCAGCACCGGCATCTGCCGTGACCGAATCCACCGCCAACATTGGCATGCCGCATGTGCAAAGCTACGCTCTGAACGTGGCTTCTCTGGCCGCCGTGGCCGAACAGGCAGGTCTGCAATGGGTGCAATCGGATGCAGGCAAGGTGGAACAGGTGCAAGCCGCCATCGCTGCCGAGCCCAAGCCCGTCCACGTGCCGCGTGAACCGCGCACCGTGGTGCTGGAAGACGTTGGCCCGCTGGTGCTGGTGGAAACCCGCCGCGACCTGCGCAGCATGACCCTGCCCTTCGAGGCCTGAACCATGTCCGAGCAAGCCGCACAAGCCGATACCTTCCCCGAGGTGCCACCGCTGCACTGGACGGCCGAGCTGCAACTCAACGACGCCCGCATGGACGAAACCCACGAGGAGTTCGTGAGCATGCTGGCCGAGTTGCGCGCCCTGCCACACAGCGAACAGCTGCCGCTCTACCGCGAACTGATCCGCCACACGGTGGAACACTTCGCGCAGGAGGAACGCTGGATGGTGGCCATTGGTTTCACCGCCGACAACTGCCACGCTGGCCAGCACAACGGCATCTTGGACACCATGCGTGCCGTGGAAAAACACTACCTGGAAGGCGACGGCGAAATCATCGACCGCATGGCCGCCGCCCTGGCCGAGTGGTTCCCGATGCACGCCGCCAGCATGGACGCCGGTCTGGCCCAGCACATGAAAACCGTGCAGTTCGATTCGCGCACCGAAACGCTGGCAGACCCGTCACTGGTACGCCCGGCCACCATGTCGGGTTGCGGCAGCGTCAGTTGCAGCTGAGCGCCAGCTAAAACCTCTGCTTGAACGAAACGCCCTGCACCGCCAGGGCGTTTTTCATGACACCCAAACGTGTGCTGTCAATCGGGGATGCTCGGCTCCACCAGCCGCGCCAGGTGGTCGAGCGACTCCTGCCAGCCCAGGTAGCAGAATTCGGTTGGAATGGCTGCCGGTATGCCTTCCTGCACGGCGGTCAGTTCGGTGCCGCAGGCAACAGCACGCAGTTCGATGGTGGTGATCATTTCCCCCGGCAGGCCGGGGTCGTCGAAGCGGTCGGTGTAGCGCAGGCGCTGCGCGGGCACCACTTCCAGGTAGGTGCCGCCAAACGCATGGCTGTGCCCAGTGCTGAAGTTGGTGAAGCTCATGCGGAAGGTGCCGCCAGTGCGCACGTCTAGTTGGTCGACATGGCAGGTGAAGCCGTTGGGCGGCAGCCAGCGCGCGATCGCGTCGGGTTGCGCAAAAGCGCGAAAGACTTTGTCGGGCTGGGCGCGCAGCACGCGGTGCAGGCGAACGGTGGACATGACGCACTCTCCCAAAGTGAGGTGAGCAGCCATTGTCCACGCGGAGTCAGTCGGTTTGCAAGTACCCGTTCTGCAAGTGCAGCACGCGGTCGCAGCGCCGCGCCAGGTCCTGGTCGTGTGTCACCAACACGAAGGCAGTGCCTTGCTCCCGCGCCAGGTTCAGCATCAGCTGGAACACGGCGTCGGCGCTGGCACGGTCCAGGTTGCCGGTGGGTTCGTCGGCCAGCACGCAAGCCGGGCGCGTGACCAGGGCACGGGCAATCGCCACGCGCTGGCGTTCGCCGCCCGACAGCTCCGCAGGCCGGTGCAACAGGCGTTCTGCCAAGCCCACCTTGCCCAGCCATTGCACGGCTTCGCATGCGGCTGCGCTGCGGTCGGCACGGCGTATCCACAGCGGCATGGCCACGTTGTCCTGCGCGCTGAATTCGGGCAGCAGGTGGTGGAACTGGTAAACAAAGCCCAGGTGCTGGTTGCGCAGTGCGCCTTGCTTCGCCGGGCGCAGGGCTGACAGGCGGGTGCCGTGCAGCGTCACCTCGCCCTGCGTGGGTGCGTCCAGCCCGCCCAGTAGGTGCAGCAGGGTACTCTTGCCGCTGCCGGAAGCCCCAACGATGGCCAGCGTCTCGCCAGCGCACACCGCCAGGTCCACGCCTTGCAGGACGGTCACATCCAGTCGGCCTTCCTGGAAGCGTTTACTCAAGTTCCGGGCTTGCAGCACCACATCGCCCAGGGCGACGGTCCGTCCCAAGCCCAGGGCAGCCTCTTCGGGGGGCAGCGCCGTACGCGCAGCGTCAAGCGTGGGGGCAGTCATTTCACTCATAGCGCAGCGCCTCCGCCGGGTTGACACGGCTGGCGCGCCAGCTCGGGTACAGCGTGGCCACGAAGGCCAGCACCAGGGAAATCAGCGCAATCGGCACGATGTCCGCCGACTGCGGGTCGCTCGGCATGCGGCTGATGAGGTACACGTCCTGCGGCAGGAAGCGGGTGTGGAACAGTTGCTCCAGCGCCGGCACGATCACGTCGATATTGAAGGCCACGCCCAGGCCCAGCAGTAGGCCGCTGAGCGTGCCGATGACGCCCACCATGGCCCCCTGCACCACAAAAATGCCCATGATGCTTTTGGGGCTGGCG
>CAYQTH010000167.1:0-3692 GCA_964420415.1 uncultured Macromonas sp. | reverse complement strand
ACGGTGGTGGTGAATCCGGCCAGGCCGGCGCCGTGCGCCACGGCATCACCCGCGCCCTGATCGACTACGATGCAGCCCTCAAGCCTGCTCTGAGCGCCGCTGGTTACGTGACCCGCGATGCCCGTGAAGTCGAACGTAAGAAGGTCGGTCTGCGTTCCGCACGCCGCCGCAAGCAGTTCTCCAAGCGTTAATCGCTGGTCATCTGCCCCAAACCGCCCGCAAGCCCCTGTGCTGCGGGCGGTTTTTGTTTGTGGCTGGGTATTTCCGACTGAATTGCTTTACTATTCGGGCACCATGCCCAAATAGGGTGACATCACATTTTTTTGAGCGAGAAACTGTCATGACCGCTGTTGCCGAACACGTTGAAACCGACATGCCTGCCCCGCTGGTCTTCACCGACAGCGCTGCGGCCAAGGTGGCCGACCTGATCGCCGAGGAAGGCAACCCCGACCTGAAGCTGCGCGTGTTCGTCCAGGGTGGCGGCTGTTCTGGCTTTCAGTACGGGTTCACCTTCGATGAGGTGATGAACGAAGACGACACCGAAATGACGAAGAACGGTGTGTCTTTGCTGATCGACGCCATGAGCTACCAGTACCTGGTGGGTGCCGAGATCGACTACAAGGAAGACCTGCAGGGTGCGCAGTTCGTGATCAAGAACCCGAATGCCACCACCACCTGTGGTTGTGGTTCCAGCTTCAGCGTTTGACGCCCCGGAGCTTGCGGTGAGTTGTCGTCCCCCTGTGTGAAATCGGCGGGGGCAGATGCTTCAGGCTGGGTAAATCGCGCCCAAGATACGCGGTCCTGCCGCCCCGGTCACCCTTGGCTCGTTGCCCGGTCGCTGTTCCAGGGTTTGCTGCGCCAGCCAAGCGAAGGCCGCGGCTTCGACCAAACTCGCGGGCCAACCCCGTGTGTCGGTGCTCTGTACGCGGGTGTGTGGCAAATGTTGCTGCAAGGCCTCCATCAGGGCGCGGTTGCACGCCCCGCCTCCGCATACCAGCACTTCTTCGGGGGGGCGCGTACCCCAGTCCTGGGCTTGCACAGCTTGGGCAATGGTGCGGGCGGTCAAGGCCACCAGGGTGGCCTGCACATCTTGTGGCGACGGCGTGGGCCGGTGGTGGCCCAAGCGCTGCTCCAGCCAGGCCGCGTTGAACAGGTCGCGCCCGGTGCTTTTGAGGCCGGTGTGCGCGAAATACGGTTCGGCCAGCAAGCGGGCCAATACGTCTTCGTGGACGGTGCCCTGGGCGCCCCAGGCGCCGTCGGCATCAAACGCCTGCCCGGTGTGGCGTTCACACCATAGGTCCAGCAGCACGTTGCCAGGGCCAGTGTCCAGCCCGAGCACGCGGCCGTCGGCGGTCAGGGCGGTGAGGTTGGCCATGCCGCCGATGTTGACCACTGCCAACGCTTGCCCTGAACGGCCGAACACCTGCTGGTGAAAGGCCGGGACCAGCGGTGCACCCTGTCCCCCTGCGGCGATATCGCGGCTACGGAAGTCGGCGACCACAGTGATGCCGGTCAGTTCAGCCAGCAAAGCAGGTTGGTTCAGTTGCAGGGTGTAAGGCGGGAACGTGGGGTCTTGCGCAGATGCCGTATGCCCCTGCAACTGGGCGCCTGGCGGATGGTGACGCACGGTTTGGCCATGGGCACCCACTGCGCGTACCGCTTGTTTGGGGGTGCCGCTGCGGTTCAGCAGTGCCTGCACCACTTGCGCGTAAACCAGTGCCAGTCCATGGCTGGCGACCGCGGCACGGTGCAACTCGTCGGAACCGCTGTGGTTCAGGGCCAGCAACTCGGTCCGCAGTGCGACGGGCAATGGCAGGCTGTGCTTGGCCAAAACCTTGGGCTGACTGTGGCCGAGGTCCATCAGTACCCCGTCCACCCCGTCCAGCGAAGTGCCGGACATCAACCCGGCATAAATGGCGTTCACTCGGCGCTGGCTTGGACCAGAGTGGCGGCCGTGGCGAGTTGGTCGGCCATGGCGCTTGAGACCTGGGCAAAAGCACCGCGGGCGTGGGTGGGCAAGGGCTGACCTTCGCTTGTGCGGGTGGCCACCAGCGGGTCACGCGGCACATCGCGCTCGCGGAATTCAAAATGCAGGTGCGGACCGGTGGATGCGCCAGTGGAGCCTACCAAGCCGATGGTGTTGCCTTGCTCAACGCGTTGACCTTTGCGCACCTGGATGCGGCTGAGGTGGGCGTAGACGGTGCTCTTGTTATTCTGGTGCTTGACACGGATCACGTTGCCGTAGCCGTTTTGCCAGCCAGCGAATTCGACCACACCATCGGCCACGGTGCGGACCGGGGTGCCGGTGGGGGCGGCGAAATCTACACCCAGGTGGGGTTTGCGGTTGCCAGAAATAGGGTGGAACCGCATGCCGTAGCCACTGCTGACGCGCGAGAACGCCAGTGGGGAGGCCAGGAAGGCGCGTTGCAGACTTTGGCCTTGCAGCGTGTAGTAGGCTCCCTTGGATTGCCCACTGGGTTGAAACCAGACCACGCTGTGGGCCGTACCAGCGTTGACGAATTCGGCACTCAGCAGCCGACCAAACTTCAATACTTCGCCGTCAGCCTCCAGGGCCTCGTACACGACGCTGAAGCGGTCGCCTGCGCGCAGATCGCGGCGAAAATCGATGTCGCCAGAGAACAGGTCGGCCAACTGGGTGGCCACGCTGTCGGGCAGACGGGCGGCGTCAGTGGCGGCAAACAGTGAGCTTTGGATCCGCCCGCTGCTCAAGCGCACGGTTGTGGTCAACGGCAAGCTGTCCAGGCGTGCAGTCCAGCCGGTGTTCAGGTGTTCCACGACCAGGCGTTGGTACTGGTTGCTGTCGTCATGGGGCAGCCAGAGTGCGCTCAAGCGCAAGAGTCGCTGGTTGTCGTCGGTTTCCAGCTTGACCAGTTTGCCGGCGCGGCCTTTGAACAGTTCCGCGGCGGCGGTGTTCTGGCGCAGAAAAGCGCTGGCCGCACTGTCGTTCGCCCCCAGCCGTTGTAACAGGGTCTGGGCCGTGTCGTCACGCCGGGTCAGGTCGCTGCGGTACAACACGAACGCCGTGTCGGTGGCGGTGAGGGCAGCCGAGGCACTGGATGGCACGTTTTCCACCAGTTCGCGCACAGGCAGTTGATCCAGATTGGGCGTGCTTGGGGCGATGCCGAAGGCTGTGACGCCGGTGCCGAGCAGCAGCGCTCCCAAACCACCCATGAAGCGCTTCGGGTGGCGCCCGATGAGCGCCTGGAGCTGTCCAAGCAGTTCGTTCATGTAAAGTCAGGCTCAAATAAACCCATGCAAGCGGATGTTGCCGTGTGCAGGGGCCGAAAAAAGGGAGAGGTGAAGCCGCAACCTTGGCGCAATAGCCTGGTCCGGCGGGGACTGTGGTGCAAAAACTGCGCCAACTAAAATCCCGATTGGCTAACCCCCAAGTATAACGACCGTGCTCTGATCCGCATTTCTGAAAAACCCTTATGACTGACTCTTCGAACGTATCAAATATGCCAATTGAAAGCGGCCTGTCGGACACGGTGCGCCACGCCCTGGCGGTGACGCGGCGCGGCTGTGAAGAACTGATTCCCGAAGGCGACTGGGTCAAGAAGCTGCAAAAGAGCGAGGCCAGCGGCCAGCCGCTGCGCATCAAGTTGGGGCTGGACCCGACCGCGCCCGACATCCACCTGGGCCACACCGTGGTGCTCAACAAGCTGCGCCAG
>CAYQTH010000166.1:0-3696 GCA_964420415.1 uncultured Macromonas sp. | reverse complement strand
CGCCGGCCACGCATTCCATGATTTCCGGCGCGCCGGTGTTGAAGGTCAGGGTGGACGGCAGCACCACGCCCACCGATTTCTTGGTGCCGTCAGCGAAAGTGATGCCGTGGCTCACGCACTTGCCGTCGAAATACACGCTGGCTTGGGTGTTGACGGACACGCCGTCGATCTGGGTGGTGCTCATGGAGATTCGGTGATAGTCGGAAAAATTCAAACGCCGCAAGCCAAAAGCGAAATGGCGCAGCGTACCAACCCGCCATTTTAGAGGAGGGCATTCCGGCAGAGGAACGTCAGCCGCGTTCGGCCCAGTCGTCAGGCGAAAAACCCACCGTCAGGTCGGTGCCGCTCCATTCCACCACCGGGCGCTTGATCACACTGGCGTGCTGCAGCATGAGGCCGCGCGCGCTGGCCTCGTCGGTGATGCTGGCTTGCAGGTTCGGGTCCAGCTTGCGCCAGGTGGTGCCCTTGCGGTTCACCAGCTTTTCCCAGCCCGCGCTGGCCAGCCAGGCGTTCACGCGCTGTTCGGGCACGCCTTGCTTTTTGAAGTCGTGGAACTCGTGCTCCAGCCCGCGCTCGGTCAGCCAGGCGCGTGCTTTTTTCACCGTGTCGCAGTTGGGAATGCCGTATACCTTGATCATGGGGCCGATTGTGCCGCAGGCTGCCGGTTTTGTGCTGCGCTGCGACAATACAGCCTTCGTTTGACGCCCGACACCCCATGACCCTGCCCGACCTGCCCACCTCCTTGCCCGACTGGCTGGCCTATTGCGAACGCCTGCACCCCCAGAACATCGAACTGGGCCTGGACCGGGTGCATGCCGTGGCGCAGCGCCTCAACGGCGGGCGCGGCCTGCAGCCGGAGTGCGCCGTCATCACCGTGGCGGGCACCAACGGCAAGGGCTCCACCTGCGCCATGCTGGAGGCCATTTACCAGGAAGCGGGTTACCGCACTGGCGTCTACACCTCGCCGCACCTGGTGCATTTCGAGGAGCGTTGCCGCATCCTGGGTCAGATCGTCAGCGCCGCCGACCTGTTGCCCGCCTTTGCCGAGGTGGAACGGGCGCGCCGCGGCAATGGCGCCACTCAGCCCGAAATCAGCCTCACTTACTTTGAATTCACCACCCTGGCCATCGTGCTGACGCTGTCGCAGGCCGAACTGGATGTGATGATTCTGGAAGTGGGCCTGGGCGGGCGGCTGGACGCCGTCAACGTGATCGACCCGGACTGCGCCGTCATCACCAGCATCGACCTAGACCACGTGGAGTACCTGGGCCCGGACCGCGAGACCATAGGCTACGAGAAAGCCGGCATCATGCGCACCGGCCGCCCGGTGGTGGTGAGCGACCCGGTGCCGCCGCAAAGCGTGCTGGACCGTGCCCTGGAAGTGGGTGCCGACCTGTACCGCGCCGGACGGGATTTCACCTGTGGCGGCGACAAACAGCAATGGAACTGGACCGGGCGCAGCCGCCGCTACGCTGGCATGGCCTACCCGGCGCTGCGTGGTGCCAACCAGTTGGTCAATGCCGCTGGCGTGCTGGCCGTGGTGGAAGCGCTGCACCCGCGCCTGCCCGCCACCGCCCAGTCGGTACGCAACGGCCTGGCCATGGTGGAATTGCCGGGCCGTTTCCAGATCGTGCCCGGCCAGCCCACCCTGGTGCTGGACGTGGCGCACAACCCCCATTCCGTGGCCGCGCTGACCGAAAACCTGGACGCCATGGGGTTTTTCCCGACCACGCACGCAGTCTTCGGCGCCATGGCCGACAAAGACCTGCGCCCCATGTTCGAGCGCATCAACCCGCTGATCGACCGCTGGTATTTCACCGATCTGCCCCTGCCGCGCGCTGCCAAGGCACTGGACCTGGCCGCCATCTGGCAGGGCGCCAACCAGCGCGGTGACACGCACAGCAGCCAGCACGCCAGCCCGCAGGCCGCCCTGGATGCGGCGGTCGCCGCAGCGGACCCGGCTGATAGAATCGTGGTCTTCGGGTCTTTCTTTACCGTGGGTGGTGTGTTGCTGGATGGGGTGCCCCGGTTGTCGGCCAAGCACCTGTAGCCTTGAAACCCTGGTGGTCATGATCCAGAGTCGCACAACCCCTTAGCTCACACGGCGAATGTTCAAATTCCGTTTCGGCAGTCAGGGCGGTGCCGCCCAGGCACAGCCTCTCACCATTGACGCCGTGCGTCGGCGGGCTCGGCACCGGCTCATCGGTGCCACGGTGCTGGTACTGGCGGGGGTCATTGGGTTTCCCATCCTGTTTGACACGCAGCCGCGCCCCATTCCCGTAGATATTCCCATCGACATACCTGCGCGCGAAACGGCCAAACCGCTGGTGGTGCCCGCTGCACATGCCCCTGCAGTCCAGGTGCAGGACTTGGACGAAAAAGAGTCGGTTGTTGGCCAGGTGCAAGAATCTGTGGCCAAGTCCGCTGGATCCGCCAATCTGCCCGCTACGGCCGCCATCTCCCAGCTTAAGGACTCTACCCCCAAGCCAGTTACGGCCAAGTCGGCTGTCAAAGACGCCAGGCCAGCCGAAGCTGAATCTCCCCAAATCCAAGAAGCGGCCCGCGCTCAGGCGTTGCTGGATGACAAGCCTGCGGCCGCGGTCAAAGAACGTATCGTGGTGCAGGTTGGAGCTTTTGCCGAGTCCGCCCGTGCTCAGGAAGTGCGCAACAAACTGGAGCGTGCCGGGCTGAAAACCTACACCCACGTGGCCGAAACGTCTCAGGGCAAACGCATCCGCGTGCGCGTTGGCCCGTTTGAAACCAAGGCGCAGGCCGACAAGGCGGCGCAGAAGGTCAAGGCCCTGGGGCTGCCCGCGGCCATCCTCACACTCTGATGGCGGCACTGGACATTGCTTTCTTGCTGGTGCTGGCGGCATCGGTGCTGCTGGGTATCTGGCGCGGGTTGGTGTACGAGGTGTTGTCGGTGGCGGGCTGGGTGGCTGCATTTTTCCTGGCGCAGTGGTACGCCGGTGCTGCCGCACAGCTGTTGCCCTTGACCGATACCGCAGAACCTTTACGCTATGGCATCGGTTTTGTGCTGGTGTTCGTGGTCACGGTGTTTGCCGCCGGTTTGTTGTCGTGGCTGATCAAACAAGGCGTTGAAAGTGTGGGCTTGCGGCCCGTGGACCGTGCCCTGGGGGCCGGTTTTGGCCTGTTGCGCGGCGTTGTGTTGCTGCTGGCGGCAGCCTTGCTGGTCAACATGACGCCACTCAAGAACAACGAGGCATGGCGCAGCGCGCAGGGAACTGTCTGGCTGGAAGCCGGACTGAAGTCCCTCAAAGGTGTCATGCCCGGACAATTTGCTCAGTATTTCCCTTGAATCAAGGACATCGTCATGTGTGGAATCGTTGGGGTCGTCAGTAGCGCACCCGTCAACCAGTTGATTTACGACGCCCTGCTGCTGTTGCAGCACCGGGGCCAGGATGCGGCGGGTATCGTTACCCAGTTGGACCGCAAGTTCTTCATGCACAAGGCCAAAGGCATGGTGAAGGACGTGTTCCGCACCCGCAACATGCGTGCGCTGCCGGGCAATTGCGGCCTGGGCCAGGTGCGTTACCCCACCGCTGGCAACGCCTACAGCGAGGAAGAAGCGCAGCCTTTCTACGTGAATGCGCCATTTGGCGTGGTCATGGCGCACAACGGCAACCTCACCAACGCCGACGTGCTCAAGCAGGAGATGATCCAGCTCGACCACCG
>CAYQTH010000165.1:0-3698 GCA_964420415.1 uncultured Macromonas sp. | reverse complement strand
TCGAGTCGAGATTGCGTTTGGATCATTTGATTTAAGTCCCAACTTGAATCCCAGCCACCACCACGGCGGCAGGCGATCAGTCTTGGGCCCGTCGTTGCCAGCCTCCGCTGATTTGTACAGCTTTAGCCAACTTCGGTGGGCAGAAAACTTCACCCAATAAGGGCGAAGCACGCGATTATGCAAGGCCAAGCAAGCTGTGTCAAGCACTTATCTGCAATAAGTGTGGTTTTCCCCAACACCGCTTGAGCCAGCGGCCTGCACGGCAGTTCCCATGGGTGGCCAGCCCCGGTCACAGAAGGCGGCACAATTCAGGGGATGGACACCACACACTCTTCTATGCACCGGGCCCGCCTGCTTTTTGTGGGCGGCGGCAACATGGCCAGCGCGATCATGGGCGGCCTGATTCAGCAGGGCCTGCCTGCCAACCAGATTGAAGTGCTGGAACCATTTGCCGAGCAGCGTGCCAAGCTGACCGCCCAGTTTGGGGTGAACGTGCACGAGCATACCAGCCCGGCACTGGCGGCCTGCGATCTGGTGGTGTGGGCAGTGAAGCCACAGATTTTCAAGGAAGCGGCCCTGCCGTTGGCCGCTTCTCTTCAAAACGCACTGCACTTGAGCGTGGCCGCGGGCATCCGCAGCGACAGCATCGCTGGCTGGCTGGACACGCAGCGCGTGGTGCGCGCCATGCCCAACACGCCCGCGCTGGTGGGCAAGGGCATGACGGGACTGTACGCCCGCGACGCGGTGACGGACACAGACCGCGCCCTGGTGGCGGCCGTGATGGGTACCACAGGTCAGTTCCTGTGGCTGCCCAAAGAAAGCGACCTGGACACGGTGACGGCCCTGTCGGGTTCCGGCCCGGCCTATGTTTTCTACTTTATAGAAGCCATGCGCCAGGCCGGCAGTGAAATGGGGCTGGACCCGGACGTGGCGACGCGGTTGGCGGTGGGCACGTTTGTCGGCTCCTCACAGCTGGCCCAGGACGCCACCGAACCGCCCGAGGTGCTGCGCGAGCGCGTGACCTCCAAGGGTGGCACCACCTACGCGGCCTTGACTGCCATGGAAACCGCAGGCGTGAAGGCGGCGTTTGTGCAAGCCATGCACGCCGCGCAGCAGCGGGCCAAGGAACTGGGCGACGAGTTCGGCGCCTGAACGGCGCGGCCAATCTTTGCGTCCGTCGGGCAGCCCTGGCGTTTGGGCTCAGGCGGTGCGCAGCCCATCGGCCAGCAACACCCCCAGGAACAAGGTGGCGCCCAACCAGTGGTTGAGGCGAAAGGCACGGAAACAGCCCTCGCGGGTGCGCGTGCGGACCATGTTGAAGTGCCAAGCCACCTGGGCCAGCGCCGCCAGCAGCGCCAGGCCGAACGGCCAGCCGCCCAGCGCGGGCCACAGCAACCCGCCCCACAGCGCCAGAAACAGCAGGTAGAACGCCGTCACCCCGACCACATCAAAACGGCCCAGGGTGATAGCCGAGGTTCTGATACCGATTTTCAGGTCGTCGTCGCGGTCGACCATGGCGTATTCGGTGTCGTAGGCCAGCACCCAGCACAGGTTGCCAAGAAACAGCCCCCAGGCCAGCAACGGCACCTGGCCCTGCACAGCCGCGAACGCAATGGGAATACCGAAACCAAACGCCACACCCAGCACCGCCTGCGGCATGGCCACGTGGCGCTTGGCATAAGGGTAAAGAATGGTGACAAGGACCGCAGGCACCGACCAGACCACCGCCTCCCAGCGGGTGGTCAGCACCAGCGCCAGCGCGCACAGCGACAACACCCCCCCCACGGCCAGCGCTTCTTTCACAGCCATGCGTCCGCTGGTGATGGGCCGCTGCGCCGTGCGCTTGACGTGTTTGTCGAAATGCCGGTCGGCCACGTCGTTGATGCAACAACCGGCGCTGCGCATGAGGATCGTGCCCAGCACGAACACCGCCAGCAGGTGCCAACCCGGCCAACCGCCCGCAGCCAGCCACAAGGCCGTCAAGGTGGGCCAGAGCAGAAGCAGCCATCCGGCGGGGCGGTTCCAGCGAATGAGGTCGAGGTAAAGGGCAAGTTTGCCGCTCAAGGGCGGCAGGCCGGGAAGCAGAATGCTCATGAAGACAGGCGTGTAACGCCCGGCAATTCGCAGGCGTAGATGGCGTTGCGCAGGGCAGCGATGGCTTCGTAGCGGGTGAAGCTGCGGCGCCAGGCCAGCACCACGCGTCGCGTCGGAGCCTCACCTGAGAAAGGCAAGTAACGCACATACGACGAATCACCCGGACCGGCACCGGGGGACAGACTGCGCGCAACCGGCTCCAACGCCGAGGCAGGCACACTCAGGCGCGGCACCAGGGTGACGCCCATGCCAGCCGCCACCATGTGCTTGATGGTCTCCAGCGAGGAGCCCTCAAAACTTTTGCGGATGCCCTCGGCGTCGTTGGAAAAGCGCGCGAATTCGGGGCACACCTGCAGCACGTGGTCGCGGAAGCAGTGGCCGTTGCCCAGCAGCAGCATGGTTTCCTGCTTCAGCTCTTCGGCGGTGATGGACTCGCGCTGCGCCAGCGGGTGACCGACCGGCACCACGGCCACGAAAGGCTCGTCGTACAGCGGCGCGATGGCGAGGTTGGTGTCGGGAAAAGGCTCGGCCAGCACGGCGGCGTCGATCTCGCCCAGGCGCAACTGCTCCAGCAGCTTGACGGTGAGGTTTTCCTGCAGCATCAACGGCATCTGCGGTGTGCGCTCGATGATCTGGCGTACCAGATCCGGCAGCAGGTAGGGGCCGATGGTGTAGATGACGCCCAGGCGCAGGGCGCCCGCCAGCGGGTCCTTGCCGCGCTTGGCAATTTCTTTGATGGACGCGGCCTGCTCCAGCACGGTTTGCGCCTGGCGCACGATGTCCTCGCCCAACGGGGTGACGGCGACTTCGCTGGCGTTGCGCTCGAACAGCTTGACTTCAAGCTCTTCTTCCAGCTTTTTGATGGCGACGCTGAGCGTGGGCTGCGAGACGAAGCAGGCCTCGGCAGCCTTGCCGAAGTGCTTTTCGCGCGCCACGGCAACGATGTACTTGAGTTCGGTCAGGGTCATGGCTGCTATCGGATCAGGCTTTCAGATAGTCGGATTTTCCACCCAACCAGCGATCGACGTGTTTGTGCGCCATTTCAGGCCATTTGGCAAGCAGTTTGGGCGCCCAGGTGCGCGCCCACTCCAGCAAATGGGTGTCGGTGGCCAAGTCGGCAAAGCGCAGCATGGCGGCACCAGACTGGCGCGCGCCGAGGAATTCACCGGGGCCACGGATGTCCAGGTCGCGCCGGGCGATCTCGAAACCATCATTCGTTTCGGCCATGGCGCGCAGGCGTTCACGCGCGGTTTCGCTCACGCGCCCGCCTTCGTTGGTGGCGTAGAGCAGCACGCAGGCCGAGGCCGCCGCGCCGCGCCCGACGCGGCCACGTAACTGGTGCAACTGGCTCAGGCCGAAACGTTCGGCGTGTTCGATCACCATCAGCGAGGCGTTGGGCACGTCCACCCCCACTTCAATGACGGTGGTGCTGACCAGCACCGCCATGGCGCCGGCGCTGAACAAGGCCATTACGGCTTTTTTGTCGGCCGGGGGCATGCGCGAGTGCAGCAGGCCGACCAGCAGCGGCGCACCATCGGCGCCGCGCACGTCGTGCAGCGCGGCGCTGAGTTCCTCGTGCACAGCGGTGGCGTGGTTCAGGTCGA
>CAYQTH010000164.1:0-3800 GCA_964420415.1 uncultured Macromonas sp. | reverse complement strand
CCTCTACGCCAGGCACGTCCAGCACCGTCCAGCCCAGCAGGCGCACCACCTCGTGGATCGGGGTAATTTGCGCACGCAGGTCGTCCGGCATCGGGCTGCGCTGCGCCTTGTACTCGGGGTAGATCTCGTCGCGGAAGGTGGGGCCGGAGGCGTCGAACACGCAGGCCACGTAATCGCCTGGGTGCTCTTTCTGCAGCGCCTGCATCATGTTGATCATGCCGCGGATGGCGCCGGTGGCCGGGCTGTTCGGATCGCCCGGCACGGCGCGCAGGTCCGGCATGGCATGGAAAGCGCGGTACAGGTAGCTGGAGCCGTCCACCAGCACCATGGTCTTCTTCGGTGTCGTCATGCCGCGATTGTGCGGGAAGTCGCCCCCAAGGCGTGGCGATTGCCTACAATTCAGGGATGCCTGCCCAAACCGCCCTCTTTACCGTTCGCAGCCACCTGCTGCGGGCCTGTGTTCTGGCCCCCCTCGGGCTTGTGTCTTTGGCCGTTATGGCCCAGACCCCGGCCAGTGCACCGCCGCCGCCCTCTGTGACCGCACTGGAACAAAAAACCGAACGCATCACCCACGAAGACGCAGGCAGCCGTATCGACGAATTGCGCGTGGGTGGCCAGACCCGCAGCATCGACGTGCAGCCCAAAACAGACCTGCCCGGTTACCAAGTCAACCCCATTGACCCGACCCGCACGCCGGAAGGCACCGGCCCTGGCGCCAACCCCGAAGGTAAAAGCAGCTGGCGACTGCTGAATTTTTAATCATGGCCGTTTTCACCGAAGTCTCCACTGCCGAGGCTGGTGCTCTGCTGCGCCAGTTGAACCTGGGCAAACTCACGCACCTGGCCGGCATCTCGGGCGGCATTGAAAACACCAATTATTTCGTCAGCACCGAACGCGATGGTCAGCCACACGACTACGTGCTGACCCTGTTCGAGCGGCTGACCTTTGAGCAACTGCCTTTTTACCTGCACCTGATGAAGCACTTGGCGGGCAAAGGCATTCCGGTGCCTGACCCGGCGGCCGATGGCAAGGGAAAGCTCCTGCACAAGGTCAAAGGCAAACCCGCGGCGGTGGTCAACAAACTGCGTGGCAAGCACGAACTGGCCCCGAGCGTCGGCCAGTGCGCCCAGGTTGGGGCCATGCTGGCCCGCATGCACTTGGCCGGTCAAGATTACGAACACTACCAACCCAACCTGCGCGGCCTGACCTGGTGGAACGAAACCGTGCCGGTGGTACTGCCCCACCTGGATGCCGCACAGACGGCCTTGATCCAAAGCGAACTGGCGTACCAGAACCATGTGGCGGCCAGTGCCACCTACGAAGCTCTGCCGCGCGGCCCCATTCACGCCGACCTGTTTCGCGACAACGTCATGTTCGACGACGGCCAGCTGAGCGGCTTCTTCGACTTCTACTTCGCGGGCTGCGACACCTTCGCCTTTGACCTGGCGGTGTGCCTGAACGACTGGTGCATTGACCTGACCACTGGCGTGCAGAATGACGAACGCACCCAGGCCATGCGCAGCGCCTACGAAAGCGTGCGCCCTTTGAGCGCCGCCGAACGTGAGCTGTTACCGGCCATGCTGCGTGCCGGCGCCCTGCGTTTCTGGCTATCCCGTCTGTGGGACTGGCACCTGCCGCGCGAGGCCAGCATGCTCAAACCACACGACCCCACCCACTTTGAACGCGTGCTGCGTGCCCGCCTGGCCCAACTATGAAACTGCACCACGTGCCCGCAAGCACCGGCCTGCTGTGGATCAAAAATGGCATCCGTACTTTCTGGCGCCAGCCGTTCGCGCTGACGGCCATGTTTGCTCTGTTCATGCTGACGGTGTCCCTGTTGTCGCAGTTGCCCTGGATTGGATCACCATTGGCTCTGGTCTTGGTACCTGCCGCCAGCTTGGGATTGATGGCAGGTACGCGAGAAGCCGATGGCGGGCGTTTGCCCATGCCCCACGTGCTGTTGAGCGCCTTCCGCGCCGATCTGCCGCAACGCAAAGCAATACTCACTTTGGGCGTGATTTATGCCCTGGGCTCGCTGCTGGTGGTGGGGCTGTCCGCCTGGGTGTCGGGCAGTGAACTGCTGCAACTCCATGGTGGTGCCGAAATCACGGAAGAGGTGCTGCAACAACCCGCTTTTACGCAGGGTTTGCTGCTGAACCTGGTGTTTTACGTACCCCTGGCCTTGTTGTTCTGGCATGCCCCGGCGCTCGTGTACTGGAGCCGCGTTTCCGCAGCCGAAAGTTTGTTCTTCAGTGCCCTGGCCTGCTGGGGCAACAAAGGCGCCCTGTGCGTGTTCGTTCTGGGCTGGGCCGGTGTATTCCTGGGCGTGGCCACCTTCATTGTGTTGCTCGGCCTGCTGTTGGGCAGCCCACAGGTCATGGCGGTTCTCATGTTTCCCATCGCCATGCTGCTGAGCGCCATGTTCTTCGCTTCGGTGTTCTTCAGCTTCCGCGACAGCTTCACCACCGACGACGGCCAGGAACCCGCCTGACCCCGCACCAGGGTCACAGCCCTGACCAGACCATTTAGGTGGTGAGCTGCTGTTTCAGATCGGCGTGAGCTTGGCAATGCTCAACGCCAGCCACTTGGTGCCATGGCGTGCAAAGCTCACCTGGGCACGGGCGTCATCGCCCTGCCCTTCCACCGTGAGCACCTTGCCTTCACCGAACTTGTTGTGGAACACCGCCATGCCCGCGCGGATGCCGTGCGATGGCTCCGTTTTTTGCACCGGCACATTGCCCGCACCTGTGTACGCCGTGCTGGATTTGCCACTGGCCGACGGGTAGTCCTGCCCCAAGGCGCTGCGGCCCCAGGCGGGCTGGCTGTTCCATCCGCCACTGCCAGCAGCCGCACCCCCTCCCCCCGAACCAAAGCCTGAACCGAATCCGGAACCCTGAGCCGGTTGCCGTGGGCTCAACCACTTCAGGCATGCCTCCGGCAACTCGTCCAGAAAACGGCTGCGCAGGTTGTAACGCGTCTGGCCATGCAGCATGCGCGTCACGGCGTGGCTCAGGTACAAACGCTTGCGCGCCCGGGTGATGGCCACATACATCAGGCGCCGCTCTTCTTCCAGGCCGTCGCGGTCACTCAGGGAGTTCTCGTGCGGGAACAGACCCTCTTCCAGCCCGGTGATGAACACCGCGTCGAATTCCAGCCCCTTGGCCGCGTGCACCGTCATCAACTGCACAGCGTCCTGCCCGGCCTGAGCCTGGTTGTCGCCCGACTCCAGCGCCGCGTGCGTCAAAAAGGCCACCAGCGGGCTCAGGGTTTCGCCAGTGTCGGGCTGGATGTTGACCAGCTCCTGCACTGGCGCGTTCGGGTCCAGCCCCTGGCTGACCGGGGACTGGGTCAAGGGCGCGCCGGTCTCGTCCAGCGGCAGCGCCACGGCGTCTTTGCCGAAGCCCTCCTGCATCACAAAGCTCTCGGCTGCGTTGACCAGTTCCTCCAGGTTCTCCACCCGGTCAACGCCGTCGCGGTCGGCACGGTAGTGCTCCAGCAGGCCGCTGTGTTGCAGCACCAGGTCGATGATCTCGCGCAGCGTGGCGCCTTCGGTCTGCTCGCGCAACACGTCGATCTTGGCCACAAAGGCCGACAGGTTGGCCCCGGCCTTGCCGGTCAGCGCACTCACCGCGTCGTGCAACGAACAGCCCGCAGCCCGCGCGGCATCCTGCAACTGCTCCAAGGACCGGGCGCCAATGCCGCGTGGCGGGAAGTTCACGACCCGTAAGAAGCTGGTGTCGTCGTTCGGGTTCTCGATCAGGCGCAGGTAGGCCAGCGCGTGCTTGATTTCGGCGCGCTCG
>CAYQTH010000163.1:0-3866 GCA_964420415.1 uncultured Macromonas sp. | reverse complement strand
GTGCCGGCCAGGGTCACGAAGTCGATTTCCGGGTCCATGAGCAGGTTCAGGGCAAAGTTTTGCTCACGGTTGCGGCTGCACACGCCCCACACGGCGTTCTTCAGGTGGTTGTAGTCCTTCAGTGTTTTCAGCACGGCCTGTTTGCCGCGCACTTCGGTCACGCGGGCGTAGAGCGGGGGCTCGCCAGCGGCCTCGAAGTAGACGAACTGGTTGATGGCCATTTGCTCCACGATGGGGCCGCTGATGCGGTAGAAGGTGAAGCCGCCTTGCTGCCAGCTTTCCACGGTCTTGCTCTGGCGCGTCCAGAAGTCGGGCGGCAGGGGCAGGGCGCCGGTGTAGAGCAGTTCGTCGTCGTCCAGCGCCTTGTCGTTCTGGTAGTCCTCGGCGGCCAGGCGCAGGGCGCGCGCTTTGATGCGCATGTTGATGTCTTTGGACACCAGCACCACTTCGCGTTCGGGGTAGCGCTCTTTCAGGGAATTGACCACACCCAAAATTTGGTTGTCGGCTTTGCCCTGGGGCAGGCCGCTGGGCAGGTTGTTGCTGAGCGGTTCGGTCTGGAAGTGCAGCAGGCCGCCGGCGTCGGTGTTGCCCAGGGCGGCCAGGGGAATGCCCTTGACCATGTCGGCGCCGCTTTGGCCCGCCAACTGGTCCAGGAAACGGCTGGCCTGGCGAGCGTTGCGCGCCACTTCGCTCATGCCCTTTTTGTTGTTGTCCAGTTCCTCCAGCACGATCATGGGCAGGAAGACGTCGTGTTCCTCGAAGCGGAACAGGCTCATGGGGTCGTGCATGAGCACGTTGGTGTCCAGCACGAACAGGCGGGCGGGCTGGGAGCCGCGTGGGGTTTTGCTGCGCTTGGGTTTGGCGGGCGCAGCGCTGGGCAGCGGTTTGCTGCTGGTGGCCGGGGAGGAGGCAACAGGCGCCACCGCCGCCGGTGGCGCGCTGGCAACCGGGGCCGCAACGGGTTTTTTGCGCGCAGCAGGGCGACGGGCCGGTTCGCTGGCCACTACGGCGGCCACTGCTACAGGCAATTCGGCCTCAAGGGCAGGCACGGCACGTTTGCTGGCGGGCTTGGCCGGTGTGTCCAGGGCCTGCGGGTTGACTCGGGCGGCTTTCTTGGAGGGGGCGGGAGGCAGTGGTGGCATGGGGTGGATGTGTGTAGGCCAAACAAGCGAAAAAGCCGCCAGGGTTCACCGGGCGGCTTTTGTACGGGGAGAGAAAACCAGTGGGCTCAAACTCAAATGCATGAGTTCATTATGCAGCCTTTTTCAGCATTTTCACGGCCTTCAAAACCTCTTCCACGTGGCCGGGCACCTTCAGGCCGCGCCACTCTTGCAGCAGAATGCCGTCGGGGCCGATGAGGAAGGTGCTGCGCTCAATGCCTTTGACCTTCTTGCCGTACATGATCTTGTTCTTGACCACGCCGAACATGTGGCACATTTTTTCTTCGGTGTCTGCAATCAGCTCGAAGGGCAGTTCCAGTTTGGCCTTGAATTCGTCGTGGGACTTCATGTTGTCGCGCGAGACGCCGAACACCAGGGCACCGGCCTTGATGAAGTCTTTGTATTTGTCGCGGAACTGCATGGCTTCGGTGGTGCAGCCAGGGGTGTTGTCTTTGGGGTAGAAATACAAAATCAGGGTCTGGCCCAGGTGTGACTGGTTGGTGACCTTGACGCCGCCGGTCGCGTTGGCTTCGAATTCAGGAATGGATTTGTTGACGACAACGGCCATGTGGCGGATCCCCTGCGAGAGTTGGTAAATACGGCGTTCCCCCGAAAAATTCCCTGTATGTGCTGGAAATAGACGCAGCCAGGGCGGGTGAACAACCTCTTATTTTACCCTGAACGCGGGTTCGGGTTTACCCCAAAAAAATCACGCAGGGTCTACCAGCAGGGCTGCAACGACTTTGCGGCCTTCGCCCGCCAGGAAATTGAAGGTGCGGCAGGCGGCCTGGGTGTCCATGGTTTCCACGCCCACGCCTTGCTCCAGGAGCGGGCGCAGCAAGGCCGGAGCGGCAAAACGCAGGCGTGTGCCGCTGCCGAACAACACCAGCTCCGGCTTGCTGGCCAGCAAGCGCCGGAAATGTTCCGGGGTGAGCTGTTCAAACCCGGCGCATTCCCAGGCGAACAGCTCGCCTTGCGACCCCAACACCACGCTTTCGGCCCATTTTTGGCCGTTGACAGACACCCAGCCAGGTCCATGGGCGTTGACGGCAAGGGTGTCGAGGCGGTCGGGTTGCAGCTTCATTCTGTTGTGCGGTGCAAAAGTGTGGTGAAATTATAGGTTTCACCTCAAAGTTGCTGTTATGCAAGGCTCTATCCTCAAATCTGCCAAACTGGCCAACGTCTGCTACGACATCCGTGGACCCGTGCTGGACAAGGCGCGAGCGATGGAGGAAGAGGGGCAGAAGATCATCAAGCTGAACATTGGCAACCTGGCGGTGTTTGGCTTGGAGCCGCCTGACGAGATCGTGCAGGACATGATCCGCAACCTGCCGCAGGCGGCCGGTTACACCGACAGCAAGGGCCTGTTCGCGCCCCGCAAGTCCATTGTCCACTACGCGCAGGAAAAAAAGATCACCGGCGTGACGGTGGACGACGTGTACCTGGGCAACGGTGCCAGCGAGCTCATCACCATGAGCATGAACGCGCTGCTGAACCCTGGCGACGAGATTCTGGTGCCCGCGCCGGACTACCCGCTGTGGACGGCGTCGGTGTCGCTTTCCGGCGGCACGCCAGTGCACTACATGTGCGACGAGCAGTCCGACTGGAACCCGGACCTGGCCGACATTGCGCGCAAGATCACGCCCAACACCAAGGGCATCGTCATCATCAACCCCAACAACCCGACCGGCGCCCTGTACCCGGACGCGGTGCTGCTGGAAATTGTGGCGCTGGCCCGTAAGCACGGCCTCATCATTTTTGCGGATGAGATTTACGACAAGGTGCTGTACGACGGCAACACGCACACGTCCATTGCCTCGCTGGCCGACGACGTGCTGTTCGTGACATTCAACGGCCTGAGCAAGAACTACCGTTCGTGCGGCTACCGCGCGGGCTGGATGATTGTGTCTGGCGACAAGCGCAGCGCCAAGGACTACATCGAAGGGCTGAACATGCTGTCTTCGATGCGGCTGTGCGCCAACACGCCGGGGCAACTGGCCATTCAGACCGCGCTGGGCGGCTACCAGAGCATCAACGACCTGGTGATGCCGGGCGGACGCCTGTGCCGCCAGCGCGATCTGGCACACAAGCTGCTTACCGAAATTCCGGGCGTGACCTGTGTGAAGCCAAAGGCGGCTTTGTACATGTTCCCCCGCCTGGACACGAAGGTCTACTCGATCGAGGACGACCAGCAATTCGCTTACGAACTGCTGGCCGAAGAGAAGGTGCTGATCGTGCAAGGGTCGGGCTTCAACTACCCCACGCCGGACCACTTCCGGCTGGTGTTCCTGCCGCACGAGGACGACCTGGGAGATGCCGTGGGCCGCATCGCCCGTTTCCTGGCGCACTACCGCAAGCGCCACGGCACCTGACATTCACTTTTTAGACAGAAACCAAGAGCTATGAAACCGATTCAAGTGGGCCTGCTGGGCATTGGCACCGTGGGCAGCGGCACGTTCAACGTGCTGAAGCGCAACCAGGAAGAAATCCAGCGCCGCGCTGGCCGTGGCATTGAAATCACCATGGTGGCCGACCTGGACGTGGCGCGCGCCCAAGCCGTGGTGGGCGAGGGCGTGCAGGTGGTGAACGACGCCCGCGCCGTGATTGCCAACCCGGAAATCGACATCGTGATCGAGCTGATTGGCGGCTACGGCATTGCCAAGGCGCTGGTGCTGGAAGCCATTGCGGCAGGCAAGCATGTGGTGA
>CAYQTH010000162.1:1596-3882 GCA_964420415.1 uncultured Macromonas sp. | reverse complement strand
ACATGGACAAGCTGCGCTACGTGTTCGACGCTGTCACCAGCATCCGCAAGGCGCTCAATGGCCGCGTGCCGCTGATCGGTTTTTCCGGCAGCCCCTGGACCCTGGCCTGCTACATGGTGGAAGGCGGCGGCAGCGACGACTACCGCCAAGTCAAGGCCCTGATGTACCAGCGCCCCGACCTGATGCACCGCGTGCTGGCCACCAACGCCGACGCCGTGGCGCTGTACCTGCGCACCCAGATTGAATCCGGTGCCCAGGCGGTGATGATTTTCGACAGCTGGGGCGGAGTGCTGGCCGACGGCAATTTCCAGCAGTTCAGCCTGGCGTACACCAAACGCGTGCTGGACCAGTTACCCAAGGAGCACAACGGCCAGCGCATCCCGCGCATCGTGTTCACCAAGGGCGGCGGCCTGTGGCTGGACGAGATGGACACCCTGGACTGCGACGTGCTGGGCCTGGACTGGACCGTGAACCTGGCCAAGGCCCGTGCCCAGGTGGGTGGCGCCGTGGGTGGCCCCGGCAAAGCCTTGCAGGGCAACCTGGACCCGAACGTGCTGTTTGCCCAGCCGGAACAGGTGGCCGCCGAAGCGGTGCGCGTGCTGGCGAGCTTTGGCGCCCCGCACACCGACCGCAACACCACCGGCCCCACCCACATCTTCAACCTGGGGCATGGCATCAGCCAGCACACCCCGCCTGACATCGTGAAAGTGCTGGTGGACACGGTACATGCACACTCGCGGGCCATGCGGCGCCCTGCATAAGGGCCGTGAATTCCACCGCACTGTGGGGGCGTGCATCTAGCACAAAAATCGGGCTTGACAGCACCTTCTCAGTGCGTCTTATGCACAAAATTCCGTGTGCGGTGCAACAAAACCCATTGTGCTGATGCCACCGCAAAAAATCAGGGAGAACCCCGATAAGCCATTGATTTCATTGCACCTTCCCTCTGTGCTCATTTTCTGGGCAAAGCAAGCAACGCCTTGATTTGCAATGCCTTGGCTGCGGGATTCAGCTTCTATCAACAAAGTTATCCACAGAAATTCTGGGTAACTCCGGCAAACATTTTGAAATCAAGCACTTACCCGGTTTTTCAGCAAAATGACTGAGGAAACAGCGGCAACTGACGGTGTCTGGCTGGAGGTGGTGGTGGCCACGCCAGCCTACAGCGGGCTGGGTCCAACACTGACGTACCGCGAAAAGTACGCACTCACTCCCGGTACATTGGTGCGGGTACCGCTGGGCCAGCGGGAAGTGCTGGGCATCGTCTGGGCCATTGCTGACACGGCCCCCGATGGCCTGGAACCAGAACATGCCAAACCCGTGCAGCAAGTGTTCGATGCCTTGCCGCCACTGAACGCGACCTGGCGGCAACTCGTGGCCTTTGCGGCGCGCTATTACCAGCGGTCGCTCGGCGAAGTCGCCCTGGCCGCATTGCCCCCTGCCTTGCGTGACCTGCAGCAAGAACAGCTGCTGCGCCGCCTGAAACGGCATGCAAAGTCCACCATTCTGGCGCCCGAAGTGCCCAGCCCGCCCGCGGTCATGCAGCTCAGCGGCGAACAGGCGGCAGCCCTGAGCGCGCTGACCACGGCCCGGCAACCCGTGTTGCTGTTCGGCACCACAGGCAGCGGCAAAACCGAGGTGTACCTGCAAGCCGTGGAGTCGCTGCTGGCACAAGACCCCCAGGCCCAGGCACTGGTGATGGTGCCGGAAATCAACCTGACGCCACAACTGGAAGCCCGGTTCACAGAACGCTTTGGGGCCCACGGCGTGGTGTCACTGCACAGCGGCCTGACCCCGGCGCAGCGCCTGGGGCATTGGCTCACGGCCCACCTGGGGCAGGCGCGCATCGTGCTGGGCACGCGCATGGCTGTGTTCGCGAGCCTGCCGCGGCTGCGTTTGATCGTGGTGGACGAAGAACACGACCCCAGCTACAAAAGCCAGGACGGTGCACGTTATTCGGCGCGCGACCTGGCGATTTTGCGCGCGCAACTGGAGGGCCAGGCCCGACAAAACAGCGCCACAGAAACTTTGCCTCCCTGCCGCGTGCTGCTCGGGTCGGCCACCCCTTCGCTGGAAAGCTGGCACGCCGCCCAGCACAACCGCTACCAGCGGCTGGACATGCCACAGCGCGTGGGCGGCGGCGCCCTGCCCCGGTTGCGGCTGGTGGACATGAACCACCAACCCAAACACACGGTGCTGGCACCAGCGTTGATCGACGCGATCACGCAGCGCATTGCACGCGGCGAACAAAGCCTGGTGCTGCTGAACCGGCGTGGTTATGCCCCC
>CAYQTH010000162.1:0-1586 GCA_964420415.1 uncultured Macromonas sp. | reverse complement strand
TGGCCTGCCACGACTGCGGCTGGAAAAGCGACTGCCCGCACTGCAGCGCACACGCCGTGTTCCACAAGATCGACCGCACCTTGCGCTGCCACCATTGCGGCCACAGCACGCGTGTGCCACGCGCCTGCCCGGAGTGCGGCAACCTGGACATCGCCCCCATCGGGCGCGGCACCGAGCAGATCGAGGAACAACTGGCCGGTCTGTTAGCCAACGTGACCCGCGCGGACGGCAGCCCGGTGCGGGTGGCCCGCATCGACGCCGACAGCACCCGCGCCAAAGGCAGCCTGGAAGACCGGTTGGACGAAGTGCACAGCGGCGAGGTCGATGTGCTGGTGGGCACACAAATGATTGCCAAAGGGCACGACTTCCGGCGCATGACACTGGTCGCCTGCCTGAACGCCGACAGCGGCCTGTTCGCCAGCGACTACCGCGCTCCGGAACGGCTGTTTTCCCTGCTGCTGCAGGCCGCCGGGCGTGCCGGACGCGACGCCGCGTTTGTGTCTGCGCAGCAGACCGCCGTGGAACTGTGGGTACAGACCTGGTACCCGCAGCACCCCTTGTTCGCCGCCCTGGCGCGCCACGACTACCCGGCCTTTGCCGCGCAGCAACTGGAAGAACGCGCCGCCGCCTTGATGCCGCCCTACGCCTACCAGGCCCTGGTGCGGTCCGAGGCACGCAGCCAAGACGCCGCCCAGGCCTTCTTGCGCCTGGCAGCCGAAGCCAGTGCAGGATTGCCCGGCCGGGAACACCTCACCCTGTACCCGGCCGTGCCCATGGCGGTACAGCGGGTGGCCAATGTGGAGCGCGCCCAAATGCTGCTGGAAAGCACTTCGCGCCCGGCACTGCAAGCTTTTCTGGCAGCCTGGCAGGAGGTGTTGCACGCCACCCGCGGCAAGCCGGAAACCCGTGGCTTGGTCCGCTGGGCCATCGACGTCGACCCGCTGTCGATCTGACACCAGCTGCCGTTATCATCCACGGCCTTTTACTGCCTCGTCTGAAATTACCGCATGTCCTCCGGTCTGAATGTCGCCCAACTTGACGCCGTCAACCACCTCGTCAGCCCCTGCCTGGTGCTGGCCGGGGCCGGTTCGGGCAAGACGCGCGTCATCACCCACAAAATCGCGCGCCTGATCCAGACCGGGCTGGCGGCCGACCGCATTGCCGCCATCACCTTCACCAACAAGGCCGCCGCTGAAATGCGTGAGCGCGCACGCCAACTGGTGGGCAAACCGGCCAAGGACGTGGTGATCTGCACCTTCCACGCGCTGGGCGTGCGCCTGCTGCGCGAGGACGGTGCGGCGCTGGGCTTGAAAAGCCAGTTCTCCATCCTGGACACGGACGACATCACCTCCATCCTGAAAGACTGCGGCGGCACCACCGATGCCGCCACCGCGCGCGGCTGGCAGTGGACCATCAGCGCCTGGAAAAGCGCCGGTCTGACACCGGAGCAGGCGCTGGCACAGGCACGCGACGAAAACGAGCGCGTGGTAGCGCTGGTGATGGCCAAGTACCACGAACGCCTGAGCGCTTACCAGAGCGTGGACTTCGACGACCTGATCGCCCTGCCGCTGAAGCTGCTGCAACAG
>CAYQTH010000161.1:0-3928 GCA_964420415.1 uncultured Macromonas sp. | reverse complement strand
CCAGACCACGGCCATGATGGAAAACTGCCTGACGACCTTGTCGTTATAGACCCCCTTTAGGGAATCCGCTTGGGTCACGGACATATCAAACTCCTCTTAAAAATCACCACCTTGAAGTGTCGTGCCAGACACCCCACCTACATTTGACCTAAATCAATCCCCACGGAGAATGCGCTCACCTTCTCGCTCGATGTTGTCAAACTGTCCCGACTGCAAGGCCCACCAGAACAGGACAATGATGACCAGGACCAGCACCACGGACAAGGGAATCAGCAAATAGAGAACTTCCATGTTTTACCCGGCTTGTTTGACCATTGATACACTTTGGGTGCGCGAAAGCCGCAAGGCGTTGGCAATCACCAACAAGGAACTGGCGGCCATACCCAAACCAGCCAGCCAGGGAGGCATCCACCCAGTCAGTGCCAGCGGCACACTGACGGCGTTGTAACCCGCTGCCCACCACAGGTTCTGGCGCACCACCGCCATGGTGGCGCGGGCTTGCTGCAAGGTGTTCACCACTTCAAGAAGCTGTCCGCCTTGCACCACCAAATCGGCTTGTGCCTGCGTCAAGGGTGCGCCATGCCCCAGTGCAAAGGAACAATCGGCACGGGCCAGCACCGGGCCATCATTCAAACCATCTCCGACCATCGCAAGCTGATTGCCTGCATTTTGACGGCGAATGATTTCATCCAGCTTGCTTTCTGGACTGGCTTCGGCCACGACATCATCAATACCCACCTGGCGGGCGACCCGCTGAACCGCTGCGGCACGGTCACCAGACAGCAACACCGTTTTCAAGCCCATGGCCTGCAAACGGGCCACAGCCTCGGACGCATCCTCGCGCACACCCTCGTCCATCACAAAAGTGGCCAGCCAGCCTTGGGCGTCGGCCAAGTAGGCACAAGGCACCCCGGTCACCGCCCGGCCCTGTGCCTGAAGCTCATTCTCCTGCAAACCACACAGCGCAGGGGAGCCCAGACACAAAGCACGGTCGGCCACCGTGCCCTTCAGGCCCAGCCCTGGCAGCTCCTGGATTTCGTGGAAAACAAAGGGGGTGAGCTGGTCTGCCAGCTGAGCCTGAGCCGCTAACGTGATGGCCCGAGAGACCGGGTGCAAAGAAGAAGCACTCAAGCGATGGGCCAGCTGCAAAGCGTCTGCGGTTGTCACGCCGTCGCGGGTGATGATCTGGCGCAACACCACCCGGTCCCTCGTCAGGGTACCGGTTTTATCGAACACCACGGTATCCACTTCGGCCAACGTCTCGAAAACCTGCAAACGGCGCACCAGAATACCCCGACGCGCCAGCGCACCAGCCGAAGCGAGCATGGCCGTGGGCGTGGCCAGCGACAAAGCACATGGACAGGTGACGATCAGGACTGCCACAGCCACGGCCAGCGCACGTTGTGAGTCAATCTGCCACCAATAAAATGCCGACACTGCTGCTGCAAGCAACACGATAAGCAAGAACGGCGCGGCGATGCGGTCGGCCAATTGCGCCAGGCGCGGTTTTTCGGTGGACGCTTGCTCCATGAGCTGGACGATCTGGGCAAAACGGGTGTCACGCCCCAGTTTGTCCAAGCGGACCAAAGCCGGACCGGCCAGGTTGTAACTACCGGCCACCACAACATCGCCCTGCCGCCGAGTGACAGGATGGGATTCCCCGGTCAGCAGGGATTCGTCCACGGTCGCTCCGGCATTCAACACCACACCGTCTCCGGGAAAGGCCTGCCCCGCCTGAACGCGCACCACATCGCCCACCTGCAGGCGCTTGAGGGACACCGGTTCGAAGCCGCCCAATGGCGTTTGCCGTTCACACCTCTCAGGCAAGCGGTTCATCAAGGCATCCAGAGCCCCTGCAGTTCGGTCGCGGGCCTTGTATTCGAGGTAGCGTCCGCCCAGCAGGAAAAACACAAACATGGTGAGGGAATCGAACCAGACCTCCCGCCCCCAGGGACCCTGGGGATCAAAGGTGGCAGCGCTGCTGGCGATGAACGTGATCAGGATGCCGATGGACACGGGGGTGTCCATGCCCACACGGCCGCGCTTGAGATCGCGCCAAGCGCTTGAAAAAAAAGGCCCGCTGGCAAAAAGCACCACCGGCACGCTGAGCACCCAACTGGCCCAGCGCAGCAACTGCTCAATGTCGGGAGGAATTTCTCCCGGCGCAGCGACATAGGCGGGCCACGCGTACATCATGACCTGCATCATGCAGAACCCCGCCACGAACAGGCGCCACAGTGCTTTGCGGGTTTCGGCCAAACGGGCGTCCAGACTCAGCGCCTGCAGCATAGGCAGCAGACGGTAACCCACAGCGCCCACTGCCCGCGCCAGGTCGGACAAATGTGCCCGTGCCGGATCCCAGCGCAGTGTCAACCGGCGGGTGGCAGCATGAACCTGGGCCGACAACACGCCCGGCTTGTCCGCCACAGCAGACTCGACCGCATCGGCACACGCCGCACAGTACATGCCTTGCACCATGAGCACGGATTCGGCCCAGGTGTGCCCATCACGCTCTGTGACCTGGGTGAACTCCCCTTGTTCAATGGGGTCATCCAGTACCGAGAAGTCGTCCTCCACCGTGAGCGGACCCCTGTGCCCTGCGGACAACCAATCGCGCGCTGGCTCAAGGGCCATGGCACCGTCTCTGTCTGGCACGAAGGGATCAGGCATGCTGGGAGTCTAACTGAGGGTCGTGTCCAGCAGCTTGACCTGGGTCAACGCGGGGCGCAGGAATGTCCACATCCAGCCGTTTTTGGGCCAGAATGGGCCGTGTGCTCAACAATTGCATTTGGAGGAGATCGATATGTACAAGCGCATCCTGGTAGCCACCGATGGCTCAAAGCTCTCTGACTTGGCCGTCGAACATGCCTTGCGGCTGGCCGATGTGACCGGAGCCGAGGTGGTGGCCCTGAAGGTGGTTCCCCGCTACCCACAAACCTACTTCGAAGGTGGTGTAGCGCTGGCACCCGAAGAAATCCAGAAAATCGAACAGCAGTGGCACAACGAGGCACAGGAAGTGGTCAACGCCATCAAGGCGCAGGGCCAGAAGCTCACGGTCAAAGTGAAGGCTGTCACAGCCAAATCGGATCTGATCGCAGAGGCCATCATTGCAGCGGCGAAACGCCACAAGGTGGACCTGATTGTGATGGCCTCGCACGGCCGCCGTGGCCTCAAGCGCCTGCTGCTGGGCAGCGAAACCCAGCAGGTGCTGACGCATTCGCACATCCCGGTTCTGGTCCTGCGCTGAGGAGAAAGGCCACCGCGTGCAGCGGCCGGGTTCAGGCAGCAAATGCTCCCTGGTACTCGGCACGCAGGAGATTTTTCTGTACCTTGCCCATGGTGTTGCGCGGCAAGTCGACCACCACAAAACAACGCTTGGGCACCTTGAAATTGGCCAGTTGCGACTTTAGCGTGGTCAAAATGGCGTCGGGCTGCAACTGCGCCCCCGGCTTGGGCACAATCACCGCCACGCCCACCTCGCCAAAATCCGGGTGCGGCACGCCGACCACGGCACTCTCGGCCACGCCGGGCAACTCGTTGATGCAGCCTTCCACCTCCGCCGGGTAGACGTTGTAGCCGCCGCTGATGATGAGGTCCTTGCTGCGGCCAACAATGGTGACATAGCCGTCGGCATCCTGGCGGCCCACGTCGCCGGTCTTGAACCAACCGTCAGCCGTGAATTCTTCCTTGGTTTTTTCCGGCATGCGCCAGTAACCCTGGAACACGTTGGGGCCGCGCACCTGGATACCGCCAATCTCACCCACCGGCACCGGCTGGCCCGCGTCGTCCACAATGCGCACTCCCACATCCGGCAAAGGAAAGCCCACGGTGCCGCCGCGGCGTTCGGCCTGGCCACCGTAGCGGTGGTCGGCACGGTAGGGGTTGGAGGTGAGCATGATGGTTTCGCTCATGCCGTAGCGTTCTAGAA
>CAYQTH010000160.1:0-3982 GCA_964420415.1 uncultured Macromonas sp. | reverse complement strand
GCGTGCTGGTGTCCATGGACTCCACCCTCAAGTCCAACCTGTCGGTCGGCCTGCCCATGGACCTGGCGGTGTACGAAGCCGACCGGCTGGAAAGCGACAGAATCGTTTGCATCGACGAAAACAACCCCTACTTCCGCATGCTGCACGACAGCTGGGGCCAGCGCCTGCGCGAGGTGTTCGACGGCATTGAAGACCCGGCCTGGGACGACAGCGCCACCCAGGTGCCGCTGTTGACCCCCAGCCAGCGCAACCAGCCGCTGAAAAAAATCCGGACGTCCCAGGAAAAACTGGTGTGAACACCGCCAGCAACACCTCGAACACGCAACCGCTGCTGGTGTTTTCGCACGCCAACGGCTTTCCTGCAGGCACCTACGGCGTGCTGTTCGAACAATTGAACGGGCTGGGCTACAACGTGCAAGCCCTGGACAAGTTCGGCCACGACCCACGCTACCCGGTCACCGACCGCTGGACCCTGCTGGTGCGGCACCTGGCCGAATTCACCACGCAAACCGTCCAGAACCACAACGGCCCGCTCTACCTGGTGGGCCATTCCCTGGGTGGCGTCCTCAGCCTGATCTGCGCCGCTCTGCACCCCACCCTGGGCGGCCGCCCCGTGCAAGGCGTGGTCATGCTGGACTCCCCCGGCGTGCTGGGGTGGCGGGCCGCGCTGTTCGCACTGGCCAAGCGCACCCCCTGGATTGAGCAACTCACACCCGCCAAGCTCAGCCGCTACCGGCGCAACACCTGGGCCAACGCCGAAGAAGCACGCGCCAATTTCGCGCGCAAGCCACTGTTCGCCCAATGGCACCCGCAAGCCCTGAAAGACTACATCGAACACGGCACGCACGACGTGGACACCCCGGAAGGCAAGCGGCGCGTGCTGACCTTCAAACGCGAGGTGGAGGTGGAAATCTTCAACACCTTGCCGCACGACCTGGGCCGCCTGCTGCGCCGCCACCCGCCCGCCTGCCCGGTGGCCTACCTGGGTGCTGAGGAATCCGAATACTTGGCCGTTTTTGGACGGCACCTGGCCCAACGGCTGCGCATGCAACGCCACCCAGACCGCCTGCAGACCCTGCCAGGCACCCACCTGTTCCCGCTGGAGCAGCCCGAAGCCACAGCGCAAGCCGTCCACCTGGCGCTGAGCAGCTTCGCCCAGGGTTGAAGAGTCAGTCCGCCCAGGCTACCCAGCCAAAGTGGGCGGTCAGCAAAATCAGCAGACCAAAAGCGATGCGGTACCAGGCAAAGCCCACAAAGCTGTGTGTGGCCACAAAGCGCAGCAGCCAGCGAATGCACAACCAGGCACTGAGGAAGGCAAACACCAGCCCCACCAGGAACATGGGCGCGTCTGCCAGGCTCAGCAGGGCACGTTCCTTGTACAGGCTGTATGCGCCCGCCCCCACCAACGTGGGTATGGCCAGGTAAAAGGAAAATTCCGTCGCCACCTGGCGCGACAGCCCCAGTAACATGCCGCCAATGATGGTGGCGCCACTGCGGCTGGTGCCCGGCACCAGGGCCAGGCATTGCACCAGGCCCACCTTCAGCGCGTCGGTCAGGCGCATGCCGTCCACCGTGTGGATACGCGGCGCGGTATGGGCCTGTTGCTGGCGGCGTTCCGCCCACAAAATGATAAAGCCCCCCACGATGAAGGCGGCGGCCACCACTTCCGGTGTGAACAAATGCGCCTTGATGGCCTTGCCAAACAGCAGCCCCAGCACCACCGCCGGAACAAAGGCCACGGCCACGTTCAACGCAAACCGCTGCGCCCGGCGCTCGGTGGGCAACTGCACCACCGTGTCGCGAAGGCGCTGCCAGTACACCAGAATCACCGCCAGAATCGCCCCGGTCTGGATGGCGATCTCGAACACCTTGGCCTTGTCGTCATGCAGGCCCAACAAAGAACCCGCCAGGATCAAATGACCGGTGGACGAAATGGGCAAAAACTCGGTCAGGCCCTCGACCACCCCCATCAGGGCGGCCTTCAATAACAGTGCAACATCCATGCAAACGGCAGCTCAAAACAGAAAGCTGCTCAGTGTACTGGAGCGGGTCAGCGCCTGCGGCCACTGTCCCGGTAACCGCCATGGCGGTGGTCATCATCGTCCCAGCGGCGGTGGTGCTTCTTCCAATGCTTGCGGTGGCCCGGCGGCCAGCCGGTGTGGTACATGGGCGCAGGCACCACCATCACCGGGCTGGCATACACCACTCGCGGGGCATTCGCCAGCGTGACCACGGCACCGGGCGATTGCACCCCAATGCTCCAGTACACATCGCTGGCCTGGGCGTTGGCAACCGACAGCAGCCCGGCCAGGCCCAGGCAGAAAGCCCCCAGGCGGCGGGCGCTGCGGCCTCGGGCCTGTTGCAGTAAGTTGGCAGGTGTGTTCATGGCGGTTCTCCTTCGGCATCGGGCCACAACGGCCACACCCGCATTACAGCCGCCCGACACAGTTACACGCGTTGGGCAAGTGTGAAGAACGTGTCAGGTGGTAACAGCGCCATTGCGAGGCCAACTGCCACCCCCGTTGCGCCGCCTGCCCCAGCGCCCCAGCGGCGCCTCCACCGCGTGGTAGAACAAGGCACCGGCGAGGTTGCAGGCCAGCCAGGCCAGCAACACCCCGCCGGTTTGCCACCACGGGTCGGCAGGCAGGAGGCAGCTCCCCAATGCGTTCACCACCAGCGCCACCGGGAAGTTGAGCAGAAACACCGAATAGGAAATCTGCCCCATGTAGGCCAGCGCCCGGCTGCGCGGCCAGCGCTGCAGCCAATGCCCCTGTTGGGCCACCCCCAGCAGCACAGCCACACCCAAAGCCAGCGCAATGCGTTCCCTGAAATCCACCGCCAAAGCCAGCAGCGCCAGGGCCAGCAAGGCCAGCCAGGCCGAAAAGCGTACGCACGGTGCCTGCGCATTGGGCTGCGTGGTCCAGAACGTCAGCACACCCAGACCGTAGGCCCCCATGAAGTACACCGCCCACACGTCCCAATCCGAATCCAGGTTGAAGTGCAGCAACGACAACACCATTAGCACCGCCACCAGGCTGGCAGCCAGCCAGCGCGCCGACGGCCCGCGCCGCACCAACCACAACACCGCCAGCAGCAGCACATACAACTGGAAATCGATGGCCACGTACCAAACACCGGCCGACAGCGAATCCACGTCGAGCACACTGTGCAACAACAAGGCATGCGCCAGGAACTGGCCTGGCGCTGGCGAGTCGGGCAGCGAATCGTGCGTCATCCAGACACGCGCCACCTCGGTGCAGACCATGGCCACCAGCAAAGCCGCCAGGAAAGGCAGCACCACGCGCTGGTAACGCTGGCCTACGTGGCGCCAGAACCGGCCATCGCGCAGCACGCCACTGGGCGCCAGGCTGCGGGCCGCCAAAAACCCCGCCACCACCAAAAACACCTGCACCGCCATGCGCGCGTCTCGGCTGAACCAGGCCACCAGCTCCGGCCACAACTGCTGCGTCCAGTCCGACATGGGGCCGTAAAACGCCAAGTGGTGCAGCACAATCAACTGCGAACCCACGGCTTTGAGCGCATCGATCAGGAACAGGCGGCTGGTGCTGCCCTGTCCGTGGTGCGCCAAAAGGTGTGTCATGTGAATGTGCTGTGCAAGGGGAACCGGGAATTATCCTGCGGGCAAGCTCTAAAATCCAGTGCATGAGTTCTGCCCCGTCCACCAGCACCGCCCCCGCCTCTGGCGCCGAAGCCCACAAACCCAGCAATTTTCTGCGCCAGATCATTGAGCACGACCTGGCCGCAGGCACCCACGCGCAGCGCCGCTGGGCCGGCAGCCCCGGTGACGCGGCCCACCACGCCCAGGCCCCGCTGGACCCGGCCAAAATCCGCACCCGCTTCCCGCCCGAGCCCAACGGCTACCTGCACGTGGGGCACGCCAAAAGCATCTGCCTGAACTTTGGCCTGGCGCGCGACTACGGCGGCGTGTGCCACATGCGCTTTGACGACACCAACCCCGAGA
>CAYQTH010000159.1:0-3985 GCA_964420415.1 uncultured Macromonas sp. | reverse complement strand
TGGCCCGCTCGCTCGACCTGTTCCTGCGCTCGCCGGTGCACATCATTGGCGAGGTGAGCCTGCTGGTGCGCCACAACTTGCTGCGTCAAGTCAATTCGCTGGAAGGCATTGAGGTAGTTCTGGCCCACCCACAAGCGCTGGCGCAATGCCAGAACTGGCTGTCCACCCACCTGCCGCAGGCCGAACGCCGAGCTGTGTCGAGCAACGCGGAAGGCGCTCGCCTGGCCGCCAGCAACCCATCGTGGGCCGGCATAGCCAGTGAGCGTGCCGCCGCGCAATTCGGCCTGCACATCGTGCAACACGCTATCCAGGACGAGCCCTACAACCGCACCCGCTTCGCCGTCATCAGTCTGCCGCAAACGCAAGCCATGCCGCCCGCCAGCGCCAAGGACTGCACCAGTCTGGTGGTTTCGGTACCGAACCGCCCTGGCGCCGTGCATGACCTGCTGGTGCCGCTCAAGCAACACGGCGTCTCCATGACGCGCTTCGAATCGCGCCCTGCCAAATCCGGCCAGTGGGAGTACTACTTCTACATCGACATTGCGGGTCACCCGAGCCAGCCGCACGTGGCCGCCGCGCTGCAGGAGTTGCAGGGCCTGTGCGCCTTCTACAAGGTGCTGGGTGCCTACCCTGTTTCCGACTGACCATCAGGAAACACCATGTTTGAACAACTCGGATTGATCGGCTGCGGCCTGATGGGCGGCTCTTTCGCACTGGCACTGAAAGAGGCCGGTCTGGTCAAGCGCGTGGTGGGCTACAGCAAGTCACCGCGCACGCTGCACCGGGCGCGTGAACTCGGCGTCATCGATGTGGAAGCCCCTTCGGCGCTGTTGGCTGTGTCCGGCGCCGACATTGTGCTGCTGGCCGTGCCCGTTGGGGCCATGGAGGACAGTTTCAAGTCGATCCGACACCTGATCGGCCCGGAAACCTTGCTGATGGACGTGGGTTCCACCAAATGCGATGTGGTGGCCGCCGCGCGCCGCGCGCTCAAAGACCAGTTGAGCGGCTTCGTGCCAGCGCACCCCATCACCGGCAAGGAAGTGGCGGGCGTGGACCATGCGGACACCCACTTGTACAAAGGCCGCCAGGTGATCCTGACGCCGCTGCCGGAAACCCATCGGGAACAGGTTGCACGCGCCGCCCAGGTCTGGCAGGCGCTAGGCTGCCAGGTCCGGCAGATGAGCCCGCAGGACCACGATGCCGCCTATGCCGCCGTCAGCCACTTCCCGCACCTGCTGGCTTTTGCCGCCATGAACGCCATCCAGGCGCAACCCCAAGCACAGCAGTTCCTGGGCCTGGCCGGGCCGGGCTTCCGCGATTTCACCCGCATTGCCGCCAGCGACCCGAACGTCTGGCGCGACATTTTGCTTTCCAACCAGGACGAAGTGCTGGCCCAGTCACGCCACCTGCGCGCCGCGTTGGACGCGCTGGAAGCCACCATGCGCGCCAACGACGGCGACGCCCTGCGCAGCCTGATCCAGCAAGCCAGCACCGCCCGCGCCGGTTGGCAACTGGGGGGCTGCGCTGCCCTGGACAGCATGGCTGGCCAGGACTGACGCTGGCCTCCCCCCGAAAATTGCTCCGATGTACTCCACGCCCTTTCTCGACCTTCCCCCTCTGCGCACCGCCGGTGGCAGCGTCACCCTGCCCGGCTCCAAGAGCATTTCCAACCGCGTGCTGCTGCTGGCCGCGCTGAGTGAAGGCAGCACACTGATCCACGACCTGCTGGATTCGGACGACACCCGCGTGATGCTGGCCGGACTGGAAACCCTGGGCTGCGGCCTGGAACGCTTGCCTGGCAACAGTGTGCGCGTGCAGGGTTTGGGTGGCCAACTGCCAGTGCGCCAGGCCCAGTTGTTCCTGGGCAATGCCGGTACCGCCATGCGACCGCTGACCGCCGCACTGGCGTTGCTGGCCTCGCAGTTCGGCGGCCAGTTCGAACTCAGCGGCATCCCGCGCATGCACGAACGCCCCATCGGCGACCTGGTCGATGCGTTGCGCCAGCTCGGCTGCCCGGTGGACTGTCTGGGCAATGAAGGTTACCCACCGCTGCGTCTGGGCAACAGCCAACCGGTGCCGCTCCAACTGGATGCCCCCATCCTCGTACGCGGTGACGTTTCCAGCCAGTTCCTGACCGCCCTGCTGCTGGCCCTGCCATTGGTCAGCACGCGCGACATCACCCTGGAAGTGGTGGGCGAACTCATTTCCAAACCCTACATCGAGATCACGCTCAAGTTGCTACAGCGCTTCGGTGTGAATGTGCAGCGCCAGGGCTGGGAACGCTTCACCATTCCCGCAGGCAGCCGCTACCGCTCGCCCGGCAGCATCCACGTCGAAGGCGATGCCTCCTCCGCCAGCTACTTCATCGCTCTCGGCGCACTGGCTCCGGCCAGCGCCGGACAAGACGGCATCACCATCCAGGGCGTGGGACTGGACTCCATTCAAGGTGACATACGCTTCGTCGAGGCCGCCCAGGCCATGGGCGCCGTCGTCACCGGCTCGGCCAACGCGCTGCACATCCGCCGCGGCGCCTGGCCACTGAAAGCCATCGACCTGGACTGCAACCACATCCCCGACGCCGCCATGACGCTGGCCGTCATGGCGCTCTACGCCGACGGCACCACCACGCTGCGCAATATCGCCAGCTGGCGCGTCAAGGAAACCGACCGCATCGCCGCCATGGCATGTGAGCTGCGCAAACTCGGTGCCTCAGTGGAAGAAGGCCAGGACTACATCAAGGTCAGCCCGCCCACCACCTGGACGCCTGCGTCCATCCACACCTACGACGACCACCGTGTCGCCATGTGTTTCTCGCTGGCGGCCTTCAACCCGGTCGGCGTGAGCGTGCGCATTGAGGACCCGAAGTGCGTGGCCAAGACCTTCCCGGACTACTTCGAGGCCTTGTTCAGCGTGGTGCAGGCCGAAGCGGCCAACATCCCGGTGATTTGCATCGACGGCCCCACCGCCTCCGGCAAGGGCACGCTGGCGGCCGAAGTGGCGGCTGCCCTGGGCTACCACCTGCTGGATTCCGGCGTGCTGTACCGCCTGGTGGGCGTGGCTGCCGAGCGTTCCGGCCTGGCCACCGACGCCAACAGCCTGGCCCAGCCCGGCGTGGCTGAGCGCCTGGGCCAGTTGGCCGCCACACTGAACGTGCGCTTCACGCCCGACCAGCGCGTGCTGCTGGACGGCGTTGACCAGAGCGATGCTGTGCGCACCGAAGCCGCCGGCATGGCCGCCTCGCGCGTGTCGGCCCTGCCCCAAGTGCGCCAGGGCCTGCTGGAACTGCAACACAGCTTCCGCCAGTTGCCCGGCCTGGTGGCCGACGGCCGCGACATGGGCACCGTGATCTTCCCGGATGCCCCGCTCAAGGTGTTTCTGACCGCCAGCGCAGAGCAACGCGCCGAACGCCGCTATAAGCAGTTGATTTCCAAAGGAATTGACGCTAGAATGGCAGACCTTTTGACGGACCTGGAGGCCCGTGACGTGCGCGACACCCAGCGCCAGCACGCACCGCTCAAGCCCGCCGAAGACGCTTTCCAACTCGACAACTCCGAGCAAACCATCGAGCAATCGGTGCAGCAGGTATTGGCTTGGTGGCAAGCACAGCGCCCTTTCGCAGGGGCGTGATGTTACTGGCCCTGAAGGCCCCGCCGGGAGTTCTGCCTCCCGCAGGCCCGAAGGTTCTCAACCTGCAACCCGCAGCGCCGCCAGGTGTTGCGTCTTTGTAAACGCCGCGCACTCACACTTTCAACTTTCGAGTTGCACGGCCTAGGAAACCACATGTCTGAATCTTTTGCCGCCCTGTTCGAAGAATCACTGCAACGCGCTGACATGCGCCCGGGCGAAGTCATCACCGCCGAAGTCGTGCGCATCGACCACAACCACGTGGTCGTCAACGCCGGTCTGAAGTCGGAAGCCTACGTCCCGCTGAGCGAATTCAAGAACGACCAGGGCGAACTCGAAGTCCAAGTGGGCGACTTCGTGT
>CAYQTH010000158.1:0-4003 GCA_964420415.1 uncultured Macromonas sp. | reverse complement strand
CCTGGTCCGGCCATTGCCGGGTTGGGCACGGGCAACTGGACCTTGCTTTGGGCGCTGGGTGGCATTGCGGCAGGCGCATTGGCCCACGGCCTGGCAGTAGGGTCACGCACCCCTCAACCCTGACCTTGTCAGGGCCGGACCATCCACTTCTTCAACGTGGCCTCCAGGTCGCTGATCTGCAGAGGCTTTGTCAGGAAGTCGTTCATACCGGCTTCCAGGCTTTGCTGCCTGTCCTCGGACAGTGCTGCCGCCGTCAGCGCAATGATGGGCAACGCCGGGTGGCTTTGCCGTATGGCACGGGCCGCATCCAGCCCGCCCATCACAGGCATGTGCAGGTCCATCAACACCATGTCGTAAGGCTGGCTGGACACCTGTGCCACCGCCAGTTGGCCGTTTTCCACCACATCGGCCTGGTGGCCCAGTTTATCCAGCATGCCGCGCGCCAGCATCTGGTTGACGGCGTTGTCCTCGGCCACCAATAGCCGCAACGGACGGTTCGACACCGCAGGCGCCACCGGGACAGCCACTGCCGTTTTGGCGGGTGGCTCCACAGACAGCAAAGGCCAGCGCACCACAAACTCGCTGCCTTCGCCCTCGGTGCTGTGGCACTCAATGCTGCCCCCCATCAGCTCCGCCAGCGAGCGCGTGATCGCCAGTCCCAGGCCTGTGCCGCCGAATTGCCGCGTGGTCGAGGCGTCGGCCTGGGTGAACACCTGGAATATCTGGTCAATTTTGCCGGGCGGAATGCCAATACCGGTGTCGCGCACACGCACGCGGACCATGTGTTTGCCACCCTCGGTCACGCCCTCGGCATCCAGCAGCACCGTTACCCGTCCCTGCTGCGTGAACTTGATGGCGTTGGACACCAGGTTGAGCAGAATCTGCCGCACTGCCGTGGGGTCGCCCTGGAACCAGGCGGGCACATCGCCCGCACACTCATGCCGCAGGGCCACCGAACCACTGGGCGGCAGGTTAGCCGATGAGATGGCCAGCACTTCCCCCACCAAGGCCTTCAAATCAAAGCTCACCGACTCCAGCACCCGCTGATTCGCTTCGATCTTGGACAAGTCGAGCACATCGTTGACAATGGCCAGCAAGCCCGTACCGCTGGACCGGATGGTCTTGACGTAGCGCTCCTGACGCTCGTTGAGCGGGGTATCTGCCAACAACTCCGAAAAGCCGATGATGGCATTCAACGGCGTGCGTATTTCGTGCGACATGTTGGCCAGAAACTGGCCTTTGGCCGCGTTGGCGGCATCGGCCTGGCTTTTGGCTTCCAACGCCTGGATTTCTGCCCATTGGCGCTCGCGCACCTCCTTGGCCAGATCGTCCCTCGAAATGGTGGTGGCCACCAGTTTGTCGGCCATGTCATTGAACGCTTGTCCCAGCTGACCGATTTCATCGCGGCTTTCCACCTGTACACGTGCATCCTGCACCCCTTCGCCCAAGGAACGGGCAGCCCGGCTCAGCCGCTGCAAGGGTTGCGCCACATGCCTCGCCAGGATCAAACCCAGCATCACCGCCACCCCCAGACTCAGCAGCGCCACCGCCACACTCAGCACCATGGCCATGGTCACGGCGCGGCTGGTCGCCGCCTGGCGGGCCTCCAGTTCCTGCAACTCAATGTCCATGTATGCGCCCAGGCCCCGGCGGAAGGCGGCCTCGGCTGTTTCGATGGCCTCCAGCAACTCCGTCATGGTCACCGCATCACGGCTGTGCTGTGCCGCAGCAACCAGGGCTTGCGAGAGCTGCAGCAACTCCGCTTTGACCTGCCGCAGCTGTTCCAGCTCTGTAACCGACTTGCCATCTTGGCGGCGCATGGACAGTGTTTGCGTCATGAGACGGTCAAACAAGTGGCTGGCTTCCTGCAGCTGTTCCGCTTCTGCTGGGTTGATGTTCGTTTTGCCCCCGGCTTGCTGCGCCTCCCTGGCCAACAGGGCAATGCTCAAGGCCTCGGTCTGCATCGTTGCAGCACTGGCTTCCAGCCGCCCCAGAAAGGCCAGTTCCGGCACCGAACCATCACTGATGTCTTTGAACGCATCCTGCACGCGCTGGATGCCCAGCATGCCCACCAGAGCAGACACACAGGTGAGGGCCGATACCGCCACAAAGGCCAGGACCAACTTGCCAAATATTCTCATAGTGATCATCACAGAGGCATATTGCTACACCTTGATTACTCTTATATGACAATCATGAACTAAAAATGGAAATCAAGAATACGTATAAATACCAGTTTTTCGCCTTGTAAGTTGCATTCCATGCACACAAACCACGGCAAGAACGGCAGCGCCCGAGGCCAGCCAGAACACCCGCCCTACCCCCCAGTGGGTACTGACCACACCGCCCAAAGCGCCGCCAATGACGCCAGACAAACCGTAGCAGATCACCGCGTACACCGCCTGCCCGCGCCCTATCAAACGTCCAGGAAAATGTTGGTTCAGCCAGGCCATGCACACCGAATGGTGTGTGGCAAACGTGAAAGCGTGTGCCAACTGTGCCAACACCAGCACCCACACGTGTTCGGCCAGCCCGGCGGTCAGCGCCATGCGCAGGGCCATCAGCGCCGATACCAGCCACAGCCAACGCTCCAGGCGCAACAGGGGCAGCCAGCGGCCCTGGGTGTAGAACCAGCCGATTTCCACAATCACCGCCACGGCCCACAGCCAGCCAATGCTGGATTTGCTGTACCCCAGGTCGTCCAGGTAAAGCGAAAAAAAGATGTAAATGAACACGTGTGACAGCACGTGAAAAAAGCCCGCTGCAAAAAACCAGGCCACTTGAGGCTGCCGCAACACAGGCCAGACCCGCAACCGTTCGTGGTGCTCGTGTGCCGCCACAGGCGTGGCAGGCATGACCCACACGCTCGCCACCACCGCCAGCAAAGTGAACAGCGCCCACCAGGGAAAACTGCCCATGCCATGCCACTGGAACCAAGCCCCGGCCAGCAGCACCGTCACCAAAAAACCCAGTGAACCCCACAACCGGATGCGCCCATAACGGTGCGCGTTGAAGCCTCCTTGCTGGCTGACGGCCTGCGCCAACGCGGCTTCGCTCAACGGCATCATGCCGCTGGTATGGGTGAACAGCAGCAGCAACACACAGAACAGCCCCACCCCGCTGGCGCTGCTCCAAGGCCACCACAGGCCCAGCGAAACAAACAGCGCCGCCGTGCCGCAGTAGCGCAGCCACCACACGCGGTGGCCGGTGTGGTCACTCAACCAGCCCCACAGGTAGGGCGCGAACAAGCGCGTGGCCGACTGCAGCGACGTCATCAGGCTGATGGCCAGCAGGCCAAAGCCCATGTCCTTCAGCCACAGCGGCAGGTAGGGGTTGAAGAACCCGATGTGCGCGAAATACCCCGCCGACAGGGCGGCGAACGGCCAGAGCCAAGGTTTCACCCGCGACCCAGCGCGGCGATGTCGGGCGTGGCCACCTGCACGTCGCCACATTGGGCACGGTGGCGCAAGGCGTGGTCCATCAGCACCAGCGCCAGCAGAGCCTCGGCAATCGGCGTGGCGCGAATGCCCACACACGGGTCGTGCCGGCCTTTGGTGATGACTTCGGTCGGTTGCCCGGTGACGTCGATGGAGGCACGTGGCACCAGGATGGAACTGGTCGGCTTGATGGCGATGGACACCTCAATGTCCTGCCCGGTGCTGATGCCGCCGAGGATGCCACCGCTGTGGTTGCTGCGAAAGCCTTCGGGGGTGAGTTCGTCACCGTGTGTGCTGCCCTTTTGCGCCACGCTAGCAAAGCCGTCGCCAATTTCAACGCCCTTGACGGCGTTGAGGCCCATCATGGCGTGGGCAATGTCGGCATCCAGCCGGTCGTACAGCGGTTCGCCCAGACCCACCGGCACGTTCTGCGCCGACACGCGCAGGCGGGCACCACACGAGTCACCGCTCTTGCGCAAGGCGGCCATGTAGTCTTCCAGCGCCGACACGTCGGCCACCGGGGCGAAAAACGGGTTGTTCGGCACATGGTCCCAGCTCTCGAAACC
>CAYQTH010000157.1:0-4038 GCA_964420415.1 uncultured Macromonas sp. | reverse complement strand
GAGCTCTTGCCCGCATTCGGCTGACCCGCGATCACCACCTTGATGCCCTCGCGCAGCAGCGCGCCCTGGCGCGTGCGCTGCATCACCTGGCCCAGCCGCGCCTGCAGCCGGTCGAGCTGGCCCTGCGCATCGGACTTCTGCAGGAAGTCGATCTCCTCCTCGGGGAAGTCGAGCGTGGCCTCGACCAGCATGCGCAGATGGACCAGGGCCTCGCGCAACTGGCCGACCTCGCGCGAGAACTCGCCCGCCAGCGAACGGCTGGCGCTGCGCGCAGCCGCCTCGGTGCTGGCGTCGATCAGGTCGGCAATCGCCTCGGCCTGGGCCAGGTCGATCTTGTCGTTCAGGAAAGCACGTTCGGTGAACTCGCCGGGCTGCGCCAGCCGCAAGCCCGCCAGGCGCGGCCGCTCCGTGGCCGGATCCACCTCGGCCGCCGCAGCCAAACAGCGCGCCAGCAGCAGTTGCAACACCACCGGGCCGCCGTGCGCCTGTAACTCCAGCACATCTTCGCCGGTGTACGAATGCGGCCCAGGGAAGTGGAGTGCCAGTCCGTGGTCAATGGGGCTGCCGTCTGCGTCTTGGAACGGCAGGTAGGTGGCCTCACGGGGCCGCAACACCCGCCCGCACAGCGCCTGCACCAGCGGTGTCAGCCCACGACCCGACACACGCACGATGCCCACCGCCCCCCGCCCTGGCGCGGTGGCAATGGCGACAATCGGGTCCTGGTGGCGCGGCAACATGGGAAACTCCTGTGCAATGCAAATGGGCCGCTGTTGCGGCCCATTGTTGCATTGCGGCTTACTTGAACTTGGGCAAGGTGAATTTCACCGGCACGCCCATTTTGTGGTTGATGAAGGCCTGCTGCGCAATCGTCAAGATGTTGTTGGTGATCCAGTACAGCACCAGGCCGGACGGGAAGAAGAAGAACATCACACTGAACACCAGCGGCATGATCCACATCATTTTGGCTTGCATCGGGTCGGGCGGCAGCGGGTTCAACGCGGTCTGGAACACCGTGGTCAGCGTCATGATGAGCGGCAGGATGTAGTACGGGTCCGGCGTAGACAAATCCACAATCCAGCCCGCCCACGGCGCATTGCGCATTTCCACGCTCGACAGCAGCACCCAGTACAGGGCAATGAACACCGGGATCTGGACCAGGATCGGCAGGCAGCCGCCCAGCGGATTGACCTTCTCCTCACGGTAGATTTTCATCATCTCCTGCTGCATCTGCTGCGGGTTGTCTTTCAGACGTTCCCGCATCTCCATGATGCGCGGGTTGACGGCCTTCATCTTGGCCATGCTGGCGTAGGCCTTGGCGTTCAGCCAGTAGAAGGCGATCTTGAGCAGGAACCCCAGCCCCAGTTGCCCACAAAGGCGTGGATTTTTTCCAGCAGCCAGTACAGCGGCTTGGCCAGGATGGTCAGCCAGCCATAGTCCTTCACCAGTTCCAGGCCTGGAGTGAGGGATTCGAGTTTCTTTTCCTCCTGTGGGCCCAGAAACAGGCGCGCTTCCACGGCCTGGGTTTGGCCCGGCGCCACGCTGCCCACCGGCAACAGGCTGCCCACGCTGTAGAGCGCCCCCACCTTGCGCACAAAGTTCTCGCGTTCGCTTCCTGCTGCGGGCAACCAGGCGCTGGCGAAATAGTGCTGCACCATGGCCACATAGCCATCCTTGGCTGTCTTCTGGTACTCGGCCTTGTCTTTGTCCAGAGACTCGAAGGTCACCTTCTGGAACTTGGCCGCCTCGCTGTACACCGCCGGGCCCGTGAAGGTGGAATAGAACGGTGTGTTGCCTGCGGTCTGGTCACCGTCACGCACCAGCTGCAAATAGAGCTGCGGTGACACCGCCTGTGCACCGCGGTTGATGACCTCGTGTTTCACATCCAGCACGTACGAGCCGCGGTGCAGGGTGTAAGTTTTGGTCAGCACCACGCCATTGACCGGCACCGACTCGAACCGCACCACCAGGCTGTCTTGCCCATCGGCCAGCGCCGTGCCCTGCGACACCAGGCGCATGGGCGTCTTGTGGGTGGGCAGGTCTGCCCCCACCAGCCCAGTCTGGGCCACATAGGTGCGCTTGTCGGACTGGGTCAACAGGGTCAAAGGGGTCAGCGTCTCGTGCTTGGGTTGCCCCGTCACCGCAGCATGCGCCAGCAGATCAGCCGCCACCAGCGACCCGCCTTCACTGTCAAACACCAGCTTCAACACATCCGTGCTGATCTGGTGCGTGGTGCGCGGGATGCTGGGTGCCTGGGCCATCGCTGCGGCAGCAGCCGCCGCGCTGGATGGGACGGCCGCTGGCGGCACCGCGCTGTCCACGGGCGCAGCAGGGGTGGCGGCTGGCACCGCCGCCACTGGCGCACCGGTCGGGAAGAATGTGGCTTGGCGGCCATTGTGGATCTGCCATTTGTCCCACAGCAGAACCAGGGCAAAACCAAAAACCACCCAGAGGATGGACCGGCGAATGTCGCTCATGATGGCGTCTTTCCAGTGGAATGGGACACAAGAGAAGAAAACGGCCGACGCACCTGCGGCGGAACGGGGTCACAACCCCCTTCACACCAAGGGTGACAACGGGCCAAACGGCGCAATGTGAGGTAGCTGCCCATGCCTGCCCCGTGGTGTTCCAGAGCCTGCAGCGCGTACAGCGAACAGGTGGGCTCGAAACGGCAGGCTGAACCCAGCCAGGGGCTGAGCAACAAACGGTAGCCCTTGACCAGACCCAAGAGCACTTGTCGCGGCCAGTCACGCATGCGTCACCCCCTGCGGTGCCAGCCTAGGACTGCCCAGCAACTGGAGGAGCTCGGCGCGCACGGCACGTTTGAGCACATCGGAGGTGGCGCTCAAAAACTCGGTTTTGGCAAAGCCGCTGCGCAAACGCACCACCAGCGCCTGCGGCGGCAATGCGGGCGCCAGCTCACTGGCCACAGCGTAAATCTGCCGCCGCAAGGTGTTGCGCGTCACGGCCCGGCGCGCCCAGCGTTTGGGCAGGAGCACACCCAGCCAGAGGCCGCCACCGGGAAACAACCCGTGGGCACCGGCGTGCGCGGACGTGTCGGCCATGTGCAACGCAAAGTGAGGCGTTTTGACCAAGGGACGGCCAGCCAGCACCACATCGAACTGGGTGCGATGACGAATACGCTGCAAGTGGCTGGCCCGCCGGGTCAATAGAGCTGCCGCACGGTGCTGCGCAGCAGCCTGAACGCTGGCCGTCTTAGACAGCCAGACGCTTGCGGCCCTTGGCGCGGCGTGCGTTGAGCACGGCACGGCCGCCACGGGTCTTCATGCGAACCAGGAAGCCGTGGGTGCGGGCGCGTTTGATTTTGGACGGTTGGTAAGTGCGTTTCATGATGCTGTTCCATTCCGGGCTGGCCTTGCTGACCCGCCCCAATGCGAAAAATTGAATTCAAGAGAACCTGTGATTATCGCAAAATTTCTGGTCGCCCACAAATTCGGCCGTTTGGCACCGGCCTGGCAGCACCATCTTTGGGTAAACACCAGCATGTGGATAACTCGGTTTAAGGACTACAATGCCCGTCCGGCTGCGCGCCGTTTATCCTCACCCTCCCGCTGCCACCCCTTGCCCCGCCCATAGCCCCATGAGCCAGTCCAAGCTATTGCCTGACGCATCCTCACATGCGCCCGACCTGTGGCTGGCCTGCACCGAACGGCTGGCGCAGGACATCCCCGAACAGCAGTTCAACACCTGGATCCGCCCGCTCACCGCCAAGGTGAGCCCGGACAACGACAAGGTGACCTTGGCGGTGGCCAACCGCTTCAAGATGGACTGGATCCGGGCCCAGTACGCGGGCAAGATCAATGCCGCGCTGGCCGAACTCATGGGCCAGCCCGTGGCATTGGAGTTAGTGCTCGCTCCGCGCGAAGTGCCCACCAAATCTCAAACCCTGGCGCCTCGCGTGTCGCAAGCCTCGCAAGACCCGGTGTTTGCCGAATTGCCGGAAGTGGCCTCGCCGCCGGAACCCAAGACGGAAGCCCACCGGCACCGGCTGAACACGGCGCTGACCTTTTCCACCCTGGT
>CAYQTH010000156.1:0-4108 GCA_964420415.1 uncultured Macromonas sp. | reverse complement strand
CTGTCGGGGTCGGTGGTGAGCAGGTCGAACTTCAGCATGGTTCAGATTGTCCCGGATGCGGCAGGGGCCGTGCGTTCCAGCAGCATGGCGTCGCCGTAACTGAAGAAGCGGTAGCGTTCTGCGATGGCGTGGCGGTAGAGCGCCATCACGTGGCTGTAACCGGCGAAGGCGCTCACCAGCATCATCAGCGTGCTTTTGGGCAGGTGGAAGTGAAGATGTCGGTGTCGCCGCTGGCCTGGCCGGTGCGGGCCCAGGATTCCAATGTGCGGATGGTGGTGGTGCCCACGGCCACGATGCGGCCACCGCGCGCCTTCGTGTCGGCAATGGCTTGCTGGGTGGCGGCAGGCACTTCGTACCACTCGCGGTGCATGCGGTGTTCGGCCAGGTTTTCCGTTTTCACGGGCGAAAAGGTGCCCGCGCCCACGTGCAGGGTCACGTTGGCCCGGCTGATGCCGCGCGCCTCCAGCGCGGCCAGCACGCCGTCGTCGAAATGCAGTGCGGCGGTGGGCGCGGCGGCGGCGCCCGGTTTGGCGGCAAATACGGTCTGGTAGCGGGCCGCGTCGTCGGCGCTGTCGGCGTGTTCGATGTAGGGCGGCAGCGGCACGTGGCCATGTTGCTCCATCATCAGGTGCGGCTCGTGGCTGAAGCGCAGACGGAACAGTTGCCCGTTCTCGTCGGGCCAGCGGCCCAGCAGTTCGGCGCTGTAGCCGCCGTGCATCTGCAGCACGGTGCCCACGGCGGGTTTCTTGCTCACCTTCACGTGCGCCACCACCTCACAGCCGGGCAGCACACGCTCCACCAGCAACTCCAGCTTGCCGCCGGAGGGTTTCTCCCCGAACAGGCGGGCTTTCACCACCTGCGTGTCGTTGAACACCAGCAAGTCGCCCGGCTGCAGCAAGGCGGGCAGGTCGCGGAAGATGCGGTCCACCGGGGGCGAGCGGCGTCCGTCCAGCAGGCGCGAGGCGCTGCGCTCGGGCGCGGGGTGTTGGGCAATGAGTTCGGGCGGCAGCTCGAAATCGAAATCGCTCAGGGTGAACGGCGTGCCGCGAGGGGAAAGAACGGTCATGGTGCTTGAGGGCCGAACGGGCCCGTGCCAAGTGGAAAGGCGCGTATTGTCGGCGATCTGCCGCGGTGGCGTTTGGTTGCATAATTGCTGCAGTGCAGCATCTTGCTGTGCCTACACCGGAGTTACGCCATGCCGCTCGTCGTGTTCAACCAGAAAGGTGGGGTGGGCAAGTCCACCATCACGTGCAACCTGGCCGCTATCAGCGCCAGCCAGGGGCTGCGTACCCTGGTCATCGACCTGGACCAGCAGGGCAACTCCACGCATTACCTGGTGGGCGGGCAGGTGGTGGCCGGTCAGCCCACCGTGGCCAGTTTGTTCGACCAGGCGCTCAGCTTCACCTTCAACCCAGAGCCGCCCAAGGCCTTTGTGCTGGGCACCCCGTTCGACGGGCTGGACGTGCTGGCCGCCAGCGACCGCCTGGAAGAGTTGCAGGGCAAGCTGGAGTCACGCCACAAAATCTACAAGCTGCGCGAGGCCCTGCAGCAATTGGCGGCCGATTACGACCGCATCTACATCGACACGCCGCCCGCGCTGAACTTCTACACCCGCTCCGCGCTCATGGGTGCCAGCGGTTGCCTCATCCCGTTCGACTGCGATGACTTCTCGCGCCAGGCCCTCTACACCTTGCTGGACAACGTGCAGGAAATCCGCGCCGACCACAACCCTGGGTTGCAGATCAAGGGCATTGTGGTCAACCAGTTCCAGCCGCGCGCCAAGCTGCCGCAGCAGCTGGTGCAGGAGCTGATCGACGAAGGGTTGCCGGTGCTGCAGCCCTACCTGCCGTCCTCGGTCAAGGTGCGCGAGTCGCACCAGCTCTCGCGCCCCATGATCCACCTGGAACCGCGCCACAAGCTGACACAGGCCCTGGTGGCGCTGCACGACGTTTTGGCTTGACTGCAGCAGCGTCGTGCATGGTCATCGCGCTTCGGGCTGGGCCATTTCGTTGGCCTGTTCCCGCGTCTTGTAGAGCGAATACAACACCCCGCCCGCGATCAACCCGAAGGTCACGCCCAGTGACACCGGGGCCGGCACCTTGCCGATCCAGTCGTGCAGGAAGATCTTGCCACCAATGAACACCAGCACCAGAGCCAGCGCGTACTTCAGGTAGTAGAAGCGGTGGATCAGCGCGGCCAGTGCAAAGTACAAGGCACGCAAGCCCAGAATGGCGAAGATGTTGCTGGTGTAGACGATGAACGGGTCGGTGGTGATGGAGAAAATCGCCGGGACGGAATCCACGGCGAACACCAGGTCGGCCGCTTCCACCATGATCAGGGCCAACAGCAGCGGGGTGGCCCAGCGCACCGGGCGTCCGTTGGCCGGGTGTGGTGCCGTCACCAGAAATGCGTTGCCGCGCAGGCCATCGGTCACACGCAGGTGGCGGCGCAGGAAGTTCAGCAGCGGGTTGTTGCCGATGTCTGGGCCGTGGTCACCTGCAAACCACATCTTCACGCCGGTCAGCACCAGGAAAGCGCCGAACACGTAAAGAATCCAGCTGAATTGCGTGATCAGTGCTGCCCCCAGGCCGATCATGATGGCGCGCAGCACGATCACCCCCAGGATGCCCCAGAACAGCACCCGGTGCTGGTAAACGCGGGGGATAGCGAAGTAACTGAAGATCAACGCGATGACGAACACGTTGTCCATCGACAGCGACTTTTCGATCAGGAAGCCGGTGTAGTAGTCCATGCCGCTGCCCGCGCCGCGCACCCACCAGACCCAGGCGCCAAACAGCACGGCGACCGTGATGTACCCCGCCGACAGCAGCAGGCTTTCCGTCACGCCAATTTCGCGGTCGTCGCGGTGCAGCACCCCCAGGTCGAAAGCCAGCAACGCTACCACCACCGAAAGGAAGACGAGCCAGAGCCAGACCGGTGTGCCAAGAAATGGGCCTTGCAGCCACATGAGTAAGGTATCCATGGTGTGCTTTCAGTGAAAAAGAAAAATCTGTGGCGAATGTTGCTTGTCAGTTGCCAAAGACGCCATCAGCCGCAGGCTGAGCCAGCTTCAGGCGGCGACTGAAGGCTGTTCAAGCCAGCACGCGGTACGCCACGTCGATGTAGATGGGCAGTCCCACCAGAATGTTGAAGGGAAAAGTGATGCCCAATGACAGCCCGAAATACAGCGACGGGTTGGCTTCGGGAATGGCATGTCGCAGCACCGCAGGTACGGCGATATAGGACGCGCTGGCCGCCAGCACCATCAAGAGGGCACCGTCCCCGGCCGGGATCCCGACCCACCAGGCCAAACCCAGGGCCAGTGCTGCATGGCACAGTGGGCCGAGCAACCCGTAGGCCAGCAACCAGGGCGACTGGCCGCGCAGGTGCGGCAGGTTGCGTGCCGTCATCAGGCCCATGTCCAGCAGGAAGAAAGCCAGCATGCCTTTGAACAAATCCCCGGCAAACGGTTGGAGAGCGGTTTGGCCTGCGTCGCCGCTCAACAGTCCCACCGCCATGGCGCCCAGCAGCAGCAATTGCGCCCCGTCGGTGAATGACTCGTGCAGCACCTTGCGCAGCGAGAACTGGGGGGGTGCAAAGTGCGGTCCGGCCTGGCTCAGCACGGCGCTGCCCTGGCCCGCGTGCAACACGGTCTGACCAGCGACCTGTTGCCGCAGCGTATTGGCCATCAGCACCGCCAGGATGATGGCGGGTGACTCCATCAGCGCCATGGCCGCAGCCATGTAGCCGCCGTAGGGCAGGCCTTGTTGCTCCAGTGTCTGAACGGCGGTGATGAAAGTCACCGCGCTCACCGAACCATAGGTCGCTGCCACAGCTGCGGCGTTCATGCCAGACAGCACACGCCGCAGCACCAGGTAGCCGAGCAGCGGCACCAGCACCGCCAGCGTCATGGCCACCGCCAGGCTGCGGGCAATGTCCAGTGTCAGGCCCGAAGCCGCCAGTGCAAACCCGCCTTTGAGGCCCAGCGCCATCAGCAGGTAGAGCGACAGAAAGCGCGAGATTTGCGGCGGAATTTCCAGATTGGACTTGAGCGTGCCGGCCAGCACACCAAACAGGAAGAACAGGATGGCCGGGTCAAGCAGGTTGT
>CAYQTH010000155.1:0-4142 GCA_964420415.1 uncultured Macromonas sp. | reverse complement strand
CCGATCAACGGCCTGAAGCACATCGACGTGATGCGCGCCTTTAACGACGACCCTGACACCGACGCGGTGATCATGATCGGCGAGATCGGCGGCCCGGACGAGGCCGAAGCCGCACGCTGGTGCAAGGCCAACATGAAGAAGCCGATTGTGGGCTTCATCGCTGGGGTCACGGCTCCGGCGGGCAAGCGCATGGGCCACGCCGGTGCGCTGATCGCGGGCGGCGCTGACACGGCGGACGCCAAGCTGGCCATCATGGAGGAGTGCGGCTTCACCATCACCCGCAATCCTTCTGAAATGGGGCGCTTGCTGAAGGGCCTGCTGAAGTAAGCACCGCGCGCTGCCCACAGGGTTGCGCCACCGACACCGGCCGCCTCCTGGTTGCCGGTGTTTTTTTATGGGCGGCAATCATCCAGCTACACTGCAGCACACCCACCCCTTTCTCACCCCCATGCAACGCCGTTTTTTCAGCCTCAGCGCCCCCGGTCGCGTGCGCGCCAACAACGAGGACGCGGTGCTGGTCAACCCAGCTTTGGGCGTGGCATTGCTCGCCGACGGCATGGGGGGCTACCAAGCCGGTGAAGTGGCCAGCGCCATGGCCACCGAATGGGTACTGCATGAGCTGGAAGCGCTCTTGCAAAACGGTCACACACCCAGCGCCAGCGATCTGCGCCAATGGCTACGGCACAGCGTGACACAAGCCAACCACCGCATCCTCGATGCCTCACTGCGCTACCCGCAGTACCGGGGCATGGGCACCACGCTGGTGGCCACCGTGTTTTTCGGTGCACGTTTGCTGGTGGGGCACATTGGTGATTCGCGCCTGTACCGCTTGCGGCAGGGCCAGATCAACCGCTTGACCCGCGATCATTCACTGTTGCAAGAGCAAATTGATGCCGGTTTGATCAGCCCTGCGCTGGCACGGCAGGCGCCGTACAAAAACCTGGTCACGCGGGCCATGGGTATCGCGCCGGAACTGGACCTGGAAGTGGGCGAACACGTGGTTCAGCCAGGCGACACCTACCTGTTGTGCTCCGACGGCCTGCACGACATGCTCAGCGACGCCGAGATGGCGGCCATCCTCAAGCGCGAATCGACACTGGAACAAGCGGGGCAGGTGCTGCTGAATCAGGCCAATGCCGCAGGCGGGAAGGATAATATTTCGCTGGTGCTGGTGCAATGCACCCCAGACCCCGTGCGCGCCACGCCCACATCTGACCACTCAGCCGACATGAACACCGCAGCACTGCCAGGAAGAGAAGGAACCGTCTCATGGTGAAATTGACCATTGCCATGGATGGCGTGGATCTGAAAGACATCGTGCTGACAAAGGACCGCACCACCATCGGCCGGCGTCCTTACAACGACATCGTCATCGACAACCTCGCCGTCAGCGGGGAACACGCGGTGTTCGTGTTGCGCAACGGCAAGGTAGAAATTGAAGACCTGGCCAGCACCAATGGCACGTATGTCAACGGCAAGGCAGTGCATACAGCCATGGTGACTGCCGGTGACGTGATCGAGATTGCACGCTACAAAATCAGGTTGGACATGCCTGGCGGCACCCAGGCCCCAGCCCCGGCGATGCACACCGCCCCAGCGCCCCCGTCCACCAGCGGCTCGCCCCTGCCGCCGGCCAAAATCCGCGTTTTGACTGGCAATGCCGCTGGTCGCGAAATGCCCCTGGTCAAAGTGGTCACCACACTGGGCAAACCGGGCGTGGCGGTGGCGTCTATCACGCACCGCCCCCATGGCTATACCCTGGCCCTGGTGGACGGCCAAGGCTGCACTTTGAACGGTCAAGACATCGGCGCTGCCCCAGTCGCTTTGCAGCCCCAGGACGTGATCGACCTGGCAGGCACTCAAATGCGGTTTGAGCAGGAAGACTGACGGCCGAAGGTTTACCCCCGCGCAGCCTGCAGCAACTCGCGCGTCCGGAGCGCCTCACGCCGGGCGGCTTGCGCAAAATCATCCCCCGCACTGGCATACAGCACGGCGCGCGAAGAGTTGACAGCGACCGGGCCGGTGGTTTCACCGCCTGCGCTGCGCCACCCAGCCTGCACGGTGGCGTGTGCATCGCCCCCTTGCGCACCCACGCCAGGAATCAGCAGCGGCACGGTCGGCGCCAGCTCACGCACGCGGGCAATTTCGGCAGGGTAGGTCGCGCCCACCACCAAACCCAGCTGGCCGTTCAGGTTCCAGGGCCCCTGCGCCAAGCGCGCAATGTGTTCATACAACAAGGGCTGGCCTTCGACGCTGGCCAGTCGCTGGCTCTGGAAATCGTCGCCACCGGGGTTGCTGGTGCGGCACAGCAGGTACACGCCTTTGCCGGGGTACTGCAGGTAGGGCTGTACCGAATCGAAGCCCATGAAAGGGGACAGCGTCACCGCATCGGCACCGTAACGCTCAAAGGCTTCCTTGGCGTACTGTTCGGCGGTGCTGCCAATGTCGCCACGCTTGGCATCCAGAATGATCGGCACCTGCGGCGCGCGCACGCGCATGTGCGCCATCAGGCGCTCCAGCTGGTCTTCAGCGCCATGGGCGGCAAAGTAGGCGATCTGCGGCTTGAACGCCACCACTAGGTCGGCCGTGGCGTCGACAATCGCTGCGCAAAAGTCGTAGATCTTGCTCGGGTCGTTGCGCCAACGGTGAGGGAACTTGGTGGGCTCTGGGTCCAGGCCCACGCACAGCATCGATTGGTTCTGGCGCTCGGCCGTGCGCAACATGTCGGTGAAGTTCATGCCGCAATTGTAGGCACCCGCGCTCCATCGCACACCCGTGCATGCACTTTGGCGGCACAATGGCAACAGCGTTTCCCGCTTCTTTTGCGACCGCCCATGTGCCAACTGCTAGGCCTCAACTGCGCCACCCCCACCGACGCGAATTTCAGCTTCTCCGGCTTCCGCCGCCGCGGCGGTGCCACTGGCGAGCACGCCGACGGCTGGGGCATCGCCTTCTTCGAGGGCAAGGGGCTGCGCCTGTTCGTGGATCAGGCCAGCGCCGCCCAGTCGCCGATGGCAGACTTCCTGCGCCAGTACCCGCTCCAAAGCACCAACATCATCGCCCACGTGCGCAAAGCCACCGAAGGGGCGGTGAAACTGGAAAACGCCCACCCCTTCACGCGCGAACTGTGGGGTCTGCACTGGGTGTTTGCCCACAACGGCGACCTGAAGGACTACCACCCGCGCCTGCATACCCATTTCCACCCGGTGGGCGACACCGACAGCGAACGCGCCTTCTGCTGGCTGATGCAGGAACTGTCCAAGTCGCACGCGGCCCTGCCCAGCGTGCAGGAATTGACCCTGACCTTGCAGGAACTGGTGCCCCAGGTACGGCGTTTCGGCACCTTCAACTTCCTGCTGTCCAACGGCGACGCCATGTGGGCGCACTGCAGCACCCACCTGCACTACCTGGTGCGCCAGCACCCGTTCAGCAGCGCCACGTTGATGGACGAGGACTGGACCGTGAACTTTGCCGAAATCAACCAGCCGGGCGACCGCGCGGCGGTGATCGTGACCGCACCGTTGACGCGCAACGAGACCTGGACCACCTTCGCGCCAAACGAGCTCAAGGTGTTTGTCGATGGCTTGCCGTTGGACCAGCCCCCGTGCTCAGGTTGACTCAGCCCACTCCACCGACGCGCGGTTCACACAGCTTGCAACTGATCAGGCACCAAACGGCAATCGCCCCAGCGCCTGCAAACCCAGCAAAGTCACGTCCGTGCCGCCTCCAGCGCGTCCACGAACATGGCAGGCACATCAAACCCGGTTTGCTGCTGAATTTCCTGGAAACAGGTCGGGCTGGTGACGTTGATCTCGGTCACCTTGTCGCCAATCACGTCCAGTCCCACCAGCAACAGCCCACGCGCAGCGAGCCGCGGGGCAATTGCGCGCGCAATGCGCCAGTCGCTCTCGCTCAACGGCTGGGCCACGCCCTTGCCACCGGCCGCCAGGTTGCCTCGAATTTCGCTGCCCTGCGGGATGCGCGCCAGGCAGAACGGCACCGGTTCGCCACCAATCAGCAGCACGCGCTTGTCACCCGCCAGAATTTCCGGCAGGTAACGCTGCACCATCACGCTGTTGCAACCGCCCTGGTTCAGGGTTTCGATGATGGTGCCCAGGTTCATGCCATCGGCACCGACACGG
>CAYQTH010000154.1:3477-4152 GCA_964420415.1 uncultured Macromonas sp. | reverse complement strand
AGCCCATGTCCCGGAAGAAAAACTGGTTCAGCAGGCGCAGGCGCTGCATCGGGCCGGCGTCTGTGGGGCAGCGGCGCCGCAGGCGAGCCACCATCTGGTCCACATCACCCAGCACCTGCTGCACGTCCAGGTCGGGGTATTCGTCCTGGGCCACCGCCACCGCCGCCTCGAACAGGGGCAGCGCGTCGTCGTCGCCCACCAACATGGCGAAATACGACAGCGGCGCGATGGACGGGGGCTCAAAGGGCAGGGTCATGTGGCTGGGTGGGCAAGGAGGCCCGCGTCATTTTCGGATGAACTGCCGAAGATGCAAACCCGACAGCAGCAGCGTCACGAAATAGACCACCACCGCGCCCAGCACCACCAGGCCCAGGGTGACCACCCGCATCAGCGATCGCCCCTCAAAGCCGGTCCAGGCGATGTGCGCGTTGAGCCACATGAGGTAAACCGCCAGCAGGGCACTGGCGGCGATCACCTGCAAGCCAAACCGCGACCAGCCCGGGGCCGGGCGATAAGCCCCTCGACGCACCAGCCCGATCAGCAGGAGCAGCGCATTGACCATGGCCCCCGCGCCAATGGCCAGGGCAAGGCCCGCGTGGGCCAGGTACGGCACCAGCACCACGTTGAGCAATTGCGTGAGCACCAACACCCCGATGGCGATCTTCACCGGCGTGC
>CAYQTH010000154.1:0-3467 GCA_964420415.1 uncultured Macromonas sp. | reverse complement strand
CCGGGGCCAGCACCTTGATGGCGATCAGGCCAAGAAGACCCGCGCCATATCCCATGAGGGCCACCGCGGTCTGCTGCACGTCGGCCGCGCTGAACTTGCCGTAGTGGTAGAGCACCGCCACCAGCGGCTGGGCAAAGGTGAGCAGCGCCACCGCGCAAGGCACGGCCAGCAGCACCACCAGTCGCAAGCCCCAGTCCAGCAAGCCGCTGTAGCGCTGCGTGTCGCCAGCGGCCTGCGCGGCGGCCAGTTGCGGCAACAGCACCACGCCCAGCGCCACGCCCAGCATGGCAGTGGGAAATTCCATCAGGCGGTCGGCATAGGTGAGCCAACTCACGCTGCCCACCACCAGGTGCGATGCAATCTGGGTGTTGATCAGCAGGGAGAGCTGCGCCACGCTCACGCCCAGCAGGGCGGGCAGCATCAGCGTGGTCACGCGCCGGGTGCCCGGGTGCGCCCAGGCGGCCTTCAGCGCCGACCAGCGCCAGCCCACGCGCGGCAGCAGGCCCAGGCGGTGCAAGGCGGGAATCTGCACGCCCAGCTGCAGGCAGCCGCCCAGCAGCACACCACCGGCCATGGCGTAGATGGGGTTGATGCCCAGCGACTCAAACCAGGGAGCGCCCCAGGCGGCGGCCGAAATCATGGCCACGTTAAGTAGCACCGGTGTGGCCGCCGGCACGGCAAAGCGCTTCCAGGTGTTCAGGATGCCCGCTGACAGCGCCACGAAAGACATGAAACCGATGTAGGGAAACATCCAGCGGGTCAGCACCACCGCCACGTCGAAGCCCTCGGGCGACTGCTTCAGGCCCGAGGCCATGGCGTACACCAACACCGGCGCCGCCAGCACGCCCAGCACACAGGTGAGCGTGAGCGCCCAGGCCAGCACGGTGGCGATCTGGTGAATCATCTGCCGCGTGGCGTCCTCGCCCTCTTTCTCTCGGGCAGCGGCCAGCACGGGCACAAAAGCCTGGCTGAAGGCGCCTTCGGCGAAAAGGCGCCGCAACAAATTGGGGATGCGAAACGCCACATTGAAGGCGTCGGTGAGCGCGCTGGCGCCGAAGGTCGAGGCAACGAGCAACTCCCGCACCAGACCGGTGATGCGAGAGGCCAGGGTCAGCAGCGAGACGAGGGAGGCGGACTTGAAGAGCGACACCCGGGCAGTGTAACGAGGCCCCATGGCAGTCTTGACCCCGCCTGGGCAACCCAGCGGGCGCGGGCTATAATGTTCGGCTTTGCTGGCAACATCCACAAACACTTAAGGAAATCACCATGGCAACCAAGCCGAAGAAAAAGAACCCCCGCCTGGCGTCCGGTCGCAAGCGCGCCCGCCAAGACGTCAAACTGAATGCAGCCAACTCCTCGCTGCGTTCGAAGTACCGTACCGCTGTCAAGAACGTCGAAAAGGCTGTTCTGGCTGGCGACAAGACCAAAGCTGCCGAGCTGTTCGGCAAGATGCAAGCTGTGGTGGACACCATTGCCGACAAGGGCATTTTCCACAAAAACAAGGCCGCTCGCGACAAGAGCCGCCTGTCCGCCAAGGTCAAGGCCCTGGCCACCGCTGCCTAATCAGCAGCCATTCAAGCCCAGGCTGATACCAGCCTGCCGTTTGTACCGGGTGCGCTGCCAGCGGATCCCCAGCAAAAAAGCCACCGCATGCGGTGGCTTTTTTCATGGCAACTTCACACGGCAACGACTGTCTCAACGCCGCCCCATGCACGCCGCAAAGATGTCGAGCTGCGGCTGGTGCAGGCGTGTCTGCACCCGAGCCAACCCCAGCACGCTGTGGAAGATGTTGTCGTGGTTCCAGGACTGGCCGGACTGCTGTTTCACGCAGTCCATAGGCAAACTCTGACTGTTTTGCATGGCCGGAGACACCCATGCCACCATGGGCACATGGGTTTGCTCTTCTGGCGCCATGCGGTAAGGCATGCCGTGCAGGTACAAGCCCTTCTCTCCCAATGATTCACCATGGTCCGACACATAAAGCAACGCGGTGGGCCGTTTTTGCGTCTGCAGCCAGGCCACGGTTTGCGCCAGGAAGTGGTCGGTGTAGCGGATAGTGTTGTCGTAGGCGTTGACGATCTGCTGCTGCGGGCAGTCCTGCAGCGCACTGCTCTGGCATTCGGGCTGGAACGCCTTACGCTCGGCCGGGGTGCGCTTGTAATAGGCCGGACCGTGGCTACCCATCTGGTGCATCACCACCACGGTGCCACGGGCGCGGCGCTGAGGGTCCAGCTTGTCCAGCTGCGCGGGCAGTTCGTGCAACATGACTTCGTCGAAGCATTCGCCGTCCTGGCACAAACCCTCCACGTTCAGGGTGCGGGTTTCGAGCGTCGGCACGCGGTCGCACGCCCCTTTGCAGCCGGACTGGTTGTCCAGCCACAGCACAGCCAACCCGGCGCGTTGCAGCACATCCAGCAGGCCTTCATAACGAGCACCGCTGTTTTCGTAGCCCTCTTTGCCCAAGTGCGAGAACAGGCAGGGCACCGAGGTTTGCGTGCTGGTGCCACAGGAATGCACTTGCTGGAAGTACACCAGGTTGCCCTGCTGCTGGAGTTGTTTGAGCTCGGGAGTGGTGTCACGCGCATAGCTGCCTAGACCGAAGTTGGCCGCACGTGCGGTTTCACCCACCACCAAGACAATTAATGGGGCCTGCTCGGGCTGGCCTGGTGCGGTCGCCAGTTGTGCATCCAGGCCTATGGGCTGCAACGGCGTTTGCGCATGGGCTGCGGACCCCAACGACAACTTGCCTGCGGCGTACAAGGCATTGAAGGGGTTGACCATGTAGCGCAATGGCTTGTGGTTGCGCATCAGCGATGCCAGGTCCTGGAAAGACCCCCACAGCAACACGGTAGCCGCCAGCAGTGCGAGCAAGGCCACCCCGCCCTGGCGCTTGAACATGCCTGTGGCACCGACATGGCGCAGCGGCTGGCGCCACCACCAGACGGCGGGCAGCACAAAGCCCGCCAGCAAGGCCCCTGCAAAAGACCAGGTCAGCAGGTCGCGTACCTCACGTGCATCGGTCTGGACGGCGTTGGCCAGCATGGTCGGGTCAATCACCACACCGTAGGCGGTCATGAAGTGGCTGCAAGCCGCTGCCGCTGCCAACAGGAACAAGCCCACGGGCTTGAGCCAGCGCGGCCAGACGAACAGGCTCAAAAACAGCACCGTAACAGCGAGCAGCACACCCACCAGCGCAGCCATGCCGGCCAGGGCACGCGGACCGTGCGTTTCCGGCAAGCGCCATAGCGCCAGCCACAGCGGCAGGTTGCCCGCCGTGGCCAGCCAGGTGGCCAGCACCAGCAGCAAGGTGGTGGGGTGCCAGGAACGGGGAACCGGTGCAGAGACAGCAGACATGCGGGAAGTGGCGGCAGTGGAACTGGCCGCGATTCTTCAAAACCCGCCTTATCGGAACATTAAGTCTGGCGCAACGCTGTGGCACCTTGGGCCGGGGCTGGCCAGGTCAAGGT
>CAYQTH010000153.1:0-4154 GCA_964420415.1 uncultured Macromonas sp. | reverse complement strand
TTGGGCGGCGCCATGCTGCTCGAAACCGTGGACCCGAACGCTTACTGAGGAACCGGCCATGAACCTGAATTTGCAACACTGGCAGGTCGAACAGGACGCACAGGGCGTGACCACGGTCACGCTGGACGTGGCGGGGGCATCCACCAACACCCTGTCGGCCGGGGTGATGGCCGAACTGGGGCAGATCCTCAATGTGTTCGACAGCCTGCCGCCCAAGGCGGTGATCTTCCGTTCCGGCAAGGCCAGCGGCTTCATCGCCGGGGCCGACATCCAGGAATTCACGCACCTGGACACCACGGCGCAGGCCCTGGCCCTGGTGGAGCGCGGCTGGCACCTGTTCAACCGCCTGGCCGCCGTGCCTTACCCCACCTTGGCGCTGGTGCGCGGCCACTGCCTGGGCGGTGGGCTGGAGCTGGCCCTGGCGTGCCGCTGCCTGCTGGCGGTGGACGAACCCGGCACCAAGCTCGGCTTGCCGGAAGTGCTGCTGGGCATTTTCCCTGGCTGGGGCGGCATGCTGCGCCTGCCGCAGCGTGTGGGCGCACCCGCAGCCCTGGACATGATGCTGACCGGCAAAACCATGGATGCCAAACGCGCCAAGAAAATGGGTCTGGCTGACGACTGCGTGCCGCCGCGCGTGATGGTGCAGGCCGCCAGGCAACTGGTGCTCTCGGGCCAGCCGCGCCGTCCTTTGCCGCTGCTGCAGCGTTTGCTCACCGGGCCGCTCAAGGCCGTGGCCGCACGCGGCGCCCGTCGGCAGGTGGCCCGCAAGGTGCGCCCGGAACACTACCCCGCGCCCTACGCCATCATCGACCTCTGGGCCCGGCACGGTGGCAACGCCCTGGCCGCGCCGCAGGTGGTGGACCGCATCATCCAGTCGCCTACCGTACACCACCTGGTGCGCGTGTACCAGCTTCAGGAACGCCTCAAGGCGTTCGGCAAGGAAGACGGCTTCACCGCCCGGCGCGTGCACGTGATTGGCGCAGGGGTGATGGGGGGCGACATTGCCGCCTGGTGCGCCCTGCGCGGCCTCACCGTGACCTTGCAGGACCAAAGCCTGGAACGCATGGGCCCGGCCTTGCAGCGCGCCTTCCAGTTGTTCACCCACAAGCTGCGCGACCCACTGCAAGTGCGCGCCGCGTTCGACCGCCTGATTCCCGATGTGCAAGGCGACGGCGTGCCGCACGCCGATGTGGTCATCGAAGCCATTTTCGAAGACGTGGCCGCCAAGCACGCGTTATTCAGCAGCGTGGAGCCGCGCCTGAAGCCGGGTGCGCTGCTGGCCACCAACACCTCCAGCCTGAAGCTGGAAGACCTGCGCACGGTGCTGCAACAGCCGCAGCGCCTGCTGGGCATCCACTTCTTCAACCCCGTGGCCCAGATGCCGCTGGTGGAGGTGGTGTCCGCCGCCGACACCGACCCGGCCGCCATCCAGGCCGCGTGCGCCTTCGTGCGCCAGCTCGACAAACTGCCCTTGCCGGTGAAAAGCGCGCCGGGTTTCCTGGTCAACGCCGTGCTGTCGCCCTACATGCTGGCCGCCATGCAGGTCGTAGACGAGGGGCAGAGCCCCGAAACCGTGGACGAAGCCATGCAGGCCTTCGGCATGCCCATGGGGCCCATGGAACTGGCCGACACGGTGGGCCTGGACATTGCCATGGCTGTGGGGCGGGAACTGTCGGGCGGGGCAGCCACGCCGCACTGTTTGCAGGCGCGGGTCGAACAGCGGCAGCTGGGCAAAAAAACCGGGCAAGGCTTCTACACTTGGGTGTCGGGCCAGGCGCAGAAAAACCCGCCAGGGCCGGTGCCTGCCGGGCTGGCGCAGCGCCTGGTCCAGCCGCTGGTCGAGCGGACCGAAGCCCTGGTGGCCGAAGGCGTGGTGGCCGATGCCGACCTGGCCGACGCCGGTGTCATCTTCGGTACCGGCTTTGCCCCGTTCACCGGCGGGCCGCTGCACTGGAAACGCAACCACGGAAAGACGCAACCATGAGTGACTACCGCGCGCCTGTTGAAGACATGCGCTTTGTGCTGGAAGAAATTGTAGGCCTGCAGGAGCTGGCCGCCTTGCCCGCGTTCGACGGGCTCACCCCCGACCTGGCAGACGCCATTCTGGAAGGCGCGGCCCGCTTCACCGCCGACGTGGTGGCCCCGCTCAACCGCCAGGGCGACGTGCAAGGCTGCACCTGGTCACCGGCAGGCGTTACCACCCCCGCAGGCTGGCTAACCGCTTACCAGCAGTTCTGTGCGGCAGGCTGGGGCGGCATCACCTTGCCCACGGCGTATGGCGGGCAGGGCTTGCCCGAGGCGCTTGGGTTGGCAGTGCGGGAAATGGTGTGCTCCGCCAGCATGGCGTTTTCGCTGGGGCCGCTGCTCACCGCCGGGGCCGTGGAAGCCTTGCTCACCTGCGCCAGCGACGAACTCAAAACCACCTACCTGCACAAAATGGTGAGCGGCGAATGGACCGGCACCATGAACCTCACCGAACCCCAGGCCGGTTCCGACCTGGCGCTCATACGCACCCGCGCCGAACCGCACCCCGACGGCAGCTACCGCCTGTTCGGCCAGAAAATCTTCATCACCTACGGCGAGCACGACCTCACCGGCAACATCATCCACCTCGTGCTCGCGCGTCTGCCCGGCGCCCCTGCCGGGGTGAAGGGCATTTCCCTGTTCCTGGTGCCCAAATTCCTGGTCAACGCCGACGGCAGCCTGGGTGCGCGCAACGACGTGCATTGCGTGGCGCTGGAACACAAGCTCGGCATCCACGCCAGCCCCACCTGCGTCATGGCCTACGGCGACCAAGGCGGGGCGGTAGGTTACTTGCTGGGCGAACCCCACCGGGGCTTGCAGTACATGTTCGTGATGATGAACGCCGCCCGCCTGGGCGTGGGCCTGCAGGGCGTGGCCATTGCTGAGCGTGCCTGCCAGCAGGCATTGGGCTACGCGCAAACCCGCCAGCAGGGCCGTGACGCTGTGACGGGCGCAGCCCTGGTCACCATCGACCACCACCCGGACGTGCGCCGTATGCTCATGCACATGCAGGTGCGCACCGAGGCCAGCCGTGCGCTCGCCTTTTACACCGCTGGCTTGCTGGACCGGGCCCGCGCGCTGCCCAGCGCGGAACAACGGCAGCACGCTTTGTACCTGGCCGAATTCCTGATCCCGGTCGTCAAGGCCGGGGCCACCGAAATGGGCGTCGAAGTGGCCTCGCTCGGGGTGCAGGTGCACGGCGGCATGGGTTACATCGAAGGCACCGGCGCCGCACAGCACTTGCGTGATGCGCGCATTGCCACCATTTACGAAGGCACCACGGGCATCCAGGCCAACGACCTGCTGTTGCGCAAGCTGCTGCGCGACCAAGGCGCCACGGCACAGGTGCTGGGCCAAGAGGTGGCGGCGGCAGTGCAGCGCCTGTCTGCGTCTGGCCAGGCGGCTTTGCAGGCGCTGGGGCGGCGGCTGGAACAAGCCCTGGCGGTTTGGACCCAGGCCAGCGAACACTTGCAAGCCCGGACACAGGCCGACATGGGCGGGGCCTTGTTTGCGGCCGTGCCATACCTGCAGCTCACCGTGGGGCTGTGCGAAGGGTGGATGGTCGCCCTGTCGGCCTTGGCCGCCGAGCGTCATGTGAGCCACGGCACGAAAAATGCCGGGTTCTACCGCGCCAAGCAGGCCAACGCCCGGTTCTTTGCCGACCACCTGCTGCCCGTGGCCATGGCGCGGGCCGAGGCGGTGCTGGCAGACGGTCAATGAGCGTTTGGGTTCAGAAAGGCGCGTCGTCGCTGGCCGGCGCCGCATCTTCTGCCGGGGCCGTTTCAGCGTCGGCAGCGTCTGTGGCCGCAGCAGCGCCAGTGTTGTCCACGGCCTGGCGCACGGCCGCCTTGTCGCCCGCGCTGGCGAACTTGCTGTATTTGCCCGTCAGGTTCACCAACTGGCCGTAAATGCGCGGGTTGGCGGCCAGACATTCCTTTTGTTCCAGGAAGTCGGCCTCGCCCGTGAAGTTGCCCACCAGGCCGCCAGCCTCGGTCACCAGCAGCGAACCGGCGGCCACGTCCCACGGGCTCAGACCGGTTTCAAAGAAACCATCGGCAAAACCGGCGGCCACGTAGGCCAGGTCCAGCGCGGCGGCACCGGGGCGGCGCACGCCGGCCACGCGCGGCATT
>CAYQTH010000152.1:0-4200 GCA_964420415.1 uncultured Macromonas sp. | reverse complement strand
CAACGGCGGCGTTGGCCTGGCGCGGCTGGAATTCATCATCAACAACAACATCGGCGTCCACCCCAAGGCCATCCTGGACTACCCCGCCGTGGACCCGGACCTGAAAAAAGCCGTGGAATCCGTGGCCCGTGGCCACGCCAGCCCGCGCGCCTTCTACGTGGACAAGGTGGCCGAAGGCGTGGCCACCATTGCCGCCGCGTTCTGGCCCAAGCCGGTCATCGTGCGTCTGTCCGACTTCAAGAGCAATGAATACCGCAAGCTGGTCGGCGGCAGCCGCTACGAGCCGGACGAAGAAAACCCCATGCTGGGCTTCCGTGGCGCGGCGCGCTATATCAGCGACGACTTCGGCGAAGCCTTTGCCATGGAATGCGAAGCCCTGAAGCGCGTGCGCGAAGACATGGGTCTGACCAACGTGCAGGTCATGGTGCCGTTCGTGCGCACCCTCAAGCAGGCCGAGCGTGTGGTGGACCTGCTGGGCAAGTTTGGCCTCAAGCGCGGCGAGAACGACCTCAAGCTCATCATGATGTGCGAGATCCCGAGCAACGCCATCCTGGCCGAGCAGTATCTGCAGTTCTTCGACGGCTTCTCCATCGGTTCTAACGACCTGACCCAGCTCACCCTGGGCCTGGACCGGGATTCCGGCCTGGAACTGCTGGCGCACGACTTCGACGAGCGCGACCCAGCCGTCACTGCGCTCATCAGCCAGGCCATCAAGGCCTGCCGCGCACAGGGCAAGTACATCGGCATCTGCGGCCAGGGCCCCAGCGACCACCCCGACTTCGCCCAATGGTTGAAGGATGAGGGCATCAGCTCCATTTCCCTCAACCCCGACTCTGTGGTGGAAACCTGGCAGCAACTGGCTGACTGATGCAGCCCGCAGCACACCGCAAGCGCCATTGGCGGGCTAACCGCTTGGTCATTGCGGTGCTGCTGTCGCTGTGGGTGGGGGTCACCTTCGGGGTGAGCTACTACGCACGTGAGTTGAATTTTCGCTTCTTCGGCTGGCCATTCAGTTTCTGGGTGGCGGCCCAAGGCGCGCCGCTCGTGTACTTGCTGATCGTTGCTGCTTACGCACGCTTCATGGACGGGCTGGACCGCCGCCACCACGTCAGCGAAACCGAGTCCTGAGCGCCATGCCCGGCCCCTCCCGCTCAACGCCTTCTATCAGCCCATTGTTGCGCCGCATGTATTGGGCGTATTCAGTGGCGTTTGTGCTTTTTATCGCCTTGCTGGGGTTGTTGGAACATTGGGGCTTGTCGCGCCAGTGGATAGGCATTCTTTTCCTGCTGGCGACCATCCTACCGTATGCGGCCATAGGCATTTTGAGCCGCACCACCGACCCCGCCGAATACTACGTGGCAGGGCGCCAGGTGCCAGCGATGTACAACGGCATGGCCACGGGGGCAGACTGGATGTCCGCAGCCTCCTTCATCGGGCTGGCGGGCACGCTGTACCTGCAGGGTTACAACGGCCTGGCATTCATACTGGGCTGGACGGGGGGCTACTGTCTGGTGGCGCTGCTGCTGGCACCGTACCTGCGCAAGTTTGGCCAGTACACCATTCCCGACTTTTTGGCCGAGCGTTACGGCGGCAACTGGCCGCGGCTGCTGGGCATAGGCGCCACCTTGCTGTGCTCATTCACCTACGTGGTCGCGCAAATTTACGGGGTTGGCCTCATCACCTCGCGCCTCACGGGCGTGGCGTTCGAACTGGGGGTGTTCCTGGGTCTGGGCGGCATCCTCATTTGTTCGTTCCTGGGCGGCATGCGCGCCATCACCTGGACCCAGGTGGCCCAGTACATCGTGTTGATCGTCGCGTTTTTGGTTCCGGTGGCCTGGCTGTCTTACAAACAGACTGGGGTGCCCATTCCTCAATTTGTGTACGGCCTGCAACTGGAAAAGGTCAGCCAACGCGAACAAGTCCTGACCAACGACCGGGCTGAAGCCCAGGTACGAGCCATTGCTCAGCAACAAGCCGAAGTGTTGCGTGCCAAGTTGGCCAGTCCGGTGCAGGCGTTGGCGGCGGATCGCAGCAAAGCTGAAGTACAAATTGAAACACTGCGCACTGAAAATGCCCCCTCACTGGACATAGCCTTGGCCGAACAAGCGCTGGCCAACCTGCCCCGCGACGAGGCCACAGCGCGCGCACTGTGGCGCAGTCAACTTGCCACCGCCGAAGCACAGTCGCAACTGCTCAACGGCATGCCGCCGCAGGCGCAGCAATTTGCGGGCGACCCGGCAGGCAGCCCGCAGGAACGCCAGGCCTTCGACACTTCGCGCCACAACTTCCTGGCACTGGTGTTTTGCCTCATGGTGGGCACGGCCGCGCTGCCACACATCCTGACACGGTATTACACCGTGCCGGGGGTGGCCGAAGCGCGGCGCTCGGTCACCTGGTCGCTGTTTTTCATTTTGCTGCTGTATCTCACCGCCCCGGCACTGGCCGTGCTGGTGAAGTACGAGGTGTTCAACACCCTGGTGGGCACCCCGTTCGACGCGCTGCCCGCCTGGGTGTCGGAATGGGCCAAGGTAGACCCTTCGCTGCTCCGCGTGACCGACATCAACCACGATGGCATTTTGCAACTGAACGAAATTGCCATCGGCGGCGACATCATCGTGCTGGCTTCAGCCGAAATTGCCGGGCTGCCGTATGTGATTGCCGGGCTGGTAGCCGCAGGCGGTCTGGCCGCTGCCCTGTCCACCGCCGACGGGCTGCTGCTTACCATTGCCAACGCGCTCAGCCACGACCTGTATTTCAAAATCATCGACCCGCACGCGCCGGTGGCGCGCCGCATCACCATTTCGAAAGTGGTGCTGCTGATGGTGGCGCTGGCCGCTGCGTACATTGCCGCCCAGAAACCGGCCAATATCCTGTTCCTGGTGTCTGCGGCGTTCTCCTTCGCTGCATCGGCCCTGTTTCCCGCGCTGGTGCTCGGTATTTTTTGGAAGCGCACCACCGGCCCGGCGGCCATCCTTGGCATGCTCAGTGGGCTGGCCGTCACGGTCTACTACATGGCCACCACCCAACCGTGGCTGCGCTCGGTGTTCGGCGTGCAGGGGCCGGTCCAGCTCTGGTGGGGCATTGAGCCCATTTCGGCGGGCGTCTTCGGCGTGCCCGTTGGGTTTGCTGTGGTGATTCTGGTCAGCCTGTTCACCCGGCACCCGCCGCACACCGTACAGGTGCTGGTGGAGCGCATACGTTACCCCCGGCTGGACGGCGAATAAAGCATTTTTGCCTCTGTGGATGAATCGGTATAGAATATAAGGCTTACCTTGTCGTACCCCTTTGTTGACGCTGGGGGCGGCTGTCTTCATCCACAAGGAGAATCCATGCGTCATTACGAAATCGTTTTGCTGATCCACCCGGATCAAAGCGAACAAGTGCCGGCCATGCTGGAACGCTACAAGGGCATGATCACCAACGGCGGCGGCAAGGTCCACCGCGTTGAAGACTGGGGCCGTCGCCAACTGGCTTACCAGATCAACAAGCTGTCCAAGGCTCACTACCTGTGTGTCAACATCGAAGCCGACCAGGCCGTGATGTCGGAACTGGAACACGCCTTCAAGTTCAACGACGCCGTGCTGCGCCACCTGACCGTGCAGAAGAAGAAAGCCGACACCGGCGCTTCTTCCATGATGAAGGCTGTCGAGCGCGAAGAAGCTCGCAAGGCCCAGCAACAGGAAGCCGCCTAAACCGGCTGGCGTTGGTCAACGCCCATGAACCGGTTGGTGTTGCAGGCAAGTCTGGCCCAAATGGCCGCCTTGCGTTACACACCGGCAGGTATCCCGGCGCTGGACTTCATGCTGGAGCATGAATCCACCACCGAGGAAATGGGGCAAGCCCGCAAGATCGCTCTGGCACTGAAGGCCGTGGCCTTTGGAGCACAAGCTGAAACCCTGGCCAAACAGGCCCTGGGCAGCAACATGGAGTGGCAAGGCTTTCTGACCAACACCCGCAACGGCAAAGGCGTCGTGTTCCATATCCAAGCATTCAAACACACTTAAGGAAGCACCATCATGGCTGCACCCAAGCGTTTCAATAAAGACAAGCGCCCCAAGCGCAACACCCAATCGCTGCTCTTCAAGCGCAAGAAGTTCTGCCGCTTCACCGTGGCAGGCGTCGAAGAAGTGGACTACAAGGACGTGGACGTCCTGCGTGACTTCATCGCCGAAAACGGCAAGATCATCCCGGCCCGCCTGA
>CAYQTH010000151.1:0-4207 GCA_964420415.1 uncultured Macromonas sp. | reverse complement strand
CAGTTGACCAACTTCCGTGTCAGCGGCAAGGAAGACGCGGTCAAGATCACCCCGCCGATCGACCTGACGCTGGAATACGCTGTGGACTTCATCGACGACGACGAACTGGTCGAAATCACGCCCAAGAGCATCCGCGTGCGCAAACGTTTCCTGAAGGAGCATGACCGCAAGCGCGCCAGCCGCGAAAACGCAGTCTGACCGGGAGCGGGACAGGGGTTGGCAAATCTGGCGGCACAATGGGGCCGGAGGGACACACAGGAGCTGGAAATGACGCAAGCCAGTACAGATATCCTTTTTGCCCTTGCGCCCAATGGCGTTGGGTTGCTCACCCTGAACCGCCCGCAGGCGCTCAACGCCTTGAGCCTGCCCATGATCCGGGCCTTGGCCGCCTTGCTGCTGAGTTGGCGTGACGACCCGCAAGTGTGCGCGGTGGCTCTGCGCGGAAGCGACAAGACAGGGCCTTTTGGCGCATTCTGCGCAGGCGGTGACATCCGTTTCTTTCACCAGGCCGCCATTGCAGGGGACCCGGTTCTGGACGATTTTTTCACCGAAGAATACGCGCTCGACCACCTGCTATTCAGCTACCCCAAGCCCGTCATCGCGTTCATGGATGGCATCGTCATGGGAGGGGGCATGGGCATCAGCCAGGGCGCGCGGTGCAGAGTTGTCACCGAACGCACCCGCATGGCCATGCCGGAAACCAACATCGGCCTGTTTCCTGATGTGGGCGGGGGCTATTTCCTCAGCCGCTGTCCTGGGCATACCGGGGAATACCTGGCTTTGACCGGGCAGGCTATTGGGGCGCCGGAAGCCTTGGCCTTTGGTCTGGCAGACGCTATCGCTCCCGCCAGTGCTTTGCCAGCGGCCTGGGAGGCCTTGCAACACTGGCCCGCACACAGTCCTGAGCAGTGGATGGTGTCCTGGCAGGACTGGGCTCAACGTTCAGGCTGGCAGCGGACCCCTCAGGCCGGTGCCGCTTTGCTCAGTCCGGAAGTGGAGGCCGCTTTTGCCGAACCTTCAGTGATGGCCATTGTGCAGGCATTGCAGTCCAGGCCGACTGAGGCGGCCCGGCACGTTCTGGGGGTGCTGCGCACGCGCAGTCCGTTGATGCTGCACGTGGCGCTTGAGCAGGTGCGACGTGCCCGCCACCTGAGCTATGCCGACGCACTGCGCCTGGAGCGCGGCATGATGCGGCACTGCTTCCGCACGACGCACTTGCAGCGTCAGGGCAGCGCGCTGGAAGCGGTGGAGGGCATACGCGCTCTGGTCGTGGACAAAGACCAAAAGCCGAGGTGGCAACCCGAACGCATTGAAGACGTTACCCCGGAGATGGTGTTGCCGTTTTTTGACAGCCCCTGGCCTGCGCACGCCCACCCCTTGCGCGATCTGGCCTGACGCGGCTCAGCGCTGCCGCTGTTTCATGGCGCGTTCCACCTCGCGCTTGCCTTCGCGTTCCTTGATGGTGTCGCGCTTGTCGTGCTCAGCTTTGCCCTTGGCCAGCGCAACTTCGCATTTCACGCGGCCATTCTTCCAGTGCAGGTTGATAGGCACCAGGGTGTAGCCTTTTTGCTCCACTTTCCCAATCAGGCGGCGGATTTCTTCCTTGTGCAGCAGCAGCTTCTTGGTGCGGGCGCTGTCGGCGCTGACGTGGGTGGATGCGGTGCGCAGCGGGTTGATCAGGCAGCCGATGAGGAACAGCTCCCCCTCGCGCACCATCACGTAGCCGTCGGTCAGTTGTACCTTGCCTTCGCGCAACGCTTTCACTTCCCAGCCTTCCAGCACCATGCCGCACTCGAAGCGCTCCTCAAAGTGGTAGTTGAAGGCTGCCTTCTTGTTGTCGGCAATGCGGCTGTCGCGGTTCTGCGGCTTGGCGGTTTTTTTCTGGGAAGACATGGTGTTCAAATGGGGCACCTGCGGGCCAATACAATCCCTGCGGCGGTCGATGATTGTATGAAAGCCCAAAAGCTTCGATGAAAAGCGTTCACAAGTCTGTCTTGCTCTGGCACAGCCCTCACGAAATGTTCACCTTGGTGGCGGACGTGCCCCGTTACCCCGAATTCTTGCCCTGGTGCTCCAGCGGCGAGGTGTTGGAGCACACCCCGCAGGGCATGGTGGCCCGCGTGGGCATGTCGCTGGGCGGGTTCAAAAAGAGTTTCACCACCCGCAACACCCACGTGCCGGAACAGCGCATCACACTGGAACTGGTGGATGGCCCGTTCTCGCACCTGGACGGCGTGTGGGAGTTTCTGCCGGTGGGTGACGGATCACAGCGTGCTTGCAAGATCGGGCTGACCTTGCATTACGGTTTTTCCAGCAGTACGTTAGCGGCCTTGGTTGGGCCTGTGTTTGACAAAATCGCTGCCAGCCTGGTCGATGCGTTCGTGAAACGGGCCGATCAGGTCTACGGCGAAGGCTGAGCGGCCATGCAAGTGACGCTGGTGTACGCACCAAGTCCTCGAACGGTGGAAGAGCTGGTGCTGGATGTGCCCATGGGTACCACACTGGCGCAGGCTGTACAGGCCAGCGGCTGGCGGCAGAAGTTTCCAGAACTGGTCGACAGTGAGCTTTCGTTCGGCCTGTGGGGGCGAGTGGCCGCGCCCTACATTGTGCTGCGGGACCGAGACCGGATTGAGTTTTACCGCCCTTTACGAGTGGACCCCAAGGTGGCGCGGCGTGAGCGTTTCAACAAGCAGGGATCGCGCAGCAGTGGGTTGTTTGCCAAGCGCCGTCCGGGCAGCAAGCCAGGCTATTGACGCTGGCAGCTCAGTTGCAGTTGTCCTGAATGGTGGCCTGCAAGCGGCCTCGTTCCTGTGCACGCATGGCATCGTCGTAGACCACTTGCTGCCCCTGTTCATTGGTGGCCATCAGCCTGACCCCTGATTCCAGCGTGGCCAGAGCGCTTTGGGCTCGGCGGCAGTTTTCAGTGCGCACCAGGGCACGCTTTTCCTCCTGGGCTGTGCGTTCGGCGTCTGCTGTCTTCTGTGCTTCTTGTTGCTTCCTCAAAGCGGCCGGGTTTGCCGGAGCACTGCTGCCGGATTGGGCTTGCGGCGTTTTAGGTACTCCGGGGGCGGGGGGCTGCACCGGGCTGGCCACTTCTTGTGCTGTGGTACTGGTGCTGAGCTTGGGTTTGCCCGGTTGCTGCAGGATTCGCTTGTCGGGCAGATGAGAGGGGGGCGGAACATCGCTGTAAACCCTGCGTCCCGCATCGTCCAGCCAGACCCATGTTCCAGCATGAACCGAACACGCCAGCTGGGCAAACAATACAGCCAAACCGAGCGGCAGGGCCACAGCCAGTGAGGGGAGTTTCATGAGCATCTTCATCACCTTGCAAGGACCCTGCCATCTTAAGCGCTTTGCCCCCTGTACAATAGCGCTTTTGGAGCTCTACCTATGCGCCTACTCGGAAAAGCGCTCACCTTCGACGATGTGTTGCTGGTGCCGGCCTACTCCCAGGTCCTGCCCAAGGACACATCCCTTGCCACGCAATTCACGCGCGGCATCCGCTTGAACTTGCCGCTGGTGTCCGCTGCCATGGACACCGTCACTGAAGCCCGCCTGGCGATTGCGATTGCCCAGGAAGGCGGCATCGGCATCGTGCACAAGAACCTCACCGCGCAAGAACAAGCTGCCCATGTGGCCAAGGTCAAGCGCTACGAGTCCGGCGTGCTGCGCGATCCGGTCGTCATCACCCCCGACACCACGGTGTACCAGGTGCACCAGATGTCCGAAGAGCTCGGCATCTCCGGTTTCCCGGTGATCGATGGCGGCAAAGTGGTCGGCATCGTCACCGGCCGCGACCTGCGTTTCGAGACCCGCTTTGACTTGCCAGTCAAAGAGATCATGACGCCGAAAGAGCGCCTGATCACCGTGCCCGAGGGCACCACCCCGGCCGAGGCCAAGGCGCTGCTCAACAAGCACAAGCTGGAACGTCTGCTGGTGGTCAACGACGCCTTTGAACTCAAGGGCCTGATCACTGTCAAGGACATCACCAAACAGCTTAATTTCCCGAATGCCGCGCGCGACGCCGCTGGCCGCCTGCGCGTGGGCGCGGCGGTGGGCGTGGGCGCTGGCACCGAAGAACGCGTGGAACTGCTGGTCAAGGCCGGTGTGGACGCCATCGTGGTGGACACGGCGCACGGCCACAGTAAGGGTGTGATCGACCGCGTGCGCTGGGTCAAGCAGAACTACCCGCAGGTGCAGGTGATTG
>CAYQTH010000150.1:0-4208 GCA_964420415.1 uncultured Macromonas sp. | reverse complement strand
CCATGCGGATCATCAGACCACCGTAGTGGCCCCAGTCGGCAGGCCACCAGTCCTGGCTGTCGGTCATCAGGGCCTTGAGGTCTTTCTTCAGTGCTTCCACGTCGAGTTTCTTGACCTCTTCGCGGTAATTGAAGCCAACCCCCAGCGGGTTGGTCTTGCTGTCGTGCTGGTGCAGGATGTCCAGGTTCAGGGCCTTGGGCCACCAGTCCATGTTCGTCATGCTGGCCGACGTGACGCCGCCGTGCATGACTGGGCACTTGCCAGCAGAATTTGTGTTGTGGTTTTCCATGTTGCGCTCCTTTGCGTTATGGTGAACAGAAACGGGCACAGCCCATGTTCCATGGCAAGTTCATTGTCCCTACCTTGGCGGTGTTTGTGGTCAGTGTTTGCGCTAATTGAATGCATGGCGGCGATAGAAAAACCTCATCAATTCGACGGGGTTGATGTCTTCTCAAGTACCGCGAACCGCTGCATCAACTCGTCCAGTCCCAGTTCATCCAGAACCTGCTGCAGCCGCTCACGTGCGCTGGCCTTGCCCTTGCCCACCTTGCGCGCCAGTATCAACTCGTTCTTCATGGAGTGTTCCCAGCCCACCAGTTCGGTCACCGTCACCTGGTAGCCGTGCGCTTCCAGTTGCAGGCAGCGCAGCACGTTGGTGATCTGGCTGCCGAATTCGCGCGTGTGCAGCGGGTGGCGCCACAGCTCGCTCAAGGGCGTGCGCGCCAGGCTCAGCGCCTTGTGTTTACGCAGGGCGGCGGCCACTTCCGCCTGGCAGCAGGGCACCAGCACCATGCAGCGCGCCTGGCGCGCCAGGCCGAAGGCAATGGCGTCGTCGGTGGCGGTGTCGCAGGCGTGCAGTGCGGTCACCACGTCCACTTGAGGCGGAATGTCGGTAGAGGTCATGGCTTCCTGCACCGTGGTGGCCACAAAGCGCATGCGCTCGAAGCCCAGCCGTTCGGCCAGGGCCCGGGAGCGTTCCACCAGTTCGGCGCGGGTTTCCACACCGTAGACCCAGCCTACTGTACGCGGCGCAAAGAACAGGTCGTACAGCATGAAGCCCAGGTAGGACTTGCCCGCGCCGTGGTCCACCAGCGTCACGTCGCCGCGCGCGTCCAGCGCTTCCTGCAGCAGCGGCTCAATGAACTGAAGCAGGTGGTTCACCTGTTTTAGCTTGCGCCGCGTGTCTTGGTTGAGCTTGCCCTCGCGCGTGAGGATATGCAGTTCCTTCAGCAATTCCACCGACTGGCCGGGGCGCAGTTCGGGCAGTTGGGTGTGCAGGTTGGGGGCGGCGGCTTTCGGGGGGCGGGGCGGTTTCGGCATGCGCCGATGATAGGGCAGGGTACCAGCATGGCCCACAATGCGGGCCATGACAGCTTCCCATGATCCTGCGCACGGCCCGCACCCTTACGACGCCCTCACTCCCGACGTGGTGCTGGACGCGCTGGCCAGCGTGGGCCTGTGGGGCGATGGCCGCCTGACCGCGCTCAGCTCCTACGAAAACCGCGTGTACCAGGCGCACCTGGAAGAAGGCGCGCCGGTGGTGCTGAAGTTCTACCGGCCAGGGCGTTGGACGTGCGCGCAGATTGAGGAAGAACACGCCTTTGCCTGGGCGCTGGAAGACGCCGAGGTGCCCATGGTGGCCCCGCTGCGCCTGCTGGGCCAGACCTTGCACGCGCACGCGGGCTTCAGCTTCAGCGTCAGCCCCTGGCGCGGCGGGCGCCGCCCGGAGCTGGACGACTTTGAGGTGCTGGAGTGGATCGGTCGCTTCCTGGCGCGCATCCACAGCGTGGGCGCGGCGCAGCCTTTCGCGCACCGACCGGCGCTGGATGCGGCCACCTTTGGCGACGAGCCGGTGGCCTGGCTGCAAACCAACGACGTGCTGCCGCTGGACGCCGCCAGCCGCTGGCACGAAGCCGCCCAGGCCGCCCTGGCGCTGGCGCGCGAACGTTTACAGCGTTGCCAGCCCACGGTGGTGGACCCGGTGGCCACGCTGCGCCTGCACGGTGACTGCCACCCCGGCAACATCCTGTGGACGCCTGCCGAACTGCCCGGCGGCGGCCCGCACTTTGTAGACCTGGACGACGCCCGGACCGGACCGGCCGTGCAGGACCTGTGGATGCTGCTCAGCGGCGACCGGCGCCAGCAGCAAGCCCAGCTGGGGGCCTTGCTGGACGGCTACGAACAGTTTCGCGACTTCGACCGGCGCGAGCTGGCGCTGATCGAGCCGCTGCGCACGCTGCGCCTGATGCACTACAGCGCCTGGCTGGCGCGGCGCTGGAGCGATCCGATTTTCCCGATCAACTTCCCCTGGTTTGGCACCGCCATGTACTGGCAGGAACAGACGCAGCAGTTGTGGGAACAAGTGGCTGCCATGGAGGAAGAACCTTTGGTAGCATGAGGCTGCGCTGAACCGGGCCAGCCTGTGCCCCCAGCGTGGGTAGACGGAGACCACCATGAGCATGTCCTACACCTACGTGCCGACCACGCTGCCGGAGAACAAACTGCGCCTGTACCCCACCAAGGTCATCAACATCATTGGCGGGCCGGGGTGCGACAAGTCGCTGTTTTCCTCGGCCATTGTGCTCAAGCTGCACCTGCGGCAAAAAACGGTGGAAACCATACCCGAGGTGGCCAAGGGCCTGGTCTGGCAGAAGGACTACGAGGCGCTGCGCAACCAGTACGGCATTGCCCTGCACCAGTACCGCATGCTCGAAATGCTGGACGGCCAGTTCCAGTACCTGGTGACCGAAGGCGCCCTGCCGCAGCTGCTTTACTACAACGAAACCTACCCCGACAACGTGTGCGACGTGGAAAAAACGCGCAAGCAGATCCTGGAATGGCACAAGCAGTTCAACAGCATCAACATCCTGGTGCAGCGCGACCCTGACAAAAAATACGTGCGCAGCGGCCGTTTTCAGGACGAGGCCCAGGCGCGCGAAGTGGACCAGGCCATGCGGGCCCTGATGCACCGCGAAGGCATCAAGTACACCGTGCTGGCCGCAGACCACCGTGCCATTCTGGAGTTCGCCGGTACGCTGGAGTGAACGCCGGGGGCCAACAGATCCGGGGCGCGGTCAGTTGCGGGCGTGCATCACGTCCATGGAAGCCACACCGCGCAAGTCCCGGAGCAAGCGGGCCAATTCGAACAGCGAGGACGTCATGGGGTGGCTGCGCATGGCAACCATCACAAAGTGCCACGACACCTGTTCGCCTGAACTGGTGATGTGCATGGAGCCGTCGGCCATGGTGTAACCCCACCCCTGCATGGTGTCGCGCACCTCTTGTTCCGCCGGGCACTCCCCGGCGCGGAACTGCAGCGTCACGCCAATGGCGCGCCGCGACGGCAAGCGCCCTTCCATCTTGGCCCCCCACATCATGAGCGAAGCTGACAGCAGCGTGAGCAAAATGGCCGCCGGGTAAAAACCTACCCCCACCAGCACCCCTATGGCCGACGAGGCCCAGATCGAGGCTGCCGTGGTCAGGCCGTTGATGTTGAGGCCTTCCTTCATGATGACGCCCGCGCCCAGGAAGCCGATGCCGGTGACGATGCCCTGCACCACGCGGGTGGGGTCCAGTCCGGCCATGGCCGTGGTGACGCCGTGTTCGCCCCACCAGAAATGCGGGTAACCGTTGAATGTCGTCAGCGCTGCCGAAGCCATACAGACGATGCCGTAGGTTCGCATGCCGGCCGCGCGGCCATGGTAGGCCCGCTCGTAGCCCACGATCAAACCCAAAATCAAGGCCCCCAGCAGGTTGGCAAAAACTTGCAGGTTGACCGCTACCAGGGCGGGGGACCAGTAACTGCTGAACAGGGATGGAATGGCATTCATGGTGCGGGGCAAAAAAAACCGCCTGGGCCATTGTGGCCGTGGCGGTTTCGATCTTAGGCGCAAATCCGCGCCTGGTCACGCGGGTGTCACGCCAGCAAACTGTTGACGCGCTTGACGTAAGCCGCAGGGTCGTCCGGCAGGCCGCCTTCGGCCAGCAGGGCCTGGTCGAACAGGATGTGGGCCAGGTCGTCGAAGTGGGCACTGCTTTCCAGTTTTTTCACCAGCGGGTGTTCGGCGTTCACTTCCAGGATGGGCTGCACGTTGGGGGCTTGCTGGCCAGCCTGTTTGAGCAGCCGCGCCAGTTGGGTGGAGTAGGCGCCATCGTCCACCACCAGGCAGGCGGGGGAGTCGACCAGGCGGGTGGTCACGCGCACGTCC
>CAYQTH010000149.1:0-4222 GCA_964420415.1 uncultured Macromonas sp. | reverse complement strand
CCCCACAGCCAGCGGTTCCTGAGCGCCCGCGAGCCGATGCGGTGCGCCGCCTGCACCACGATGGCCGTCACCGCGGGCTTGATGCCGTAGAACAGCCCCGCCACCCACGGCACGTCGCCAAAAGCCAGGTAAACCCAGGACAAACCAATCAGCAGCAGCAAGGACGGCAGCACGAAAAGCGCCCCCGCCACGATGCCGCCCCAGGTACGGTGCATCAGCCAGCCGATGTAGGTGGCCAGTTGCTGCGCCTCCGGGCCCGGCAGCACCATGCAGTAGTTCAGTGCGTGCAGAAAGCGTTTTTCGCTGATCCAGCGGCGGCGCTCCACCAGTTCACTGTGCATGATGGCGATTTGTCCGGCCGGCCCGCCGAAGCTGATGAAACCGAGCTTGAGCCAGAAAGCCAGGGCCTCCCAAAACCTCACGGCTGGGGGTGGCACATCAGCAGCAGAATCGGCGACAGATTGCATGGATGTCCTTGGATCAGGTGACTGCCGATTGTGCGACAGTCACCCTATCGGAACCGTGTCCAACCCTGCCAACCAGCCCCCCATGACCTCACCACTCAGCCGCCTGCCCGCCAGCATCTGGGCGCTGGGCTTTGTCAGCCTGCTGATGGACGTGTCGTCCGAACTGATCCACAGCCTGCTGCCGGTGTTCCTGGTGACGGTGCTGGGCACCAGCATGCTCACAATCGGCTTGATCGAAGGTGCGGCAGAAGCCACCGCACTGATCGTCAAGGTGTTTTCCGGGGTGGTGAGTGACTGGTGGGGCAAACGCAAACCCTTGGCCATTTTGGGGTACAGCCTGGGTGCGCTAACCAAACCGTTTTTTGCCCTGGCCAGTACGGCCGAGCCCATCATCGCGGCACGGCTGATCGACCGTGTGGGCAAGGGGCTGCGCGGGGCACCGCGCGATGCGCTGGTGGCCGACATTGCGCCGCCCGAGTTGCGCGGCGCCGCCTTCGGCCTACGCCAATCGCTCGACACGGTCGGCGCTTTCCTGGGTCCGCTGCTGGCCATGGGTCTGATGCTGCTGTGGGGCAACGACTTCCGGGCGGTGTTCTGGGTGGCGGTGATCCCGGCATTTTTTTGCGTGGTGCTGCTGGTGTTGGGCGTGCGTGAACCGGAACGCCCGGCCGACTTGCCCCGTATCAACCCGATCCAGCGCGACAACCTGCGCCGTTTGGGTCGCCGCTATTGGTGGGTGGTAGGTTTGGGCGCGGTGTTTACCCTGGCGCGTTTCAGCGAAGCCTTCTTGGTGCTGCGCGTGCAGCAGGGCGGGCTGCCAATGGCCTGGGTCCCGCTGGTGCTGATCGTGATGAACCTGGTCTACGCCTGTGCCGCCTACCCGTTAGGCCAACTGGCTGACCGCATGAACCACGACACCTTGTTGGCCTGGAGCCTGGTGCTGCTGATTGTTGCGGACGCTTTGCTGGCCTGGCGCGGACACGGCTGGGTGGGGTGGGGCGGCGTGGCACTGTGGGGGCTGCACATGGCCATGACTCAGGGCCTGCTGGCCACCATGGTCAGCGACACGGCGCCGGCCGAACTGCGCGGCACCGCCTTTGGCATGTTCAATCTGGTCAGTGGTGTGGCCATGCTGCTGGCCAGCGCACTGGCGGGCCTGCTGTGGGACCAATGGGGCGCCAGCACCACCTTCCTGGCCGGGTTGGTGTTCGCTAGCACGACCCTGCTGGCTCTGCTCTACCGGCGCTTCCTGTGTTCAACGGTTTGAGGCGTCGCGCAAACCCGTCAGGCGCTGCGTCAGTTCATCGGCGTCCAGCGCGTCTTCAGCGTGCGCCAAGTAGGCTTCCAGATCGGCCACCGCCTTGTCCGGCTGGCCCATTTCGGCCCAGGCCAGCCCGCGGTCGCGCCGCTCGCTCCAGTCTTCAGGCAACAGAATCACCAGCCGTTCCTGCACGGCCAACAGGCGCGGCCAGTCTTGTTGCGCACGGTGGATTTCTTTGAGATTGCGCAGCACGCGCGCCAGAATGTCGCGCGGCGTAGCCGACTGCAGGTACAAGCCGACCGGGACATCGAACTCGTCCACCAACCCCTGGCGGCGCTTGTAAGGCTCCAGGCGCTCGGACAAGTCCTCCCGGCTCAGCGAATGGCCGGTGAAAGGATCGAGCACCACCTGGCCTTGCGGCAGGTTGACCTTGAGCATGAAATGCCCAGGGAAGTTCACCCCGCGTGCTTGCAAGCCCAGGCCCTGTGCCAGTTCAAACCACAGCACAGCCAGCGTGATCGGTATGCCACGGCGTGTGCGCAGCACCTCGTTGAGGTAGCTGTTGCCGGGATCGTAGTAATGGTTGACGTTGCCGCCAAAGCCCAGTTCATGAAAAAAGAACTGGTTGAGCACACGCAAACGGTGCATGGCAGCCGCGTCGGTGGGCAGGCGCCGCCGCACGCGGCCCAGGAGCTGATCCACATCGCTCAACACCTGCTGCACATCGCATTCCGGGTATTCGTCCGTGGCCACCGCGGCTGTGGCTTCCAGCAATGGGAAGGCAGCATCGTCGCGCACCAGCGCGGCAAAGTACTCCAGCGGGGACGGTACCGACCAAGACGACCAATTCATGGCTTACTGTCGCACAAAGCGCCGTAAATTGACACCCGCCAGCCACAAAACACCGAAATACACCAGAGCCGACCCGCCCAAAATGGCTGCCAGCATGAGCAGCCGCTGCCCATGGTGTGCCGTGTCCACCCAACCAAACTGGCTGCCGCTCCACAGCAAAAACACGGCGAGCATGGCACTGGCCGCCACCACTTGCAAGCCAAACCTCGCCCAGCCCGGCTGCGGCCGATAGGCCCCACGGCGCAGCAAGCCCACCAGCAACCAGGCCGCATTCAGCAAAGCCCCCAGGCCAATGGCCAAGGCCAGGCCCGCATGCGCCAGGTAAGGCACCAGCAACAGGTTCAAACCCTGGGTGCAGATCAGCACGACCACGGCGATCTTCACCGGCGTCTTGATGTCCTGACTGGCGTAGAAGCCGGGGGCCAGCACCTTGATGGCGATCAGCCCCAGCAGGCCCACGCCATACCCCATGAGAGCCAGCGAGGTCTGGCGCACGTCGGCGGCGGTGAAAGCACCGTAGTTGTACAACGACGCCACCAGCGGCTGCGCCAGGGTCAGCAAGCCCACGGCGCACGGTATGGCCAGCAACACCACCCAACGCAACCCCCAGTCCAGCAGCTCGCTGTAGCGGTCGGCATTGTCGGCCGCTTTGGCCGCCGACAGTTGCGGCAACAGCACCACCCCCAGCGCCACCCCCAGCAGAGCCGTGGGGAATTCCATCAGGCGGTCGGCATAGGTCAACCAGCTCACGCTGCCGGTCACCAGGTGCGAGGCGATCTGCGTGTTGATCAGCAGGGAAATCTGCGCCACACTCACACCCAGCAAGGCGGGCACCATGAGGGTGATGATGCGCTGGGTGCCGGGATGGACCCAGGCTGCTCGCAGCGCTGTCCAGCGCAAGCGGACGTGCGGCACCAGCCCCAGTCGATGCAAGGCCGGGATCTGCACACCAAGTTGCAGCATCCCACCCAAGAGAACTCCACCGCCCAGCGCGTAAATCGGCTCTACCCCCCAGGTGGCGAACAACGGCGCCCCCCAGCCTGCCGCCAGAATCATGGCCACGTTGAGCAGCACCGGCGTGGCCGCAGGCACGGCAAAGCGCCGCCAGGTGTTCAGAACGCCCGCCGCCAGCGCCACCAGCGACATGAACGCGATGTAGGGGAACATCCAGCGCGTCAGCACCACCGCCACGTCAAAACCATGCGGGTTCTGCTGCAACCCCGATGCCATGACCCAAACCAGCCAGGGGGCGCCCGCCACCCCGAGCACGCAGGTGGCGGTCAAGGCCCAGGCCAGCACCGTGGCCACCTGGTCGATCAAGACACGGGTCGCATCGTCGCCGTGTTTTTCGCGGCTGGCGGCCAGCACCGGCACAAAGGCCTGGCTGAAGGCGCCTTCGGCGAACAGCCGCCGCAACAAATTGGGAATGCGGAACGCCACGTTGAAAGCATCCGTCAACGCGCTGGCGCCAAAGGTGGAAGCAATGAGCAACTCACGCACCAAGCCCGTGATGCGGGATGCCAGCGTGAGTAACGATACGAGCGATGCGGATTTGAAGAGCGACACGGCATGAGTTTAGCCGGGCTCCTAAAATTGGCAGGTCATGACCATACTGAACGCCGACCTGCATTGCCACTCCACC
>CAYQTH010000148.1:0-4228 GCA_964420415.1 uncultured Macromonas sp. | reverse complement strand
GGTGCCGCCATAGCTGATGAAAGGCAGCGGCACCCCCACCACCGGCAGGATGCCACTGACCATGCCCATGTTCACAAAGCAATAGACAAAAAAGTTCATGGACACCGCACCGGCCAGCAGGCGCGAGAACAGTGTGGGCGCCTCGCTGGCGATGCGCAAGCCACGGAAGATATAGAACGTGAATGCCGCCAGCAACGTCAGCACACCCAGAAAACCGAACTCTTCAGAGAAGGCAGCAAAGATGAAGTCGGTGGTGCGCTCGGGAATAAATTCCAGGTGGGTCTGCGTGCCTTGCATGAAGCCCTTGCCCCAGAGCCCCCCGGAACCGATGGCGATCATGCCCTGCAGGATGTGAAAACCTTTGCCCAACGGGTCTTTGGCCGGGTCGAGCAGGGTACAGACGCGCTGCCGCTGGTACTCGTGCAGCACCTGCCAGTCCACCCCTGGAGCGCACCACTGCGGCTCCATGATCACCAGCACGATACTGCCCACCAGCCCAAGCAGCACCGGCGGCACAATCAGCTTCCAGCTCAGGCCCGCAAAGTAGATGACGAACAAACCCGAAGCCAGCACCAGCAGGGAGGTGCCCAGGTCGGGCTGTTTCATGATGAACAGCGTGGGGACCGTCAGGATCAGTCCCGCGACGCCAAAGTCCAGAGGACGGAGCAAACCTTCGCGCTTCTGGAACCACCAGGCCAGCATCAGCGGCATGGCGATTTTCATGAGCTCGGACGGCTGGATCACTACACCGACGTTGAGCCAGCGCGTGGAACCTTTCTTGGTGATGCCAAACAGCGCCACCGCCACCAGCAGCGCCAGCCCCAGGCTGTAAAGCGGCACAGCCAGCGTCATGAGCCGCTGCGGCGGCACTTGAGCCACCACGAACATGATGCCTGCGGCGAGAAGCATGTTGCGCCCGTGGTCCATGAAGCGGGTGCCGTGGTCATACCCCACCGAATACATCACCACCAGGCCCATGGCCGCCAGAAGCAGGATGGACAGGAACAAAGGGCCGTCGCCCGGTTGCAGCAGCGGGATCAGGCGGCGCCAGAGCGAGGGTTTTGCGATGACGACAGGCATGGGCTCGATTATCCTCCGGCTCCATGACCAGCCCAACCACCACCCACCTGTTGTACCTGCATGGATTCCGCTCGTCGCCACAATCCACCAAAGCACGGCTGATGGCCGAGCGCGTCCAGCGAGAACACCGAAACGTGGTGTGGTGGTGCCCGCAGTTGCCCCCATCCCCGCGCGAAGCCATGGCCTTGATCACGTCCGGCACAGCGCGCTGGCCCAAGGAGCGCATGTCCGTGGTGGGGTCGTCACTCGGCGGTTATTACGCCACCCGCTACGCGCACGACACCGGCTGCCGCGGCGTGCTGCTGAACCCAGCGGTGAACCCGGCACGTGACTTGCACCACCACATTGGCGAACAAAGCACCTGGCAAAACCCGGAAGACCGGTTTTTCTTCCGGCCCGAATTCATAGCCGAGTTGCGCGCCCAGCAGTGTGGGCCCCTGCCCCACCCGGAAAGGATGCTGGCCATCATTGCCAAAGGGGACGAGGTGCTGGACTGGCGCGAGATGGTGGCACGCTACCCCGGCTGCAAACTGCGACTGCTGGAAGGCAGCGACCATGCGCTGAGCGACTTTACCCAACAGATGGACGAAGTGTTCGCCCACCTTGATCTGGCGTGAGGCCCTGGAAATTACAACTGCGTGCGTACCGCGAAATGCCCTTCGGCGATGGCCGCCTGCACATCGCGCGGCGTGGCAGCATCCCCGACCAGTGACAAACCTGGTACCTGCCCCCTCAATTCGTCGTGCAGTTCGCGCAGGGGCTCCCCTGGTTGCACCACGACCACCAGATCCGCCGGTACCGTGCGTGGCCGCTGCCCCTGCAAAGGCTTCACCACGCACTCGTTGGCCTTGACTTCCAGCAATTGGTGCCGTACCAGCAATTCGAATTGCCCCCGGTACAGCCGCTCCAGCGCCGGGGCCGAACGGTTGAACATTTCCACCTGGGGCGCGAACATCGAAAAGCGCGTCACCCACGTCACCGCGACACCTTTTTCAATCAAATACTCCGCGGCCGCGATGGCTTCGTAGTGGCCCACATCGTCCAGCACCACGGCCGATGCACCCAGTTTGAGGTCGGGCGAAGTGAGCAAATCGGTGGAGCTGACCACCTGCGGCTGGGCAATGCCCGCGACAGGTTCGCCAGGCACCGCCATCTGGAACCCGTCCACGCGCGGCAGGGAGCCGGTGGCAACGATCACGTGGTCGGCCTGTTCGGCCCGGACCGCATCGGCGTCCATGTAGGTGTTGAGCCGGACCCCCACCCCCAACCGATAGACCTCGCGCTCCAGCCATTCGGTGATGTCGGCCAACCCGTACAGCTTGGGCGCGCGTTTGGCCACGTTGACCGCACCGCCCAAATCGGCACCCGCTTCGGCCAGCACCACCCGGTGCCCGCGCAAGGCGGCCACCCGTGCTGCCTCCAGTCCGGACGGGCCACCGCCCACGACCAGCACTTTTTTGGGCTGCTCTGCCAAAGTGATCAGGGACTCGGACAACGAGCCTTCCATCCCCACCACCGGATTGACGGTGCAGCCAATTTGCCCCGTGCGCGCCGCACCGCCCAGGCACCCCTGGCTGCACCCCAGGCAAGGCCGCACCTGGTCTGCGCGGCCCTCCCGGGTTTTGACCACGATGGCGGGGTCGGCAATGTGCGCCCGGACCATGGACACCAGATCGGCCTGCCCCTCCCGCAACACCTGCTCCACATCGTCCAGGGTGCGGAAACGCCCGGTCACGATGCGCGGCACACGCACTCCGGCCAGTATTTTCTGGCTCGACTCCAGTTCGTACCCCGTGGGCCGGTGCATGCCGCCAATGATGGCGTCCATGTTGTAGTAGTCGCCATGGGACACATCAACGAAATCGACCAGCCCTTCGTCTTCCAGCGTGCGCACCACCTGGTTCAGTTCGTCTTCCTTCAAGCCGCCAGCCGCCGTGCTGGCACTCACGCGTATGCCGACCGGGAACCTGGCCCCTACGGCCGCGCGCACCGCCAGCAGAGCGTCGCGCAACAACCGCATCCGGTTGACCAGCGGTCCACCGTAAGCGTCCGTGCGCCGGTTGGTGATGGGGGACAGGAATTGGTGGAACAAATAACCATGCGCTGCATGGAGTTCGACACCGTCCAACCCGCCCTGTTGGCACCGGACCGCGGCAGAGGCAAAGGCGCCGATGACCTCATCAATCATGGCTTGCGTCATGGGCAGTGGCACCGCGCCATTGTTCGGGCTGGGCACGTCCGAGGCGCTCCAGGGCACGCTGCCGCCCAGCCCGTAGTACTGGTGCCCGCCGTGCCAGAGCTGCTGAAACACCTTCATGCCATGGGGCCGGCAAGCGGCCATCAGACGTTGGTAACCGTCCACCACGGCGTCATCGTCCACACGCAAACCCAACGCGGCGCTGCGGTGCACAGCGCCCGCTTCCAGTATCGTGAGCCCCACCCCGCCCTTGGCACGCTCGGCGTGGTAATGAATGAATGCATCGCCAATGCTGCCACGGTTGAAACCTGTGTCGTGCGCAGAACGCACCACCCGGTTGGGCACTACGGCATTGCCAATGTGTATGGACTCAAACACCCGCACCAAGCTCATGAAAAGTCTCCTGTCTTTATGAATGGCCCCATGCTAGCGCATGACGCGGTTGACCGCTGATACCGAGTCAACTGACCCAAAATCTCTTCGCAGACTGCTAGAGTCTGGGCATGGCCAAAGACAAAACCCTGTATGCCTGCAACGAATGCGGCGGCACCACCCCGCGCTGGCTGGGCAAATGCCCGCACTGCAACGCCTGGAACAGCCTGGTGGAAACCGTGGCCGAAGCGCCAGCAGCCAGTAAAAACCGCCTGAGCAGTGCCCCCAAAGGGCTGGCCCCCAGCGCCGAACTGGCGGTGCTGAGCGACATAGAAGCCACCGATGTGGCGCGCACACCCACCGGCCTGGGCGAACTGGACCGCGTGCTGGGCGGCGGCGTGGTGGAAGGTGGCGTGGTGCTGATCGGCGGCGACCCTGGCATAGGCAAATCGACCCTGCTGCTGCAAGCCCTGGATGCGCTCCAGCGCACGGGCATGGACACCCTCTACGTGACGGGCGAGGAAAGCGGCGCCCAGGTGGCGCTGCGCTCGCGCCGCCTGGGGCTGGACGGCTCGCGGG
>CAYQTH010000147.1:0-4293 GCA_964420415.1 uncultured Macromonas sp. | reverse complement strand
GGTGCACCGCCTATGCAACGCTTTGATGGCGGAAACGATGGCGGAAACAGAAACGGCCCGTTCTGGAGTGTCAACATGGCTAGAAATCTTTTACACGCCCTCACAGTCCGTGAGGTTCTGAATGCCAAGCCCGGCGACCATACCGACGGGGGCGGGCTGCTGCTCCGTATCGGTGGCGACGCCAAAAGCTGTAGCTGGGTTTTCCGCTACACGGCCCCCCACGGGTACCGCAGAACCGCGCTGGACGATCTGATCAGGCTACGCCCAGAATCCAGCCTTCCGTTCTGGCCAGCAGTTGCATGCCAGGGTCCATGACCGGGTGCAACGCGGCTTCAAGTTCCCCGCTCGCGTCGGCTTGCCTGAGCCAACTGGCAACAGAACAAGCGTCGTGCTGGTCCCCGGTCATCCCGGGCTGTGCCGAGAAACGGTGTTTGTACAGCGCAGGGTAGGCTTCCAGAATGGCTGAACACCCGGCGGGAACCGAGAAACCGTCGAAGGGCCAGAAGTGCAGGTTTGTACCCAGATGCAGTCGCAGAAACAGCAGCCAGGGAAGTCCGGCGTGGGTGGACTTCGCCACTGAACCTTGGCAATCGAAGTGAAACACCGACTTCGCCCGGCAGCGTTCTTCGGTGATACGACGCCACTTGGAACTGCCTTGGCGCTCGGCGCCGTTGCCCACCGAGCCGTCGCGAACGAAGTCAACATACACGTACTGCCCGTCGGTTGGCCAATGCCGCTGGAAGTCCCGCAAGAACTTATCCCAGTCAGGAGCCAGCCGATGGTGTTCGAAATACCGCAAAGGAAACGAAAAACCATGGTCGATCCCCACCAGGGTGGGTATCGGTTCCCGCAAGGTTTCCAGCAACCAGTGTGCAATGCCCTGTCGGGTCCAGTATTTACGGGGGCTGGACGGCGGTAGCACTTCAACTGCTTCACGTTCCTGGGTTGCCAGGTACACGCGCAAACCTTTGAGGCTGCTGCTGGGCGTTGCCGCCCCGGAATAATCGATGCCTATGAAGCGTTCAAATCTGTTGCTCATGGTGCAAGCGTAGCTTGAGGCACGTGCTGGCTTTGGCCGAAAACAGCTGTGGGGATTGAACTGGTTGTGTCCAGTTCTTTATTCGGGGTGTGCTACGCGGTTCTTGCCGTCGTGTTTGGCCCGGTAAAGTTGCCGGTCGGCCTGTGCCACGAACTCTTCTGGGCTTGCGCACGCTGTATTTGCTGCCACCCCGAGGCTGATGGTCAAGATGTGACTGGGCTGATTGAGGAGATGGGGCAGTTGCAGGCCTTGCACGCCCAGACGTATTCTTTCCGCTACCTGCGCCGCGTCGCTCAGTGTTGTGGCCGGCAGCAGACAGGCAAACTCCTCGCCACCGTAGCGGCACAGCAGGTCGCCGGGCCGCAGCAGCGCAGCCCTGGCCGCGCTGGCCACGTTGCGCAAGGCTTGGTCACCTTGTAAATGCCCATAGTGGTCGTTGTAGGCTTTGAAATGGTCCACATCAAACAGGACCAAGCACAAAGGCTGGTTGTGGCGCTGGGACCGCGCCCATTCGATGGCGAGCTGTTCGTCAAAGTGGCGCCGGTTGTGGATGGCGGTGAGACCGTCGATGTACACCCACTGGCGCAGGAAGTCGGACTGGAACTTGAGTTGTAAGTGTGTGTGGACCCTGGCCCTGACCACGGCAGGGTTGATGGGTTTCGATATGTAGTCCACGGCGCCGGCTTCCAGTGCCTTGGCTTCCATCTCTGCGCCGGTATGCGCGGTGATGAAGATGACCGGGATGTGCCGTGTTGCAGGATTTCCACGCAACTGTTGCAGTGTGGCAAAACCATCCATGCCTGGCATTTCCACGTCCAGCAAGATGAGGTCGGCCTGGCGCTCGTCGGCCAAGCGCACAGCCTGGAGACCATTGGTGGCCATGAACACTTGGCACCCTGCAGGCAATGAATGGTGCAGCAGTTGGATATGCAGCACCTGATCGTCCACCACCAACAGCCGCGGTTGGCGCGGAAAGGCCCATAGCAGCGGGGTTGCGTCGGGCTCAGAGGCGCTGGAAGCTGAATCGGGTGTCTTCATGGGGTGGCTGGTGGGGGGCCGGATAGGGTGGATTGTGGCAGGTCGCCCAGCAGTTTTTGTACGGCTTCGGCGGCGGCTTCAAGGTCCAGCACGCTCATGGCTTTGTGAAGTGCGGCCCATTCTGGTGCCTGGCTGAGGCCGTGGTCCTGCATCAATTGGTCATAGAGTTCCAACGATTGCATGTCGGACGATTCCAGCAGGGTGGCCAGTTGCAGCAAGGGTTGGTGCAACTGGGTCGTGTCGGTGTTTTGCACGGAAGGCAGGGCGGGTTCGGTGGCTTGCCTGTGCTCCAGCAACCAGGTGTTGGCGTCGTTCATGGACTGCTGGGCGGCTTGCAGGAGGCCATCCAGCAGCTGTATGGGCCACGCCTGGGCAAGAGGAGGGGTAACCGGTCCGAGGAACTGTTTGGCATGCAGTTCCAGCGCGGCGGTGGCCTGGGCCAGTTGGTTCATGCCCAGCGTCGCGGCGCTGCCTTTGAGCGAGTGGCTGGCCGCGGCGGTGTCGGCCAGGCTGTGTGTCCAGTGCTGTTGCACCTGTTCTAGGCGCTTGGGGGTGTCGGTAACGAAATGCTCCAGCATTTTGCGGTAGAGCTTGAGGTCCCCGCCAAAGCGTTCGACCGCACCTTCTGGGTCGAACGCCGGCAGGGACGTGGTCGGGGCATCCGTGCGGTGGTCCGTGGCGGGGGGCTGGTGTCCTGTCCACCGCAACAGCATACGCACCAGGTGCAGCATGTCGAAGGGTTTACCGATGTGGTCGTTCATGCCTGCCGCCAGGCACAAGTCGCGGTCGGCAGGCATCGCGTTGGCGGTCATGGCGATGATGGGCAGGTCTGTGAAGCCGAGGTGCTGCCGTATGGCCTTCGTGGCTTCCAGTCCGTCCATCACGGGCATTTGCATGTCCATCAGCACCACGTCTGCCTGGTGACCTGGCTGCGCAAGCCAGTCGAGCGCTTCCTGGCCATGCTGGGCCACGGCCACTTCGGCTCCTTGCGCGCGTAGCAATTCGCACGCCACTTGCTGATTGATGGGGTTGTCTTCCACCAGCAGTATGCGCAGATTGGCCAGCTCACGCCGTTTGTCTGGTACGGAAGATGCGGGAGCGCTTGGCGCGTGGTTGCGGGGTTCCAGCGCTTCCCGCAGCATGCCGGGTGTGACGGGTTTGGCAATCAGTTGATCGAGCCAGGGCATTTGCCCGGCCCGCTGGAGGCTGGCTGGGGCGTGGGTGCTGAGCATGATGATGCGCGGCTGCTGTGCCTGTGCGTGGTCGAGCCAAAGGCTGTGCAAGGCCTGCGCGGCAGACCAGCCATCGGCCTCGGGCATGCAGGCATCCAGAAATACCGTGTCGTAGTTGTGTTCCCGTTCCAGGCGAGCCTGGGCCATTTCCAGGGCTTGGGCTGTGCTGGCGGCACTGTCCACATAACAGCCCAGGGCACGCAGCTGCCGGGCATGCACAGAACGCGCCAGAGGGTTGTCGTCGACCAGCAAAACGATGTGTTGGCGCACGGGCTGTACCGGATGCGGCAGCGGGGTGGTGGTGTCGGGAATGTGCAGCGGGATTTCGAAATGGAAGGTGCTGCCCTGGCCCTCTGTGCTTTCGACAGCCAGTTCGCCTTCCATCAGGGCCACCAGACGGCGGCTGATGGCCAGGCCCAGACCGGTGCCCCCAAAGCGCCGTGAGGTGGATGCTTCGGCTTGCGAGAACCCTTCGAAGATGTGTTCCAGGTGCTCGGCGCTGATGCCAATGCCTGAGTCCTTGACCGCGAAATGCAGCCAGACACGGTTACCTTCGCGCCGGGTTTGCCGCACCCTGAGCAGCACTTCCCCTTCGCTGGTGAACTTGATGGCATTGCCTGCCAGGTTGATCAGCACTTGCTTCAAACGCAAGGCATCCAGCACCAGCACAGGCGGCAGGTGGGTATCCAAGTCGAACAGCAGTTCCAGTGATTTTTGTCCCAGATTGCTGGCCATGATGACCCCCAGCTCACGCATCAAGTCGTCGATCACGGTGGGCTCGGGGTCCAGTTGCATTTTGCCGGCTTCGACCTTGGAGAAGTCGAGGATGTCGTTCAGGATGCCCAGCAGCGACTTGGCCGCTCCCTGGGTTTTGCCGACGTAATCGGCCTGACGGGCGGTCAGCGAGGTGGTTTGCAGCAGCTGCAGCATGCCCAGGATGGCGTTCATGGGCGTGCGGATTTCGTGGCTCATGTTGGCCAGGAA
>CAYQTH010000146.1:0-4299 GCA_964420415.1 uncultured Macromonas sp. | reverse complement strand
TGCGCCGGGCAAGGCCCTCGACGATCGCGGTCTTGCCCACGCCGGGCTCGCCGATCAGCACCGGGTTGTTCTTGGTGCGCCGCTGCAGTACCTGGATGGCGCGGCGGATTTCGTCGTCGCGGCCAATCACCGGGTCCAGCTTGCCCTGTGCGGCGCGTTCGGTCAGGTCCAGGGTGTATTTCTTCAGGGCTTCGCGCTGGCCTTCGGCCTCGGGGTTGTCCACCTTTTGTCCGCCACGCACAGCGGCAATGGCCGTTTCCAGGGGCTGGCGTTTCAGCCCGGCCTTGCGTGCCTCGTCGGCCAAACCCGTCTTGCTGTCAGCCAGGGCCAGCAGAAACAGTTCGCTGGCCACGAACTGGTCGCCGCGTTTGATGCTTTCTTTCTCGGCCGCTTGCAGCAGCGTGACCGTGTCGCGCCCCACTTGGACCTGTTCCTGTCCCTGCACCTGTGGCAGTTTCTGCACGGCGGCTTCCGTGGCCTGCGTCAGCGCAGCCACGTTCACACCTGCACGCTGCAGCAGGGCCTTGGGGCCGTCTTGCTGGCGCAGCATGGCCAGCAGCACGTGCGCTGGCTCAATGTAGGCGTGGTCCTGGCCCAAGGCCAGGGTCTGGGCTTCGCCCAGGGCTTCCTGGAACTTGGTGGTGAGTTTTTCAATCCGCATATCGGTGCTCCCGGTGTGAATCAGATTGACGCAGAGTTGGGGGTATGCCGGGCATTTTCAAGGGCAGGCTCACGGCTGTCTAGCCCACGTGGGCTGTTGAGGCTAGACTGCTTGTGAAACGGCACACGCCATGAACCCGAAAACCCTGCTCATCGTTTACCACTCGCACACCGGCGGCGCCACGCAAATGGCGCAGGCGGCGCGCGAAGGCGCAGCCACGGAAACGGCGGTGCAGACCCGCATGCTGCACGCCACGGAGGCAACACCGGACGATGTACTCGCCGCCGACGGCTACATTTTCGCCACGCCCGAAAACCTGGCCGCCATTTCGGGTCTGATGAAAGACTTTTTCGACCGCTGTTATTACCCGGCGCTGGACCGCATCAACGGCCGACCCTATGCCTTGCTGGTGTGCGCGGGCAGCGACGGGCACAACGCCGTGCGCCAGATCGACCGCATTGCCACTGGCTGGCGGCTGAAACAGGCGGCAGAACCCATCATCGTGTGCACCCACGCCCAGACACCGGAGGCCATTCTGGTCCCCAAACACATTGGGGCTGAAGACCTGGCCCTGTGCCGCGACATGGGCGCGGCATTGGCCACGGGGTTGGCGCTGGGGGTGTTCTAGCCCTTTGAGGGCTGTGGCGATTCAGGCGTTGGGCGCGGCAATGCCCCAGCGTGCCAGGGCCGCGTCGTCACTCACTCGGGCATCGACCCAGCGTGCGCCTTCGGGCGTCTGTTCCTTCTTCCAGAACGGCGCCTGGGTTTTCAGGTAGTCCATCAAAAATTCACAGGCTTGGAAGCTTGCGCCCCGGTGGGCCGAGGTCACCGCCACCAGCACGATCTGGTCTTGCGGCTGCAACAGGCCGACTCGGTGGATAACGCGCACCCCAAACAGCTCAAACCGCTGGCAAGCGGCATCTACCATGGCTTCGATGGCCTTTTCCGTCATGCCGGGGTAGTGTTCCAGTTCCATTGTGCTGACGGACTGGCCATCGTTGCGGTCGCGCACGGTGCCGACAAAGGCACACACGGCACCCACTCGGGCATCCCCAGCCCGCAGGGCCGCCACTTCGGCGCTCAGGTCGAAGTCTGCGGTCTGGATGCTGACGCGCGGCTGGTTCGCGGGCATGGTCAACCTCCGGTCACGGGCGGAAAAAACGCCACCTCGCACCCTTCGTGCAATGGGGTGGAATCATGGGCCATGACCTGGTCGAGCGAAGCTCGCACGGCTTTGCCGCGCGCCAGCGCCTCGGTCCACGGCCCGCCTTGGGCCACAAGTTCGTCCCGCAAACCGCCCACGTGCGCGGCCTGGGTCTGCCAGGTCAAACCGCCCGTGCCCACCATTTCCCGGATGCTGGCGAAGAAACGCACTCGAACCTGCACTGCCCGCCCCTTTCAGCGCAAGAGTTGATCGAATGGCAGGTAACGCACCCATTCGCCGTGCGTCACGGTGCTGCCTGCGGGGTTGTCCACCAGACCATCGCCCCAGGCCATGGAAGTCAGCACGCCGGAGCCCTGGTGGTCGAACAGGTCCAGCCCCCCTGCGGCATTGCGCCGTACACGCAGGAATTCACGGCGCTTGTCGGCCTTGGTTACATTGAAATGCGCCGGCAATGTCCAGGCGGGTGGCAAGCCTTCGGCCTCGGCCCCTGTGACACCCTGCAAACGCAGCAGGAACGGCCGCACCAGCAACGCGAAGGTCACAAAGCTGGACACAGGGTTGCCCGGCAAGCCGATGAAATGGCAACGCTCACCCGCATCCAGGGCGTGGCCCGGCCTGCGCACCCAGCCATAGGCAAACGGTTTGCCCGGCTTGATGGCGATGTGCCACAGGTTCAATTCACCCAGCGTTTGCACGGCAGGTTTGATGTGGTCTTCCTCGCCCACCGACACGCCGCCGCTGGTCAGGATCAGGTCGTGCGCCTGGGCTGCTGCGCTCAAGGCGTGTTCAGTCGCCGCGCGGTCATCGGGCACGATGCCCAGGTCCGTCACCTCACACCCCAGGCGCTGCAACAGCGTGCGCAGGAAGAAACGGTTGGAGTTGTAGACCGCCCCAGCAGGCAGTTGTTCGGGCGGTACTTCACCGGGCATCACCAATTCATCGCCCGTAGACAGCAGTGCCACGCGTGGCCGAACCGCCACTTGCAACTGTGCGCAACCCAGGCTGGCGGCCAGCCCCAATTCGGCTGGGCCCAAGCGTGTGCCCAAAGCCAGCACGGTGCTGCCGGATTGCACGTCTTCGCCCGCATGGCGTATGTTCTGCCCGGCCTGGACCGGCTTCTGGAATGTCACCCAGCTTTGGCCGTCGCGTTCATCGGCCAAGGCGGCGTCTTCCTGCATGACCACCGCATCGGCCCCAGGCGGCACCGGGGCACCCGTGAAAATGCGCGCCACTGTGCCGGGCTGCAACGCGCCGGGGACCTGGCCTGCGGCCACCCGTTGCGACACCGCCAGACCCTGCCCGGCTGCCTGTGCAGCGCCCACGTCTGCCACGCGCACGGCATAACCGTCCATGGCGCTGTTGTCGTAGGCGGGCACGTTGAGGGATGCTACAACCGCCTGGGCCAGCACACGGCCATCGGCTTCGAACGTGTTTACCGCCTCAGTGCGGGCCAGCGGCACCGCCTGCTGCAGCAAGGTCTGCAGCGCTTCGTCCAACGGCAGCAGACCGGGCTTGGGGTTGGGTGCTGCTTCAGCCATGCGCTGGCTCACACCGGGCAATGCGCGGCAATGTACGCCTTGACCTTTTCCGCCTCGGCCGCCATCACCTGCACGCGTTTGGGCAACGCTTCAATGCCTTCGAACTTGGCCGGGCGTTCCGGTTCGCGGCCCAGTGCTTCCACAATGGTGGCCGCGAACTTGATCGGCAGCGCCGTTTCCAGCACGATCATCGGCACACCAGCGGTCAAATGCTCGCGCGCCACCTTGACGCCGTCGGCGGTGTGGGTGTCGATCATCTGGCCGAAGCGTTCCCAGGTGTCCTTGATGGTGGCCAGGCGGTTGGCGTGGGTGCTCTTGCCGCTGATGAAGCCGTAACGGCTGGCGGCCTGTGCAAAGTACGGGCTGTTGCTCAGGTCGAATTTGCCTGCGTTGTTCAGCGCATCGCCGAACAGCGCTTTGGTTTGCGCCGCATCGCGGCCCAGCAGGTCGAACACGAAACGCTCGAAGTTGCTGGCTTTGGAAATATCCATCGACGGGCTGGAGGTCTCGAACGTGTCGGCACTGCCGCGCACGCGGTACACACCGGTGCGAAAAAACTCGTCCAGCACGTCGTTTTCGTTGGTGGCCACCACCAGCTGGTGGATGGGCAGGCCCATCATGCGGGCCACATGGCCGGCGCACACATTTCCAAAGTTGCCCGACGGCACCGTGAAGCTGACCTTCTGGCTGTTCGATTCCGTAGCCTGGATGTAGCCTGCAAAGTAGTACACCACCTGGGCCAGCAAACGCGCCCAATTGATGGAGTTCACTGTGCCGATGCGGTACTTGCGCTTGAACTCCAGGTCGTTCGACACCGCCTTGACGATGTCCTGGCAGTCGTCGAACACGCCTTCAATGGCAATGTTGTGGATGTTCCCATCCAGCAGGCTGAACATTTGCGCCTGCTGGAACGGGCTCATGCGGCCGTGCGGGCT
>CAYQTH010000145.1:0-4400 GCA_964420415.1 uncultured Macromonas sp. | reverse complement strand
ACCACCGGCACCATCACCGGCGTGTCGTGCTTTTTGAAGGAAAAGAACCCGGCCATCCGCATCATCGGCGCACAACCCAGCGAAGGGTCGCGCATCCCCGGCATCCGCAAGTGGCCGCAGGAATACCTGCCCAAGATTTACGACCCCAAGGCGGTGGACGAGCTGGTGTACGTGAGCCAGGCCGATGCCGAAGAAATGTGCCGCCGCATGGCGCGGGAAGAAGGCATTTTCGCCGGCATTTCGGCCGCAGGCGCCTGCTGGGTGGCGCAGCAGATCGCCGCCACGGTGGAAAATGCCACCATCGCTTTCGTGGTGTGCGACCGTGGCGACCGTTACCTGTCGACGGGCGTGTTTCTGGGGTGAACATGGACAACCACTTCCGCTATTGCCCCCAGTGCGCCACGCCGCTGGCGCTGCGTGTGCAAGAAGAAGATGGCGGCCCCAAGGCGCGCTTGCGCTGTCCGGCCTGCGACTTTACCCACTGGAACAACCCGGTGCCGGTGCTGGCGGCCATTGTGGAACTGGACGGCAAGGTGCTGTTGGCGCGCAACGCGGCCTGGACGCAGCGCATGTTTGCGCTCATCACCGGTTTCATGGAAGCTGGGGAAACGCCGGAAGAAGGTATTCGGCGCGAAGTGGCCGAGGAAACCGGACTGACCGTGGAGCACCTGACCCTGGTGGGGGTGCATGCGTTCCAGCGCATGAACCAGGTCATCATCACCTACCATGCCCAGGCGCGGGGCGAAGTGCGTTTGTCGCCCGAGCTGGCCGAATACAAACTGATGGCGCCCCAGGATGTGCGGTGCTGGTCGGCGGGCACGGGTCTGGCTTTGGCCGACTGGCTGCGTTCGCGGGGCGTGGAGCCGCGTTTTATAGACCCGCCTGCGGCTTAAAATGCCTGGGAAGAAGGATTCATCATGAACGCAGACCGTGAACTCGATGCCCGTGGCTTGAATTGCCCTTTGCCGATTCTGAAGGCCAAAAAGGCACTGGCAGAGATGAGCAGTGGCCAGTTGTTGAAAGTGGTGACCACGGACACGAATTCGGTGCGTGATTTTCAGGCGTTTGCCCAGCAAACGGGTAACGCCTTGGTCGGGCAGGAAACGGCGGGTCCGGAGTTTGTGACTGTCCTGAAGCGGCGCTGAGCCTTTGAACGCGCGGGGCTGAGCGGGTCCCGGTGGTTTCAGCCTGCCATAAAGCGCCGCAGGCGGCGGCGGTCAGGTCGGGCAGTTCTTCGGGAATGAAATGGCCCGCATCCAGGGCCTCGCCGCTCAGATGGCCTGCGCATTGCATCTGCCACATCACGTGCGATTGCGGAAACCCGTGCACCAGCAGCAGAGGTGGGCCGCTGGGGTTGCCGCCGGTGCGCAGGTGGATGTCCACCCCTCGCGTGTGGATGCGCCGGGTGGTGAAACCGGCGAACCACGGCGTGGCCTGGTGGGGAGGATGGGTCATGTCAGGATATTTTCCAGTTTGTGCAAGCCCGGATGAAGGGTGATTTTTAACACGACGGGGGTGATCGGGCACGCTCGGGCATGAAAAAACCGCCTCGTGCGTGAGCGCGGGCGGTGCGTGAGGAAACGGCGTTGTCAGGCCTTTTTCACAAACTCGGTTTTGAGTTGCATGGGGCCAATGCCATCGACTTTGCAGTCGATGTCGTGGTCACCTTCAATCAGCCGGATGTTTTTCACCTTGGTGCCGACCTTGATGACCGTGGACGAGCCTTTGAGCTTCAAATCCTTGATCAAGGTCACGGTGTCACCGTCTTGCAGCACATTGCCGTTGGCGTCTTTCCAGACGCGAGCGGTCTCGGCGGCGGGGGCGCTGTTCGGATTCCACTCGTGAGCGCATTCCGGGCAGATCAGCAAGTCGCCATCGGCGTACACATAGGTCGATTGGCATTGCGGGCAGGGTGGCAGTGTGCTCACGGGTTTCCTTGATTGGGCAGGGCGTCAGCCCAGGCGTTGCAGTTGTTCCTGGAGTTTGGCCAGGGTGGCGCTGAAGTCGGCCACGCGTTTCTTTTCTTGCTCAATCACGGCGGGCGGGGCCTTGGCCACGAAGGCTTCGTTGCCCAGCTTGCCGTTGGCCTTGGCGATTTCGCCTTGCAGGCGCGCGGTTTCCTTGGCCAGACGGACTTTTTCGGCGGCCACGTCGATTTCCATGAACAGGCACAAGCGTGCGGTGCCCACCACGGCCACTGGGGCGGCCTGGGCGGCGGTACTCCAGCTGGTTTCGTCGGCAAACACCTTTACCTCGCTCAACTTGGCCAGGGACTGCAGCACCGGGGCCACGCTGTTGAGGAAGCCTGCACCGGTTGCGTCGTTCGCCACGGCGTACAGCGGCAGGCGCTGCGCGGGCGACACGTTCATTTCACCGCGCAGGTTGCGGCAGGCGTCCACCAGGGCCTTCAACTGGGCTACGCTGGTTTCGGCGGCCTCGTCGATGCGCTCGGGCTGGCTCACTGGGTAGGCGGCCACGCTGACGGAATCCCCTGGGCGGCCAGCCACCGGAGCCACCTTCTGCCACAGTTCCTCGGTGATGAAGGGGATGATGGGGTGTGCCAGCCGCAGGATGGTTTCCAGCGTGCGGATCAGCGTGCGGCGGGTGGCGCGCTGTTGCGCCGGGGTGCCGGTTTGCACTTGCACCTTGGCAATTTCCAGGTACCAGTCGCAGAACTCGTTCCACACGAATTCGTAGATGGTGTTGGCCACGTTGTCCAGGCGGTAGTCGGCAAAGCCCTTGGCCACTTCGGCTTCCACACGTTGCAGACGCGAGACGATCCAGCGGTCGGCCTGGCTGAACGCCAGGTAGCCGCCCGCGGCGCACTGGTCTGAGGTGTGGTTGTCCAGCCCGCAGTCGTGGCCTTCGCAGTTCATCAGCACGAAGCGGGTGGCGTTCCACAGCTTGTTGCAGAAGTTGCGGTAGCCCTCGCAGCGCTTGCTGTCAAAGTTGATGCTGCGGCCCAGGCTGGCGAGTGCGGCAAAGGTGAAGCGCAGCGCATCGGCACCATAGCCAGGGATGCCGTCCGGGAACTCCTTTTCGGTTTGCTTGCGCACCTTGGGCGCGGTTTCGGGCTTGCGCAGGCCGGTGGTGCGTTTGTCCAGCAAGGGGGCCAGTTCGATGCCGTCGATCAGGTCAACCGGGTCCAGCACGTTGCCTTCGGACTTGCTCATCTTCTGGCCTTGGGCGTCGCGCACCAGGCCGTGGATGTAGACGTGCTTGAATGGCACTTTGCCGGTGAAGTGGGTTGTCATCATGATCATCCGGGCGACCCAGAAGAAGATGATGTCGTAGCCGGTGACGAGGACGCTGCTGGGGAGGTAGAGGTCGTAGTCGCTGGTCTGTTCCGGCCAGCCCAGGGTGCTGAACGGCACCAGCGCGCTGGAGTACCAGGTGTCGAGCACGTCTTCGTCGCGCTTCAGGCCGCCAGCCAGCAAGGCGGCGCGTTGCGTTTCACTCAGGTTGGCGGCGTAGGCCTGCAGTTGCGCTTGCGCTTCGTCGGCGTTGCGCGCCACGTAGACGTTGCCTTCCACGTCGTACCAGGCCGGAATCTGGTGGCCCCACCACAGTTGGCGGGAAATGCACCAGTCCTGGATGTTGTTCATCCATTGGTTGTAGGTGTTGACCCAGTTTTCGGGCACGAAGGTGACTTGGCCGCTTTGCACGGCGTCGATGGCTTTTTGGGCGATGGATTTGCCGGTCGGGTCCTGCTCGCTGACCTTGCTCATGGCGACGAACCACTGGTCGGTCAGCATGGGTTCCACCACCTGGCCGGTGCGGGCGCAGCGCGGCACCATCAGCTTGTGCTTTTTGACTTCCACCAGCAGGCCGGCGGTTTCCAGGTCCGTTACGATCTGCTTGCGTGCCACGAAGCGGTCCAGGCCGCGGTACTTTTCGGGGCCGTGGTCGTTGACCTTCGCGTCCAGCGTCAGCACGCAGATCATAGGCAACTGGTGGCGCTGGCCCACGGCGTAGTCGTTCGGGTCGTGCGCCGGGGTCACCTTCACCACGCCGGTGCCGAACTCCTTGTCCACGTAGGCGTCGGCAATCACCGGGATCTCGCGGTCGCACAGCGGCAGCTTCACGTACTGGCCGATCAGGTGGGCGTAGCGCTCGTCTTCCGGGTGCACCATCACGGCCACGTCGCCCAGCAGGGTTTCGGGCCGGGTGGTGGCCACCACCAACTGGCCTTCGCCATTGGCCAGCGGGTAGGCAATGTGCCACAGGCTGCCGTCTTCCTCTTCGCTTTCCACTTCCAGGTCAGACACGGCGCTCATCAGCACCGGGTCCCAGTTGACCAGGCGTTTGCCGCGGTAAATCAAACCCTGCTGGTAGAGCTTGACGAAGGTTTCGCTCACCACCTTGGACAGCTTGTCGTCCATGGTGAAGTATTCGCGGCT
>CAYQTH010000144.1:0-4427 GCA_964420415.1 uncultured Macromonas sp. | reverse complement strand
TGGACCTGGGTTTTGCCGATGACTTGGCCGAAGTCAACCAACTGACGATCCAGCGCCACCAGACCATGATGTTCAGCGCCACCTTTGCGCCGCGCATCCAGTCCTTGGCCACCCGCGTGATGCGCCAACCGCAAAAGCTGCAAATCGACAGCCCGCAAGACAAGCACAGCAATATCGAGCAGCAACTGTTCTGGTGCGACAGCCCGCAGCACAAGCGCCAACTGCTGGACCACTGGCTGCGCGATGCTTCCATCAACCAGGCCATTGTGTTTTCCAGCACCCAGATCGAATGCGATGCGCTGGCCGAAGAACTGCAGCAAGTGGGTTTTGCCGCTGTGGCTTTGCATGGCGCTCTGAGCCAAGGTCTGCGTAACCGCCGCCTGATGGCGCTGCGCAGCGGCCAGGTGCAGATTCTGGTGGCAACCGATGTGGCCGCGCGCGGCATTGACGTGCCGACGATCACGCACGTGTTCAACTATGGTTTGCCCATGAAGGCCGAAGACTACACGCACCGCATTGGCCGTACCGGCCGTGCTGGGCGCCAAGGTTTGGCAGTGACTTTTGCCGAGTTCCGTGATCGCCGCAAGATTGGCGAGATCGAAGCTTACAGCCAGCAGCCGATCAAGACCCAGACCATTGCTGGCCTGGAGCCGAAGAAGCCCGTCTACGAACCGCGCCAGGAACGCCGTGGCGGCCCAGGTCGTGGCCGCGGCGGTGACTTTCGCGGTGATGGCCGTGGTGGTGACCGTGGCTTTGGCGGCAACAAGGGCGGCTTTGGTGGCGGTTTCCGTGGCCATGGCGGCTTCGGCGGCCAGGGGCGTGACGGCGGCGAAGGCCGTGGTTTCGGTGCGGAACCGCGTGGTTTTGGTGCCGAGCAGCGTCATCCGAGCGGTGACCGTGGCCACAGCCATGGTCAAGGCCACGGTGGTTTCGGCCGCCGCGAGCACGCCGGTGCTGCTGCTCAAGGATTTGGCCATGGCCAAGGTCAGGGTCGTGGCAGCCGTCCGCCCGGTGAGGGTGCGCGTTTCGGTTTCGCCAACGACAGCCGTTCGGTTGATCGACGTGGTCCTCGTCCGCAAGGAGGCAAGCCCAGTGGTGGCGGCAAGGGCCGTTTCAGCAAGTAAGCACGGCTGACAAGCGTTGTCAAAAAGGGCGGGCCGATTCGGTTCGCCCTTTTTTGTTGATGCCAACCCGTTGCGCTGAGCCAGTTCTTGGAACAGGGCAGGCTGGTCGTGTTCGGCCAAGCCGTGTGCCACGCCGCTGGCGTAGAGCTGCTCAAACAAGGCAGTGATGAGGCCTGGAAATCCTGTTCTTTCGCCGTGTTCAGCGCGTTGCGCAGGTCTTTCAATTGCACCGCCATGGAGCCGCGCTTGGCAATGTCGCGTTCCACCATGCGTTGGCCGTGTACCTGCAGGATGCGGCTGTCAGCAAAACCGCCGCTGATGGCCTGTCGCACCTGGGCCATCTCGGCCCCACCTTTTTGGCACAACAACAGAGCTTCGGCCACCGCGCCGATAGTGATGCCCACGATCATCTGGTTGGCCAGTTGGCCAGTTGACCTGTTCCGTGCGGGCCGACCTGCGTGGCCCGACCCAGCACCTGTAGCGTGATCGCGCGCCTGGGCGGGCAGGATGGTCGACATGTCCAGCACCAACGTTCCGGGGCGGCAGGCCGCTGCCACACCTTGCGCGAACAGCACATCCGCCACCGCATCGCCATTCAGTAGAAGGGTGATGACGAGGTGGGCGTCGCGCACGGCATCTGCTGCTGTGGCTGCCACTCTGGCGCCATGCATACACAGCCGTTCGGCTTTGTTGCGTGTACGGTTCCAAACGGACACGTGGTGGCCCGCCGCACACAGGCGGCGTGCCATGGGTTCGCCCATCATGCCAATACCGAGAACGGCGATGCGTTGGGCGGGTGTGTCGGTGACGGGTTGGTTCATGGCAGCCTCATCAGGGGTGAAGTGTGAGGCGCGATTGTAGGGAGCCTTTTCCGGTGAGGTGGTGCCCCAGTGTTCAGGCACAATCACCCGAAACAAGGATACAGCTCATGACCAAAACGTTTGGAATGAACCCTTCCACCCTGATTGGGATGGTGGCCAGCGTGTTCTTGCTGGCGGTGGTGTTGTTTTTTGCAGCCGATGACCCCTGGCTGTTCATTGACTGGCCCAGTCTGGGCATTGTGTTCGGCGGCACACTGGCGGCCACGTTTCTGAGCTACCCGATGGGCGAGGTGTTGCGGGTGTTTGGTTTGATCCGTACCGTCATTCGGAACGAACGGCTGTACACGCAGCAGGACATTGAGGAGCTGGTCGACATTTCGCGGTTGTGGATCAAGGACGACCCGGTGGCGGTGGAAAAAGCTCTGCCGCGGGTGACGAACCCGTTTTTGCGCACAGGGGTGCAACTGGTGATTGAACGCACGCCGGAAGAGGATATTCTGGATTTGCTGCAGTGGCGTATCCAGCTCCTGCGCGCTCAGGAGGCGGCCGAGGCGCAGTTGTTCCGGGTTATGGCCAGTTACGCGCCAGCCTTTGGCATGATTGGCACCCTGGTTGGCCTGATCAACATGATGGACATTTTAGGCGCGGGCGACATGGGGATGATTGGTCGGCAATTGGCGGTGGCCTTGATGACGACGTTCTATGGCATCCTGGCGGCGAACCTGTTGTTCAAACCCGTGGCCGTGAAACTGGAACGCCGCACGGACCAGCGTGTGGTGCTGATGAACATGGTGATGCAGGGCATTTCCATGATGTGCGCCAAGCGCAGTCCATCGCTGATGCGTGAAACTCTGAAGTCCTTTGTGGCGCGCCACGAGGATGAGATTTTCGATGGCGCACGTAGCAAGCCCAAGAAAAGTTGGTGGGCTGCCGGGAAGCGGCCATGAGCGATTCGCTGTTGCACCAGACCATGGTCAGCAAAATGGCAGTGCCCGCCACATCGCTGCCTGAAGCACCGCCAGCCAGTCCACGCCGTCTTGCCACGCGGGGCGGACGGTTCGAACGCTGGCATACCGACATCGAATCCGTGCCGGAAGAAGAGGGCTGGTTCATCACCTATCTGGATGTGATGACCTTGCTGCTGGTGATGATGGTGGTGATGCTTGCCTTTGCCGGACCCAGCACCGCCAAGTGGCGCGGCGACCAGCAACCGCACGCCTCTAAGAGTCAGGTGGCGCAAGGCGCGGCGCCTACGACCAGCATCGTGCCTCCTCTGCCTTTGTCAGAGAACGCGGCTGGGCAACAGGTAACCGAAGGCCAGTTATCGGTGGCGGCACCGTCACAAGGTGCTGAACAGGAGTCGTCCCTTGATAACCAGCCCAATCCGTTGGGCGATTTGCCGTTGGATTCGCTGGGTGCCAATATCGATGTCCAGGTGAACCAGCGCTCGGTGAGCTTCCGTATCAGCAGTGAACTGCTGTTTTCATCCGGGGAGGCCAGTTTGACTTTGTCTGGACAGCAGGTGGTGGACCGTTTGCTGCCAGTGCTCAACAAATTGCCGGACTACACCATCGTGGTCGAAGGCCACACCGACAACCTCCCGATCCAGACGGCACGGTATCCGTCTAATTGGGAGCTGGCAGCAGGTCGGGCTGGCAGCGTTGTGCGGCACCTGCAAAGCCGTGGATTGAATCCGACGCGTTTACGTGCCAGTGGTTACGCCGACACCCATCCCCTGGCTTCCAATGCCCGCCCCGAAGGGAGAGCCGCCAACCGACGTGTGGAAATCACTTTGGAAGCCCCAGCTGCAGCGCCCTGAGTGGCTGGCTGGCCCAGGCTTCAGGTTTTGGGCTTCCTACAATCACAGCACTTATGTTTGATGCTTTTTCTCCAGCTGGGTCGACACCGCCCCTGTTGCACGCTCTCAATGCCGAACAGTTGGCGGCTGTCACGCTGCCTCCGGAACATGCCTTGATTTTGGCGGGAGCCGGTTCCGGCAAGACGCGCGTCCTGACCACCCGGATTGCCTGGCTGCTGAGCAACGGCTACGCCACGCCGGGCAGCATTCTGGCCGTGACCTTCACCAACAAGGCGGCCAAGGAAATGCTGACGCGTCTGCAGGCCCTGCTGCCGGTGAACGTGCGCGGCATGTGGATCGGCACCTTCCATGGCTTGTGCCACCGCATGCTGCGCGCGCACTGGAAGCTGGCCTGCCTGCCGCAGGCCTTCCAGATTCTGGACACGCAGGACCAGCTCAGCGCCATCAAGCGCCTGGTCAAGCAGCACAACATCGACGAGGAGCGCTTCAAGCCCAAGGAACTGCAGTGGTTCATTTCCGGCAGCAAGGAAGACGGCCTGCGCCCCTACCAAATGACAGCGCGCGACGAGGACCAGCGCAAAAAAATCGAGTTTTACCAGCTCTACGAAGACCAGTGCCAGCGTGAAGGCGTGGTGGACTTTGGCGAGCTGATGCTGCGCAGCT
>CAYQTH010000143.1:0-4508 GCA_964420415.1 uncultured Macromonas sp. | reverse complement strand
ACGCGCGACGACGACCTGGCCTGGATTGCGCGCACCATGGGTTTTGAGGGTGTATGTGCCTTCCTGCATACGCTGGATGCCCACCGCGAAACCGTGGCACAAGAATTCGACACCTTGCTGGGCACCAGTGGTCACTGCAAGAACTGCAACGGCAAACCCCGTACCGCGGCAGAAGACCTGCAGTCCGTGCTGCCCCAGCTGCCGCCGCAGTTCGCCGCCAAAGTGGCCGACTGGTGCGAGCACCCGCGTGTGCTGGCCCTGCGCGAAGATGCGAGGCTGCGGCTGTCGCGCCTGGTGCAACGCACCGGCGCGTGGCTGGACGAGGGCCGCGTGAGCGAACAGGCCGCCTTGCGCATGGCCGACTGGCTAGAACCCCTGCTGCGGCGCGAAAGCTACCTGGCACTGCTGCAGGAACGACCGTCGGTACACGAACGGCTGCTGCATGTGTTCGGCGCCGCCAAATGGCCCGCGCGCTACCTGCTCAAACACCCCGGCGTGATCGACGAACTGGCCAGCCAGCAGCTCTACCAGGAGCGGTTCGACCCCGCCCAGTTCGAAGCCGAACTGGAAGCCCGCCGCAAGGCGCTGGCCGCCAGTGGCGAAGACGACGAGGAAAGCCTGCTCAACCTGCTGCGCCGCGCCCACCACGCCGAGGTGTTCCGCACCCTGGCACGCGACGTGGAACGCGTGTTGACCGTGGAGCAGGTGGCCGACGACCTGAGCGCCCTGGCCGACACGGTGCTGCGTGTCACCGGCCGCTGGTGCTGGCAGCGTCTGAAACAGCGCCACCGCGACGACCCCCGCCACGCCATCATCGGCTACGGCAAACTGGGCGGCAAGGAACTGGGCTACGGCAGTGACCTCGACATCGTTTTCGTGTACGACGATCCCGACGAACGGGCCGCCGAAATCTACGCTGCCTTCGTGCGCAAGCTCATCAACTGGCTGACCGTGAAAACCGGCGAGGGCGACCTGTACGAAATCGACACCGCGCTGCGCCCCAACGGCAACTCCGGCCTGCTCGTCACCACCTTCGACGCCTTTGCCGACTACCAGCAACAACGCGGCAGCAACACCGCCTGGACCTGGGAACACCAGGCCATCACCCGCGCGCGCTGCGTGCTCGGCACCCCCGAACTGGCCCAACGCTTCGACGCCGTGCGCGACACCGTCATCACCGCCGCGCGCGACGTCGCCGCGCTGGGCGCCGAAATCCGCACCATGCGCGAACGCATGCGCGACGCCCACCCGGTGGCCGACGGCCTGTTTGACCTCAAACACAGCCCCGGCGGCATGGTGGACGCTGAATTCATCGTGCAGTTCCTGGTGCTGTCACAGTCTGCCACCCACCCCGATCTGCGCGGCAACGTCGGCAACATCGCCTTGCTGCGCCGAGCCGAACAGGCGGGCCTGCTGCCAACGGGGGTGGGCGAAGCCGCCGCCAACGCCTACCGCGAATTCCGTCACCAGCAACACCGCGCACGGCTGGACGAAGCCTCCACCCAGGTCGATCCGGTGCCACTGCAGCAACACATCGACGCTGTGATGGCCCTGTGGCAGCACACCCTGGGCGCCAGCTGAACACAAAAAAGGGGCCAAAGGCCCCTTGTGCTGCTACCGGTCAGAACCGGCGGCCATACTGCACACCCAGCGTGTTCTGGTGCATGCGCAGGGTCACGGTCTGGGTCGGATCAAACATGAACGGGCCGCTCACGCTGTTGCCGAACGCATGCACATAGCTCATGCTCAGTTCGGACGCAGTATCCAGTTGAACACTGGCGCCCAGTGTCAGGTGGCGGGTAACGACGCCCGGGGCCAGGATGTTGAAGGTCACCTCCGAAGCCTGCACCGGGTTCTGACCATGGTTGTAACCGGCACGCAGGGTCCAGGCCGGGCTGGCCTGCCATTGCATGCCCAGTTTCCACACATTGATGTCGCGCCAACCAAAGCCCGGACCGGTGGCCGCCCCCAACGGAGCCATCACCATGCTGGTCCCCCCCACCGAAGCCACACCGCTGTAATTGATGCGCTGGTAATCCAGCGCCAGCAGCACACTCGGACTGGCCTGCCAGGCCGCACCCAGGGTGAGGTTTTCCGGGATGTCGAAGTCGCCCGCGCCCGCAAACAGACCCTGGTACTTCTTGAAACGGCCCATGTGCACCTTGGGTGAATACGACGCGCCGATGCGCCAGGTGTCGTTGAGCTTGCCCTGGTAACCCAGGCGCAGCCCCACGCCAGTGGAGCTGTCGTGGCCATTGTTGGTCAGCGCGGCGGTGTCGCTGCTCATGCCCGCAAAAGCCTGCAGACCTTTGGCCGCAAAGCGCTGGTACACCAGCAAGGGCGCCACACCAATGGCGTGGTCAGGCGCAAGCTTGTAAGCCAGGCTCGGGGCCACGATCAACTGGCTCATGTCCACGCCCAGTTCGCCCGTGCCGCCCAGCAAGTTGGTGGCGTAGCTGGTGTTCATGCCGCCGTTGCCGTACACCGTGAAGCCGAAGCCCAGCTGTTCGCTCAACTGGCGGTTGTAGCCAAACTCAGGGATCAGAAAGGTCTCGCGTCCGCTTTGGGCCACCATACTGCCACCGGCCGCCGCCACCACACTGGTGCGTTCCGGCGCAAACACGTCCGCGCCCAGCTCCCAGCGGTTACCGGCAAAAGCCGCCGCGGCCGGGTTGTTGGCGCCGACGAAACCGTCTTGCGCCAACGCCACACTGGCGCCCCCCATGGATTTGGCCTTGAGACCATAACCATGCGAAAAATACCCATTGGTGGCCCAGGCGGCCTGTGCGACACAGAACAGGGCCGCGACACTGGCCGCACGTTGCAAAATAAGATGGAATGGCATGAAATAGCACCCGAATCGGAGAAAACCTGTGATTGTCCCAGCAAATGGGTGTGTGCCCCATAAAGGGGCATCCTGCCTCCTGGCACCCCCCATTGCCAAATGCTGGACAACAGGTTTACAAGGTGTTGCAATTGGCTCCACGCCAGCGGGAACTCGCGGCGTTTGTCACACTCAATACAGCAACTGGTGCTGTGATGGACAGCACTGGTTTCCTTGTACCGCGAAGTTTGTCGTGACCGCCTTGGTTGCGACCCTTTCGGGGCGTCCTCCTCCCTCCTCTCCTTGCCCCGGAGGTGCTTCGCGGTACCTTTTACTTCCGCTCAGGCGGGTGGCAAGGTGTCGGCAAAACTCGGGCGTTGAGCCAGTTTTTCCTGCAGTTTGGCCAAGTTGGGGTAAGCCTCGCGCCAGGCAATGTCGGGGAAGCGGAAATCCAGGTAACCCAGTGCGCACCCCACCGCCACATCGGCCAAGCTGAGGTGAATGCCGTGACAGAACGGCTGGTCGCCCAACCCCTGGCTCATGGCCCGCAGTCCATGCTGGATCTTGCTCAGCTGGCGGTCGATCCAGGCGGGCGAACGCTGCTGCTCGGTGCGCCCGGCCCACACGCGCTCCATGCGCGCCGCAATGGCCGCGTCCAGCACGCCGTCGGCCAGCGCCTCCCAGGTTTTGACCTCCACCCGCTCGCGCCCCGAAGGCGGGATCAGCTTGCCCACGGGGGACAGGGTGTCGAGGTACTCGACGATGACGCGCGAATCGAACACCGCCTCACCGCCTTCCATGACCAGGCACGGCACCTGGCCCAGCGGGTTGGATTCGCTGATGTGTGTGGCGGCCGACCACACATCCTCTTCCACGAACTTGAACTCCAGTTTCTTTTCGGCCATGACGATGCGCACTTTGCGCACGAACGGGCTGGTGTAGGAGCCAATGAGTTTCATGAGTTGTCTATGTGGTTTTCTGGAAAACCATTTTAGCCAGCCTGCCTGCTGGGTGCTGACAAGCCGTTGCCCCCGTGGCAGCAGCCGCGGTTTTACAATCCCAGCCATCATGCAAGCACCCACCTCCACCGAATTTTCCCCCGTCACCGCCCTGTCGCCGCTGGACGGCCGCTACGTGGGCAAGCTGGCCGCGTTGCGCCCCTTCATGAGCGAATACGGTTACATGCACCGCCGCGTGCAGGTCGAACTGGCCTGGTTCGAACACCTGAGCGACGCCGGGTTTGCCGAATTTCCGCAGCTTTCCAAAGAAGCGCGTGCTCACTTGCGCGCCGTGGTGGCCAACTTCAGCCCGGCCGACGCCGAGGCCATCAAGGCCATCGAAAAAACCACCAACCACGACGTGAAGGCGGTGGAGTACTGGATCCGTGGCAACGCCGCCATGGGCGTCAAGGGCGCCTTCGACGGCTGGCCTGAACTGCAAAAGGCGGGTGAATTCGTGCACTTCGCCTGCACCAGCGAAGACATCAACAACACCAGCCACGCGCTGCAGATCAAGGCCGGGCGCGACCAGGTGGTGCTGCCGGGCCTGGACGGCATCATCGCCAAGCTGCGCGCCATGGCGCACACCTTTGCCGCCGTGCCCATGCTGAGCCGCACCCACGGCCAAACCGCCAGCCCCACCACCGTGGGCAAAGAACTGGGCAACGTCGCCGTGCGCTTGGCCA
>CAYQTH010000142.1:0-4521 GCA_964420415.1 uncultured Macromonas sp. | reverse complement strand
GGCTTCACCAGCTACTACGACGACCTGGTGCTGCGCCGCACCGGACTGATCGATGACACCACTTACCTGCAACTGCTGAGCAAGACCATCAACCAGGTGCTGCAAACCCCCGGTCGGCATGTGCAGAGCGTGGCCCAAGCCAGTTTCGACGCCTGGGTCAAGTACTACCGCGTACACGAAAACACGCCCAACGCCACCGTCAGCTACTACACCAAAGGCGCTCTGGTGGCGCTGTGCCTGGACCTGACACTGCGCGCCGAAGGGCACACCACCCTGGACGCCGTGATGCGCGCCTTGTACGATCGCTGCGCCGCCGGTCCCATGCGCGAGGCCGACCTGCGGGCCGTGCTCAAACGCCTGGGCAAGCGCAGCTTCGACGCCGAACTGCAGGACTGGGTTCACGGCACGGACGACCTGCCGCTCGCCCCCCTGCTGGCCCAACACGGCATTCAGTGGCTGCAGGACCTGGCTCCGCTGGCGCAGCGCCTGGGTGTTCGTGTCACAGAAAGCGGGGGACTGGTGCTGAAAAACGTGCTGCGTGGCTCCGCCGCCGAAGCCGCCGGCCTGGCCGCCGGAGACGAGTGGCTGGGCATCGAAAGGGCTGGAGATGACACCACCGCCCCCCAAGGCTGGCGCGTGCGCAAACTGGACGACGTGGCCCGTGTCGCACAACACACGGAACGGGTCACCGCACTGGTGGCACGCGATGGCCGCCTGCTGCGTTGCCCTTTGTGCTGGCCCGTCCCCAACCACACGGTACGGCTGCACAGGCCCAGCACCACCGGCGAGGCAGGCACGGCCTCAAGCCGTTGGCTGCAGGAATGATCTCTTGCAAGGTTGCCACGGCGCGCTATAGTTTGCCCCTCCTTTCCTTGCTCCCCGCTTTCCCATGTCAAACACCCCTGAAAACATCCTGATCCGCACCGAAGGGCCCGTTGGCATCATCACCCTGAACCGCCCCAAACAGCTCAACGCGTTGAACGACCCGTTGATGAACGAACTGGGGGCAGCACTCAAGGCCTTTGACGCCGACCCGGACATTGGTTGCATCATCGTCACCGGCAACGAGAAAGCCTTTGCGGCCGGGGCCGACATTGCCTCCATGGCGCACTTCACCTTTGCCGACACGTTCGGCAACGACTTCATCACCCGCAACTGGGAAACCCTGCGCGTCATCCGCAAACCGGTCATCGCCGCCGTGAGCGGTTTCGCCCTGGGCGGCGGCTGCGAACTGGCCATGATGTGCGACTTCATCATCGCTGCAGACAATGCCAAGTTCGCTCAACCTGAAATCAAACTGGGCATCATCCCCGGCGCGGGCGGCACACAACGCTTGCCGCGCGCCGTGGGCAAATCCAAAGCCATGGACCTGGTGCTGACCGGTCGCAACATGGACGCCACCGAGGCCGAACGGGCTGGTCTCGTCAGTCGCGTGGTGCCAGCAGATAAACTGATGGACGAAGCCCTGAGCGCCGCCCTGGCCATTGCCAGTTATTCCCGTATGGCTGTCATGGCCGCCAAGGAAGCCGTCAACCGCGCGTTCGAAGGCAGTCTGTCCGACGGCATGGCTTTCGAGCGCCGCCTGTTCCACGCGTTGTTCGCCACCGCCGACCAAAAGGAAGGCATGGCCGCCTTCATGGAGAAGCGACCCGCCATTTTCCAACACCGCTGACTGCCCGTCCCGCAAGAAATTCGAGCGACTTTTCCTGCCGCGCATTTTTACAGCTATAATTTAAGGCTCAGGCTCCTTAGCTCAGCCGGTTAGAGCGACGGAATCATAATCCGCAGGTCCCCTGTTCGAATCAGGGAGGAGCCACCAGCAAAATCAAGCAAAAGCCCGACCCACAAGATCGGGCTTTTGCTTTTAGACTGCTGCTACAGGTACGCCCCGTTCGAATTGCGAGGTCTGCAGTCTGCTGCTCCAAGTACACCCATGAGAATCACCAGTACCGCACATACCAACCCCAGGAGGCCGAATTGATGCAGGAAATTCTGTTCCCGTTTTTGGGCGGACTGGGGCTGTTTCTGGTTGGGATGATGCTGCTGTCCCAAGGGTTGGTGGCCTTTGGCGGCGACGTATTCAAGCAAGCCCTGTCCCGTTTCACGGGCACCCCGACCAAAGCCTTTGTGTCCGGCACCCTGGCCACGGTGCTGGTCCAGTCGTCGTCGGCCACCACCGTCACACTCATTGGTTTTGTCAGTGCAGGCCTCATCAGTTTCAGTCAAGCCATTGGGGTTCTGATCGGCGCCAGCCTGGGCAACACCGCGACCGGGTGGATCGTGGCCGGACTCGGACTCAAGATCAACTTGGGGTTTTACACTTTACCGTTGATCGGGCTGGGGGCTTTGCTCAAACTGATGGCCCAGGGCCGACTGGCCGAGCTGGGATTGGCCATGGCGGGCTTCGGGATGATGTTCATGGGGCTCAATACTTTGCAGGAAGGGATGCGCGGTCTGGCCAGCGTATTCAATCTGGCCAGCTTGCCCGTGGGAGGCTATGGGGCCAGCATACTGATCATGCTGTTCGGTTTTGCCCTGACCGCCGTGCTGCAGTCATCAACGGCGGCCATTGCCACCACCTTGACCGCATTGCATACCCAAACCATCAATTTCGACCAAGCGGCGGCTTTGGTGGTAGGGGCAGCCATCGGCACCACGCTGACGGGCGTGCTGGTCACCATCGGCGGCACCATCCACGCCAAACGCACGGCAGTGGCCTACATACTGTTCAATGCCATCGCCGGCGCCTTGGCAATTGCCCTGTTACCTGCGTTGTTCTGGGTGATCGCCTGGTTGGGCACCCACGCGGGGCTGGACCCCGGCGCCATGAGTCTGGCGGCCTTTCACACCCTGTTCATTGCACTGGGGGTGCTCATCTTCCTGCCGGTGGTCCCTCGGTTTTCTGCCTTGGTCGAGCGCCTGCTGCCTGAAAAAGGCGAGCTGCTGACACAGCGACTGGACGATTCGTTGCTCACCATCCCTGCGGTGGCACTGGAAGCCGCTCAGCGCGCACTGGAACGGATCACAGAGCAATTGCTGGATGCATACGGTGACTTGCTGGCCCAGGGCAGCCCCTCACTGGAGCCCGCCCGGCTGCAGGAGCTGGGACGGTCGCTGGACATGGCCTACGCCTTTGTCAGCCGCATCGAAATGCTGCCCAGAGATGCTTCTGCCGCAGCGCAGCGGATCGCACAGCTGCATGCCATTGACCACCTGCTGCGTTTTCGCACGCGGCTGGACGACTTGGCCCGCTCTGGCATTGATCTGACTTCGCCCGCATATGCCTGGGCGCTGTCGCACAACCAACAGCTGCTCGGTCTCGCACAACGCGGATTGCACACACAAACGCTCGACGACGTGCTACAGGAACTGGAACTGAACGCAGTGGGATTGACCGAACTGTCGCGTCAAATGCGGTACGAGTTGCTGAACAGTGCCTCAGACAACCACCGCCCTGCCGCCGACATCCTGGCCAAAGCCGACGCGTTCCGCTGGCTGGAACGAACCGGTCACCATATTTGGCGCATCAGCCACTATCTGGCCAAGGGACGACCGCAGGGTGCCGTGCCGGCTACCGGGCACACAGGTGCATAGCCCCATAACTTCGCGTGAACATAAACACCATGACCATGACTCTGTTGATGGCCAGAGGTTGGCGCGAATCCAGAAACAACGCGATACTCGTTTGCCATGTTGATCGATGATTGGGGATCTGCGCGATGAGTTGGTTTTACTTGGTGCTGGCCGGTTTGCTGGAGATAGGTTGGCCTGTCGGTCTCAAAATGGCACAAGTACCCGCGACGCGGTGGACAGGCATCGCCATGGCTTTGGGGTTCATGGTCGCCAGCGGTTTTTTCCTGTGGCTGGCGCAACGGCACATTTCCATGGGAACGGCTTACGCGGTATGGACGGGCATCGGCGCCGCAGGAACCTTCCTGGTCGGCGTGCTGTTCTTTGGTGATCCTTCTTCGCTGATGCGGTACATCGGCGTGCTGCTCATCGTAGCGGGTGTGGCCACACTCAAACTGGCGCACTGACCGCCTGCAACGCCAATTCAAACGAACGGGTCTGTCTGGTTCTTACCAACGGTCAGCGCAGGAACACACGCGCTTTGCGCGGTGACAGCACCAGTTGCTCCCCATCTTTGAAGGCCAGTTCGCGAAAGCGCTCGGCCGGTATCTGTGCCTCGATCAGTGGATCCTGCCCCGGCACGGCGCGGGCCTCGACCGGCAGCAACTCCAACCGCGCGATCGGGCCGACCACGATGGCACGTTCCAGCGTGGCCACAATGCCCTGAGCACCGGGCGCGTAGCGCTGCACCTCCAGGTCGTGCGGACGCACGTAGGCAAAGGCCTGTGCGTCGCGCGCCTCTGCGTGTTCGGGGGTGGCGATGGCCCCACCGTTGGCCACCCCGTCCAGGTGCAGCAGGCCTTCGTGGGCGCGGCCATGGAACAGATTCACGTCGCCCAGGAAACCGTAGACGAAGGGGCTGGCCGGGTGGTCCCACACGTCCTGCGGCGT
>CAYQTH010000141.1:0-4561 GCA_964420415.1 uncultured Macromonas sp. | reverse complement strand
CTGCGACTTTGAGGCGGTCAGAACCATTGCTGAGCACATCAAGGACTCCACCGTGTGCTCGCTGGCCCGTGCCAACGACCGCGATATTTCGCGCGCCGCCGAAGCACTGCGCAGCGCGAACCGAGCGCGCATCCACACCTTCATTGCGACCAGCCCGTTGCACATGGAGAAGAAGCTGCGCATGTCGCCCGACGAGGTGCTGGAGCAGGCGCGCTTGTCGGTGCGTTTTGCCCGCAACCTGTGCGGCGATGTGGAATTCAGCGCCGAAGATGGTTACCGCAGCGAGATCGATTTCCTGTCCCGCGTGGTTGAGGCGGTGATCAACGAAGGTGCCACCACCATCAACATTCCCGACACAGTCGGTTACGGTATTCCCGAGTTGTATGGGGAATTCATCCGCACGCTGCGTGAACGGGTGCCGAATGCCGACAAGGCGGTCTGGTCGGTCCACTGCCACAACGACTTGGGCATGGCCGTGGCCAACTCGCTGGCCGGGGTGAAGATCGGCGGCGCACGCCAGATCGAGTGCACCGTCAACGGCCTGGGCGAACGTGCGGGCAACTGTTCGCTGGAAGAGGTGGTCATGGCGGTGAAGACCCGCCGCGATTACTTCGGTCTGGATGTGGGCATTGATGCCAGCCAGATCGTACCCGCCTCGCGTCTGGTCAGCCAGACCACGGGTTTTGTGGTGCAGCCGAACAAGGCGGTGGTGGGGGCAAATGCGTTTGCGCATGCTTCCGGCATCCACCAGGATGGCGTGCTCAAAGCGCGCGATACCTACGAAATCATGCGTGCCGAAGACGTGGGCTGGAGCGCGAACAAGATCGTGCTGGGCAAGTTGAGCGGGCGCAACGCCTTCAAGCAGCGCTTGGAAGAGCTGGGCATTGAAATGGAGTCCGAGGGTGAAATCAACACCGCGTTCGCCAAATTCAAGGAACTGGCCGACCGCAAGAGCGAGATTTTCGACGAGGACATCTTGGCGCTGTGCAGCGATGAAAGTGTGACTGCGGAGAAAGAGCAGTACGGGTTGGTGTCGCTGTCGCAGCGCAGCGAAACGGGTGAACGGCCCCAGGCGATGGTGGTGTTCACCATTGACGGCAAGGAGTTCCGTGGCGAGGCGCAAGGCAATGGCCCGGTGGATGCTTCACTCAAAGCCATCGAAGGTCATGTCAAGAGCGGTGCGGAACTGATGCTGTACTCGGTCAACGCCATCACCAGCGGCTCCACCGAAAGCCAAGGTGAGGTGACGGTCCGTTTGCAGCACGGCGGCCGTGTGGTCAACGGTGTGGGGGCTGATCCGGACATCGTGGTGGCCTCTGCCAAAGCCTATTTGAGCGCGCTGAACAAGCTGCACAGCAAGGCTGACCGGGTTGCGGCTCAGGGCTGATGCGCAATAGTTGTTGCGGAAACTTAAAAAGTTTCTGCAACAACTTGATATTGCTTGTTTTTTGAGTCTGGTCATCTATACTTGAGGCTGTATGCCGTCAGGTATGGAGAGACTGGAATGATCCAAAATTGCTTGCGTTTGGCGTGCCGTGTGGCCGTTGTGTTGGGCTTGGGCCTGAGTGTGGCCATGACGGGTGTCTCTGCTGAGGCCGCCCAAACCCAAAATACCAAACGCGCAGCGGCCTCCAAGGCCAAAGTCAGCAAAGTGGCGGCGAAAAAGACCAAGTTGAGCAAAAAACAACTGGCCCAACGCAAAAAATCCACGCTGACGGCGAAAGCCAAACGCAAACAAACCGTGCTTCAGGCGCGCCAAAAGGGCGTGCGTGTCACCGCGAAACCCAAATCCGTGGTGCGTACTTCATTGGCTCCTTCGGGTCAGACCGGGGTGCGTTCGGCTCTGGACAGCAGCGGTATCGACCTGCAAGGTCTAGACGAACCATTGCGGTTGAAATCCAGCAGTGTGCTGGTGGTCGATCAGAACACACACGAGGTGCTCCTCAGCAAGAACGACAAGGTGGTGTTGCCGATTGCGTCCCTCACCAAACTGATGACCGGTTTGCTGGTGGTGGATGCCAAGCTGCCGCTGGATGAAGAAATCACGATTACCCAGGAAGATGTGGATACCATCAAGGGCAGCTCGTCACGTCTGGCGGTCGGTACTCGGCTGACGCGAGGTGAGGCCTTGCACTTGGCTTTGATGTCGAGTGAGAACCGTGCCGCCCATGCGCTGGGCCGCACTTACCCCGGTGGCTTGGCCCATTTTGTGGGTTTGATGAACAAGCGTGCTGCCGAACTGGGCATGCGTGACACCCGATATGTGGAGCCTACTGGCCTGTCGAGCCAGAACCAGTCGAGTGCACAAGATCTGGCTCGTTTGGTGGGTATTGCGCACCAACGGCCTTTGCTGCGAGAGTTGAGTACGTCGCCCAGTTACGAAGTGATGTCGGCCCACAACCGCGTGCTCCAGTACCGCAATTCGAACCGCTTGGTCGACAAGGAAAGTTGGAACATTGGCTTGCAAAAGACGGGCTACATTTCAGAAGCCGGGCGTTGTCTGGTGATGCAGGCCAGTGTGGCGGGGCGCCAATTGATCATGGTGTTCCTGGACGCGGCGAATTCGGCGGCCCGTGTGGCTGATGCCGAACGTGTGCGCCATTGGGTGGAACGCACGTGGCAGTCGAGCGCTGTGCCATCCCACAAGCCGCAGGTCTGAGCGGCGGAACCTACCTCGACGCGGGATTTCAGCGGTTCTGTCAGCGCGCGCCGAGATAACCGAGTGCTTTGCTGATCTGGTTGGCGGTGGCTTGCAGTTTGGGTAACCAGCTGTCGTCCAGACGGTCTGAGGGTGCAGATATAGACAAGCCAGCCACGAGTTTGCCTTGGTCGTCATAAATACCCGCAGCCATGCAACGCACACCCATTTCCAGTTCTTCGTTGTCGCGTGCCACACCCAGTTGGCGACATTGGATCAGTTCTTTTTCCAGAACTGAAAGTTGGGTCAGGCTGTTGCGGGTGTTGCCCATGAGCCCGGTGCGTGTGGCGTAGGCGCGGACGCGCTGTGGCTCGTCTGCGGCCAAAAAGAGCTTGCCAACCGAGGTGAGGTGCAGCGGAGCACGCCCGCCAATGGCACGGACCACCTGCATGCCGGAGCGTTCGCTGTAGGCGCGCTCGATGTAGACGATCTCATCGCCCTGCCGCACGCTGAGGTTGACGGGTTGCTGGATCTGCTTGTGCAGTTCGCGCATGGGGCCCAAGGCGGTGTCGCGTACGCTGAGCCGGTCTTTGACCAGGTTGCCCAGTTCCAGCAGGCGCATGCCCAGGCGGTAGCTGCCCGGTTCTGGGCGTTCCACGAAACGGCCAATGGTGAGGTCGTTCAGTATCCGGTGGGCGGTGGAGGGGTGTAGGCCGGTTTTTTCGCTGATGTCTTTCAGCGATACAGCGTCTTGCCGGGAAGCCAGAACTTCCAGCAAGTGAAACATGCGTTCCAGCACTTGGACGCTGGGTTGACTGGGGAGCGAGTCGGGGCGGCGGGTCATGACGGCAGATCTGAATTTTTCATTGTATGAAATTCTGCACAGCCGTAGCGGCGAGTCATGTGGTTGGGGTGGCCACCCATTCCCCGTTCTGCAGTATTTGGGCAGGGTGAAAGTGGCTTTTGTAAGTCATTTTGCGGCTTTGGGCGATCCAGTAGCCGAGATAGACGTAAGGCAGCTGGAGTTGCCGGGCTTGTTCGATCTGCCACAGCACGTTGTAGGTGCCGTAGTTGCCCTTTTCCTCGGGCTCGTAAAAGGTGTAGACGGCAGACAAGCCATCGTTGAGCACATCCAGGATGGACACCATTTTCAGCCGCTCAGGCTGGAAGTGGGTGGCGGGTTCGACGAATTCCACCAGGCGGGAGTTCACCCGGCTTTGCAGCAGAAACTGGCTGTACTGGTCGATGTTGTCCTGGTCCATGCCGCCGCCGGGGTGGCGGTGCTGCTGGTAGCGCTGGTACAGCGTGTAATGGGCCGGGTAAAAGTCCAGGCTGAGCACCCTGGCTACCAAGTGTGAATGGCGCAGCCAGCTGCGGCGCTGGCTGCGGTTGGGCTGGAAGGCTGCTGCATCGACACGCAGCGGGATGCAGGCCGAACAGCAGTCGCAGTGGGGACGGTAGGTGAACATGCCGCTGCGGCGAAAGCCGTGCGAGACCAGTTCGGAATAGACGTCGCTGTTGATGAGGTGGCTGGGGGTGGCAACCTGCGAACGCGCCCAGTGGTCTGGGAGGTAGCTGCAGGGGTAGGGCGCCGTGGCATAGAACTGCAGGGCCTGAAGCGGGAGTTCCTTGGGGTGGGTCACGTGTGTTCGGGCTTGGTCGGTGACGGTGACTGAAGCAAGGCGTTCCAGTATACGGGGTCGAAGGTCCACTGGGGTTCGGGCCGGGCCATGGATTCGCGCACCAGTTGCAGGAACGTGGCACGGGGCAGTTCGGCCGCGCCCAGCGAGGCCAGGTGCGCGGTGTTTTGCTGACAGTCTATGGCCGGGATGCGCCAAGCCTGACAGCAGGCAATGAGCGCGGCCAAGGCGATTTTGGAGGCGTTGCTGCGGTGGCTGAACATGGATTCGCCAAACACCATGC
>CAYQTH010000140.1:0-4740 GCA_964420415.1 uncultured Macromonas sp. | reverse complement strand
GCGTTGAGCAACACCTACTACATTGCGCGCCTCGTCAAATCCAGCAAACCAGAAGACCGCGATGTGATGGAAAAAGTGCGCGTGGTGTTCCCAAACCAGGCCTCCACCGGCACCCATATCAACATCGCCGGGGCCGCCGTTGCAAAGCACAGCCCCAACACAGCCAACGCCATCCAGTTCATGGAATACCTGGCCAGCCCATTCGCACAAAATTACTTCGCGAATGGCAACAACGAGTATGCCGTGGCCAAGGATGTGAAAATCGAAAATGCCGCGCTGAAATCGATTGGTGGCGAGTCTTTCAAGGCCGAGAACATCCCGCTGGGTGTGGTGGCCAAAAATATGACCAAAGTACAGCAGATGCTCGACCGCGTGGGCTACAAATAACCACACCACGGCTGCTTGATCAGGCCTGCGTCCAACGCCCGCACCTTGCGGGCGTTTTGTTTTGCCGGGTACCGGGCCGGTATAAGATCGCAGCCACCCTTGGGATGCCGCGTCCAATGTCATCATGCTTGAACAAACCCCGCAAGAAATCGCCCGCAACGCCGTCAAGCTGCTGACCAGCCGCAAGCTACCTCCCACGCCCGAAAATTTCCAGGCCGCCTACCACGAGGTGGCAGGCACGCGACCGCTGCGCCCTTTTCCGCTGGAAAACCTGCGCCAACTGGCCGCTGCCTTGCCGGAACTCACGCCAGCACAGCAGCGGCTCAAAGCACAATTCACGAAAGCAGTGCGCATGCACAGCTGGGAAAACCTGGAAAAAGTGCTGGTGACCTTCGCGGGGCAAACCTCCGCGTCCTTGCTGCCACCCGCCAACGCGATCTCTGTGGTGGAAGAAAAGCAGTTCCCCCCCGATCTGCTGGAACAAATGGCGCGCATTGTGGACCATGCGCTGCCAGCGGTGGGCAACGACGACACCAAGCTGTTGGAACAGGCGCAAAGCCTGGTCAACTACCTGCGCCTGAGCAGCCAGCACCCGCCCACGTTGCGGAAAATGATGGCTGATTTTGCTTTCCGGCTGTCATTTGTGGCCGAAGAACAGGGCGCCATCCGTTCCCTGCTGCTGGATTTGCTGCGCAGCGTGTTCGAACACATCTCGGTGGTCAGCCCCGACAACCCCTGGCTGCAAAACCAAATGAACAGCTTGATGAAGGCATGCGATCCGCCGCTGACCGTGCGTCGCCTGGAAGATCTGCAACGCCAGGTGCGCGATGTCATGCACAAACAAGGCGAAGCCAAAGCCCGCAGCCTGGAAGCCCAGGAAGCCATGAAACAGACGCTGAGCACTTTTATTGAGCGCCTGGCGGAAGTCACGGACAGCAGCGGCCAGTTCCAGAACAAGTTCGAGCACTACACCGCACAACTGGAACAGGCCACCTCACTGGCCGATATGGCCCCCGTCCTGCAAGATGCCATCCAGAGCACCCGCACCATGGCCCTGAACAGCCAGCGCGTGAGCGAGGAATTGAGCGCCCTGCGCGACAGATCCACCCAGGCCGAGGCCGAAGTGCAGCGCCTGCAGCAGGAACTGGACCGCCTGAGCACTGCCGCCAGCCACGACATGCTCACGGGTGTGCTCAACCGCAAAGGACTGGAAGACGTGGTCGCCAGCGAATTGACACGGGCCGACCGCACGGGAAGCCCCATCTGCCTGGCGGTGCTGGACATCGACGATTTCAAGAAAATCAACGACATCCACGGCCACGCCACGGGCGACACGGCACTCAAACACTTGGCCGATGTGGCCAAGGCCTCTTTGCGCCCGCACGACAGCGTGGCCCGTTATGGTGGCGAAGAGTTCGTCATCGTGCTGCCCGACACCGAGCTGGAAGAAGCCGTCAGCGTCCTGACGCGGCTGCAGCGGCAGCTCACCACCACGTACTTCATGAAAGACGACCAGAAACTGCTGATGACCTTCAGCGCCGGGGTGTCGCAAATCCAGGAAGACGAAGGCAGCGCGCAAACCCTCTCCCGTGCCGACCAGGCCATGTACCTGGCCAAACGTTCCGGCAAAAACCGGGTCATTGCCGTATGAAACCCGCCTGCTGATGCGGCGGGCCGGGCAAACGCGGCTTGGGTGAAAATACACCCGTGGCCATCCCCCAGAGCTTCATCCAGGAACTGCTTGCCCGCGTCGACATCGTCGAGGTGGTGGGCCGCTATGTCCAGCTCAAAAAAGGCGGCGCCAACTTCATGGGCCTGTGCCCCTTCCATGGGGAAAAATCGCCGTCGTTCAGCGTCAGCCCGACCAAGCAGTTCTTCCACTGCTTTGGCTGCGGCAAGCACGGCAACGCCATCGGCTTCCTCATGGAGCACACCGGGATCGGCTTCATCGAGGCGGTGAAAGACCTGGCACAGCAAAACGGCCTGCAGGTGCCGGAAGAAGACATTTCCCCGCAGGAGCGCGCCCGAGCAGCCGAGCAGCGCCACCGGCAAGCCACGCTGAACGAAGTGCTGGAAAAGGCCGCTGACGCTTACCGCGTCCAGCTCAAGCAGGCACCGCGCGCCATAGGCTACCTCAAAGGCCGCGGCCTGACCGGCCAGATCGCCAAAACGTTCGGACTGGGCTACGCCCCGGAAGGCTGGCGCTTCCTGTCCACCGTGTTCCCCGACTACCAGACCGCGTTGCTGACCGAATCCGGACTGGTGATCGCGGCGGAAGAGGCCGAACCGGCGCCAGCCGGGGAACCGCGCGAGAGCAAGCGCTACGACCGCTTCCGCGACCGCATCATGTTCCCGATCCGCAACATCAAAGGCGAGTACATCGGCTTTGGCGGGCGTGTGCTCGACAAAGGGGAACCCAAGTACCTGAACTCACCCGAAACGCCGGTGTTCAGCAAGGGCCACGAGCTCTATGGCCTGTTCGAGGCACGCACCGCCATCCGCCAGCACGGCTATGTGTTGGTGACCGAAGGCTACATGGACGTGGTGGCGCTGGCGCAGCTCGGGTTTGCCAATGCGGTGGCCACGCTGGGCACCGCCTGCACGGCAGACCATGTGCGCCTGCTGTTCCGCTTCAGCGAAGCCGTGGTGTTCAGCTTCGACGGCGACGCTGCGGGCCGCCGTGCCGCGCGCAAGGCGCTGGAGGCCGCCCTGCCCTGGGCCACCGACACGCGCAGCATCAAATTCCTGTTCTTGCCCCCCGAGCACGACCCGGACAGTTTCATCCGTGAACACGGCGCGGAGGGTTTTGCCCAGGCGGTCAAAAACGCCACCCCGCTGAGCCGTTTCCTGCTGGAAGCCGCCGCTGCCGACTGCGACCTGGACAGCGCCGAAGGCCGCGCACGCATGGCCAGCCATGCCCAGCCCCTGTGGGGCACCATGCCCGACGGTGCGCTGAAGCGCCAGTTGCTGCAAGAACTGGCCGATGGCGTGGGGCTGGATGCGCGCGAACTGTCACAACTCTGGCAGGGTCCGGCACACGGCCCGGCGAATCATCACCGGGGGCGAAAAGGCGTGTCTGCCGGGCTCAGAACGTCCCCGGCGGCGGACCCGCAACTGAACCGGCCCAGCACGGGGTGGCCAGCCGATCCTGGCTTGGCCTCTGAACCCCCAGCCAGCACACAGCGGCCACCTTGGCCCAACACCCCGCCGTCTTACGCCAGCGCGCCACGCAAGCCGCGCCGCCAGCGTGGGCTGCTGGGCAGGCCCGACCGGGTGGCCCGCATTGTGCTAGGCACCCCTGAAGCCTGGGACTGGCTCAGCGCCGACGACCACCACCTCCTGGCACACGAGCCGGACCCGCATGGCCCACTGTTCGCCTGGCTGGAAACCCAATGGCACGAACACGGCCCGCAGCCCTGGGCCGCGCTGCGCGAAGGGTTGCGCGGACAACCGTTCGAGAGCCTGGCCGTGGAGCTGCAAGCCAGCGGCATGGCCCTGGAGCCGACGGGCGCCCCCGCCGCCAGCGGCGACCACACGCCCAGCGAGGCCGATGTGCGGCGCGAACTGCGCGAACTGCTCAACCGCATGCACATGGACCACCTGATGCAGCGCCAGACCGAACTGCTGGCCCAGGCGGGCCACGACCCGGACGCCCTGACGCAATGGCGCAAGCTGGGTCAGGAACTGGATGTGCTGCGCAAACAGCTCCAAAGCGGGAACCAACAGGCTCCGGTATAATCCAACCCTTCATTCGCAAGCGCGACAGCAGCACCTCCGGACCGGCCCACACCCACGAACGGGTACACGGCATCCCCGCCTAGGCCATGGCCACCGCCGCCATCCCCGCAAGGACTGCACACCAAATGTTCGCCCACACAGCTTGCTTGCCCCACCTGTTCGCAGGACTGGGCTGACCGGCGTTCGCGCTGGCACTTCTGTTTTTGCACCACCGTCCCCAACGCCAGGGCCCCATGCCATGGCAGAAAGCGTCCTACGTGAGCACCAAAAAATCGACCGCCAAGTCCAAAGCCGCTGCTGCAGAACTGCCCGAGGACGTGGCACCGGCCGCCGAAGCTGCACCCAAGAAAAAAACCACCCGCAGCAAGGCCGCCAGCGCCGACACCGAAACCAAGGCAGCCAAACCGGCCGCCAAGCGCGGCCGCAAACCCAAGGCCGACAGCAAAAAGGCCGATGACGCGAACTTCGACGATGCCGACCTGAGCGACATCGAAGAAGACCTGGGCGGCGACGAGCCCGAAGCGGTGGAGGTGAGCGAACAGCCGGTCGAAAAGGCCAAGCCGTTGCGCATGAAGATCAGCAAGGCGAAGGAACGCGCCTTGATGAAGGAATTCG
>CAYQTH010000139.1:0-4782 GCA_964420415.1 uncultured Macromonas sp. | reverse complement strand
TAGTACCTGAAACTAGTGCGTCTACCAATTCCGCCACCTGGGCATCTCAGGAAAGCTAAGATTCTAGCACATTATTTGTGAATGCCAAAAATCGCGTGAAAGAAAAACACCCCAATTTGCTGCTGTCCGAATTCGAAGGCGTGGTCTCGGGCCACCGTGATGGCCATGGTTTCGTGGTCCGAGATGACGGGCAGCCTGACCTGTACCTTCCCCCCAACGAAATGCGAGCCGTCCTGCACAAGGACAGGGTCAAAGCCCGCGTGGTGCGCATGGACCGCCGAGGTCGACCGGAGGGCCGTGTCACGGAAATCATCGAGCGGTCCAATATGCCCATCATCGGGCGCTTGCTGCAGGAAGGCGGCGTTTGGCTGGTGGCTCCCGAAGACAAACGCTATGGCCAGGACGTGCTGATCCCCAAGGGCGCCACGGGTTCGGCCAAGCCGGGCCAGGTGGTGGTGGTGCAGCTCACCGAACCGCCTGCGCTGTATGGCCAGCCGGTGGGGCGCGTCAAGGAGGTGCTGGGCGACATTGACGACCCTGGCATGGAAATCGAAATCGCCGTGCGCAAGTACGGGGTGCCGCACGAGTTTTCCGATGCGGCCATGGCGCAAGCCCGCGCATTACCGGACAAAGTGCGTCCCGCTGACAAGAAAAACCGGGTCGACCTGACCGACGTCCCGCTGGTCACCATTGACGGTGAGGATGCGCGCGACTTTGATGATGCCGTCTATTGCGAACCCACCAAGGTGGGGCGTGCCAAAGGCTGGCGTCTGCTGGTGGCCATTGCCGACGTGAGTCACTACGTGGAAACCGGTTCTGCCATCGATACCGATGCCTACGACCGTGCCACCAGCGTGTATTTTCCGCGCCGCGTCATTCCCATGCTGCCGGAAAAGCTGTCCAACGGCCTGTGCTCGCTCAACCCCGAGGTGGAGCGCCTGTGCATGGTGTGCGACATGCTGATCACCTCCCAGGGGGAGATCCACGCCTACCAGTTTTACCCGGCGGTGATGTTCAGCCACGGCCGTTTGACTTACACCGAGGTGGCTGCTGTTCTGCAGAACACCCGTGGCCCCGAAGCGCAGCAACGCAAGGCCCTGGTGCCGCACCTGCTCAACCTGCACGATGTGTACCGGGCGCTGCTCGGCGCGCGCGAACGGCGTGGCGCCATCGACTTCGAAACGGTGGAAACCCAGATCGTGTGCGATGAGTCGGGCCGTATTGAAAAAATTGTGCCCCGCACCCGCAACGACGCGCACAAGCTGATCGAAGAAGCCATGCTGGCGGCCAACGTTTGTTCGGCGGAATTCATTGCCCATGGCAAGCACCCCGGTCTGTTCCGGGTGCACGAAGGCCCCACGCCCGAAAAACTGGAAACCTTGCGCCAATACCTCAAGGCACTTGGCGTGGGACACACCATGGGCGACGAGCCCCGGCCCATTGACTTCCAGCAACTTGCCCACGCCACCGAGCAGCGGCCCGATGCCCCGCAAATCCACCAGATGCTGCTGCGCTCCATGCAGCAGGCCATCTATTCGCCGCACAACAGTGGCCACTTCGGTTTGGCGTTCGAGGCCTACACCCACTTCACCAGCCCGATCCGGCGTTACCCGGACCTGTTGGTGCACAGGGTCATCAAGTCCATTCTTGCTGAGCGCAAGTACCAGTTGCCGGCCTTGCCCACGCCGGGCGAGGCGCATGCCAAGCTGTCCAAGCGGCTGGCTTCGCGCGGCCCGTCCACGGCGGAAAAAACCGGCAAAACCCGGATGAATGCCGAATTGCTGGCCTGGCAGGCCGCTGGGTTGCACTGCAGCGCCAACGAACGCCGTGCCGACGAGGCCAGCCGCGATGTCGAGGCTTGGCTCAAGTGCAAGTACATGCGTGACCGCTTGGGGGAGGAGTTCTCTGGTCTGGTGTCGGCCGTGACTTCTTTCGGGCTTTTTGTCACGCTCGACAGTTTGTATGTCGAAGGTCTGGTGCATATCACCGAACTGGGCGGCGAGTATTTCCGTTTCGACGAAGTGCGGCAGGAATTGCGTGGCGAACGCACTGGCATACGCTATGCGCTGGGTTCACGTGTCCAAGTGCAGGTCAGCCGGGTTGATCTGGACGGTCGGCGCATTGATTTCCGGCTTGTGCGTGACCAGGATGAGCTGATCCTGCGGGCCCTGCGCGACAAGAATGGCGGCAACGATGGTGAAAGCCGTGGCCGCAAACCGGGCAAGCCAACGCAAGTGCAACAGCCTCGGCGGGGTGGAGTCTCTGCACCCGGCCGCAGTACCGGAACCCAACCTGGGGCGGCTCCTCGCACAACACCCTCGCGGCGCGCGGGACCATCCAAAAGCAAGACTGGTAAAGGCAAACGCTGACCATGCGCATCCTGCTGTTCCTTCTCGACACGGTGTTCTTTTTCCTGACTGGCGCAGCCTTGCTGCGTGGCTGGATGAACTCTCGTCGCATGCGTATGACGCAGCAGCCGGGGCTGTTCGTCATGGCCATCACCGACTGGATTGTCCGGCCTGTGCGGCAGGTGTTGCCCAAAGCCTGGGCTCAGGCTCATACGGATTGGGGTAGCCTGGTGGCTGGCGCGTTGCTGGCCTTGATGTACGCGCTGATCTGGCACCTGCTGGCAGTCGGGGTGGCGGCTTCACTGTCGGGTGTGACGGGTTTGATGGGGGTGTTCGTTTTGACGCTCACCTTCCTGCTCCGGACGGTGCTCCAGGGCTGCATGCTCCTGGCGCTCGCTTATGCCCTGATTTCTTGGGTGCAACCCATGTCTCCAGTGTTTGCCACACTGGAGCGCTTGGTGGAGCCATTGCTGCGGCCGATCCGGCGTATTGTGCCAACCGTAGGCGGTGTGGATTTGTCGGTGCTGGTGCTGCTGGTCGTGCTGCAAATTGGCTTGATGTTGCTGACTCTCTAAGCTTGGAGCGCGTTCATAGAGGAGGAATGCGATCCAGCATGTGGCTGGCCGTGAGGGCAGAGCCCTCGGGCCACTCGCTGGCAATTTTTCCATGTGTATACACCGCCTGGCTGGCGGCATGCCATGCCAATTCACTGCGCATGGCATCGTAGCTTGAGGCTCCTTGTGCGCACCAATACCCGCCCAGCATGCCTGCCAATACATCTCCAGTGCCCGCTGTGGCAAGCAAGGCATTGCCTGTCGGGTTGATACTGGGCAGGCGGTCTTGTGAAACAAGAATCGTGCCTGAACCCTTGAGGACCACAGTGCACTGGAACTTTTGAGCTAGTTGTTTGGCTGCGGTCAAACGTTGAGCCTGCACCGCACTGGCTGTGGTGCTCAGCAATCGTGCAGCTTCCAGCGGATGGGGGGTGAGGACTGTGACGTTGCCTTGACTGGCCCGTTGTTGCAACAGCAGTTGCCATTCTCGGGTGTCAGCGATGGCATTCAGGGCATCGGCATCCAGTACCAGTTGCGTACTGTGCAGCAGCACCGCTGGCAGAATGGATCGCACCTCTTGACCGCCGCCGCAACCGCACACGACAGTGGCCCGCCTGAGCAGGTCAGAGCGGAGCAGTTCGTCGGGGTGTCGGAACATCAACTCTGGCCACAGGTTGTCCACGGCCAGGGATGGGGTGGTGCCCTGCGGCCCGAGCAGCCCTGTATAGACTCGTCCTGCGCCCGCTTGCAGACCGGCTCGTGCGGCAAGCAGCGCGGCACCTGTCATGCCCTGGCCATGGAGCCGAACATCCTGGCCGCCCAGCACCACCAAGTCTCCATGACTGCCTTTGTGTGCATCGTGACGCGACCGGCGATCACTGCAGACCACAGGTGGGGTTAAGAGCCGAGCACAAGGGGGGGCATCTGGACGAACGGTCAGTCTTTCGTCCAGGTTGTCCAGCCAGATATCGCCAGCGACCTCGCGCCCGCTGGCGGTGAACAAGCCCGGTTTCAAGCCCAAAAACGTGAGTGTGTGCCGAGGGCCGTTGGGCTGCGCGGGACATGCATTCAGCCATTGGCCAGTGTCTGGGTGCAGGCCGCTGGGCAGATCGACGCACAGCACAGGCGATCTGCTGGCTTGTAAATGCGCAATCTGCGCTCCTATGAGCCCGTTGGGTGAGGCTTTGACCCCCAAACCGAGGAGTGCGTCCACCGCGAGATCAAAATGCTGCGGCGGCCCGGGCACAAACCGAACTCCGGCTTGCCGGGCTTCGGTCAGGGCAAAACGGGCGTCATCCGGCAGCCGAGATTCATCTCCCGTCCAGGTGACGCAGACTTCCACGCCCATGTTCACACAGTCCTTGTGCCACGCGGCTGCGGCCAGCAAGCCATCTCCACCGTTGTTGCCCGGTCCGCAGGTCACCCAAATCTGGCGCGCATGGGGATACAAGGCCCGGCCCAGACGGTAGATGGCCCCAGCAGCAGCTTGCATCAAGGCATGCTTGGGCAGTTGTTGCATGGCGGCCCGTTCCAGGGTACGAATGGCTGCGGCATCGTACAGCAGGCGGCTGACCTGTTGGAGCGGTTGAATGTGTTGCATAACAGGCAATCAAGGAAGGAGGGGTCGAGTGCTATAATTCCAAGGCTTTATCTGGGTGCGTTTAATTACTAGCGCGGCAGGCCAGGCAAATCGCAAACAGGCCCAGTTGGGTGTCGCAGGTACATTGTGCCGATGATCGGGGCCTGATTTAAGAACCAACCTTTGAAAGAACATACCATGGCAATTTCCATGCGCGAAATGCTGGAAGCAGGCGTCCATTTTGGTCACCAAACCCGCTTCTGGAACCCCAAGATGGCCCCCTTCATCTTCGGTCATCGCA
>CAYQTH010000138.1:0-4791 GCA_964420415.1 uncultured Macromonas sp. | reverse complement strand
GTGCCGGCCAGCACACCAAACAGGAAGAACAGGATGGCCGGGTCAAGCAGGTTGTGCATGTCGTTTCCTTTCGGGAACGGATGCTAGGCCGCTGAAGTCATAAAGTAAAATAGATATATATATTGTTATATATAGATAAATATCTATGAATGTGACATTCAGGCAGTTGAAACTGTTCCTGGCCCTGGCCGATCTGGGCAGCGTCAGTGCGGCGGCGCGGGCTTGCTTTGTCACCCAGCCCACGGCGTCCATGCAGCTGCGCGAGCTCGCCGATGCCGTGGGGCTGCCTTTGCACGAGGTGATTGGCCGACGGGTTTACCTGACCCAGGCAGGCGAGGCGCTGGCTGCGTCTGCACGCGCCATGGTGCAGGAGTGGTCGCTGTTTGGGCAGCAGGTGGCCGCCATGAAAGGGGTGCAGCGTGGCCGTTTGCGGGTGGCGGTGGTCAGCACGGCCAAGTACTTTGTGCCGCGCTGGCTGGGGTCGTTTTGCCGCACTTATCCGGAGGTGGACATTGCGCTGGAGGTGCATAACCGCGACGGTGTGGTGCAGCGGCTGCGTCGCAACCTGGACGATCTCTACATCATGTCCATGCCGCCCACCGATGTCGATGTGAATGCCCTGGAGTTCATGGACAACCCGCTGGTGGTGGTGGCGCCGCTGCAGCACCCGCTGGGCCGGCGCGTTGCGCTGACCTTGCCCGACTTGTCGGACGAACGTTTCATCCTGCGCGAAAAAGGCTCGGGCACCCGCATGGCCCTTGAGGCGCACTGCCGCGCCGAAAACTGGGTGCCCACCGTGAGGTTGGAACTGGGCAGCAACGAGGCCATCAAGCAGGCGGTGGCCGGTGGCATGGGCATCACGGTGCTCTCGCGCCACGCGCTGGGCGCCCACCCTGCCGACGATGGTTTGACGGAATTGTCCGTGGCGGGCTTCCCGATTGAGGCGCACTGGTACATGGTGCAGTTGCGTGGCAAACAGCTGTCCCCCGTGGCGCAGGCGTTTCGCCAGCACCTACTGGCCCAGGCGCACGGCACACCCGGCCAGGGTTGAGCGGCTCTCGAGCAGGCGTGCGGAGGCGCGCCCTGGATCAGGCTAGCAGCTGTTGCAGGAGCGGGTGCACCACTTTGCGCTCGGTGCTGATGGCGAAGTAATGCTCCTGCACTCCCTCGCACACCCCCAGCAGGCGCGCGGCGTGCCGCTGCTCCAGCTCGGCCTGCACCGCCAGGGCTGCCGGAAAAACGCCGAGTCCCGCCCCGCCAAAGGTTTCCAGCAGTGCGCTGTCTTCGAATTCCCCGGCCACGCGCGGGCGCAGACCCTGCTGCTGCAACCATTGGTCCAGGCGCGCGCGCACCGAGGCGTGCGCCGTGGGCAGCAACACTGGCACGTCTTGCAGGCTGGCCGGGAAGTCGCGGCATGCTGTCGTGAACCAGGCCGGGGTGGCGTACCAGCCAAAGCCTGATGTGTCCAGCGGGTGGTTGTGGACTTTCAGGTGCGGGTGCGACGGTGCCGGGTGGTCTGCCAGCACCACGTCCAGCCGGTGCAGTGACAGGTCGGCCAGCAGGTCGGGCATCTCGCCTTCGTGGCATACCAGCCGCAGGTCCGGGGTGGCCAGCACGGGCGCCAGCAGCCGCTGCACCACCAGCTTGGGCAGCCCGTCGGCAATGCCCACCGCCAGCCGCACCGCCGGGGTGTGCGCTGCATTGCGCACCAGGTCCGGCAGCGCCTCGCCCAACTGAAAAATGTGTTCGGCCTGTTGACAGGCGGTTTCACCGGCCGGGGTCAGCACCAGGCCGCGCCCGGCGGGTTTGAGCAACTGGCAACCCAGGTCGCGCTCCAACTCGCGCACCTGGGCGCTCACGGTCTGCACGGCCATGTCCAGCCGTTCGGCGGCGCGAGACATGCCGCCTTCCTTGGCCACGACCCAGAAGTAGTACAGGTGGCGGTAGTTGAATGCCTGGCTCATTTTCTTGTAAAAGCAGAATTTGATTCACGGATTGTCTGCTTTTTTGGGGTGCAGGGTGGCTTTATCTTCATTCCACCCTAGCGTGAAAGGAGTTTGACCATGCAGGTGATCGTTGAAACCCGCGCCCCCCAAGGGGCTGAATGGCGTGTTTGGTCCGAGCGGCGCGTGCGTTTCGCCATGCGCCGGTTGCAGGCATTGGTGCCACGCGCCAAGGTGCAGTTGTCGGATGTGAATGGCCCGCGTGGTGGCCCCGACAAACGTTGCCAGATCGAACTCAAGACCGACCACCAGGGCACGCTGGTGGTTTCTGCTGTCGGGCAGGATTGGCGCAGCGCGCTGGATCAGGCCTTGCACCGTGCAGTTCAGTCATTGACACGCACCTGGCAGCGAGTCCAGGGTCGCACGCGTGGTCGCAGTCGACGCCTGGCGGTCCTGCCCATCTGAAGCCGTTATCCTCGCTCTATTGTCAACCTGGAGTTCACCATGAACCAACCGCTATACCAACGCACTTCCCCGCTGGCCCAGACCGGCTGGGGCGCCACCCTGTCCACCCACAAGGTGCTGCGCAACACCTACGCCCTGCTGTCCCTGACGCTGCTGTTCAGCGCTGCCATGGCTGCCATGGGCGTGGCGTTCAAGCTGCCGTCGCCCGGCATCATCATCACTTTGGTGGGGTTCTACGGCCTGCTGTTCCTCATCCACAAGCTCCAGAACAGCGCCAAGGCCATCCCGGCCGTGTTCGCCCTCACGGGTTTCATGGGTTACACCCTGGGCCCCATCCTGTCGCGTTACCTCAGTTTGCCGGGTGGCGGTGAAACCATCGCCCTGGCGCTGAGCGCCACCGGCGTCACCTTCCTGGCCATGTCGGGCTGGGCGCTGGCGTCCAAGCGCGACTTCAGCTTCATGGGCGGCTTCCTGTTCGCCGGCATGGTCATTGCGCTGCTGGCCGGTCTGGGCGCCATGTTCTTCCAGATCCCGGCGCTGGCACTGGCCGTCTCCGGCATGGTGGCCTTGCTGTCGGCTGGCCTCATCCTGTTCGAGACCAGCCGCATCGTCAACGGCGGCGAAACCAACTACGTGCTGGCCACCGTCAGCCTGTTCGTGTCGCTGTTCAACCTGTTCACCAGCTTGCTGAGCCTGTTCGGCTTCTCCAGCAACGATTGAGCGAGGGCGTGATATGAAGTGTCCCAGTTGCACCGACACCACCCTGGTGATGGCCGACCGCCAGGGGGTGGAAATCGACTACTGCCCGCAGTGCCGGGGCGTCTGGCTGGACCGTGGCGAACTCGACAAACTGATCGAGCGCAGTGCGGTAACCCAGGCCCCGGTGGCACCTGCCTACCAGCCCGTGCCGCAGCGCCGACCCGATTTCGTGGATTCCGACTTTCACCATGGATCGGGCTACGGCAAGCGCAAGCACAAGCACAAGTCCTGGCTGAGCGACATCTTTGATTGAGCCAGGGACGGTTGCAGGCTGCGGCACAATCCCGCCATGACCGCAGCCGTTCCGTCCTCCGCGCCGGCATCCCCAGAGCGCAAGCCCTTGTCGGCGCCGCAAAAGGCGCTGCGCAAGCTCGGCCTTGTGCGGCCGATCGACCTGGCCTTGCACTTGCCGCTGCGCTACGAAGACGAAACCCAGATCGTGCGCCTGGCCGATGCCCGTGAAGGTGCCACGGCGCAAATCGAAGGCACCGTCACCGGCAGTGAAATCACGATGCGGCCGCGCCGCCAGTTGCTGGTCACGCTGGACGACGGCAGCGCTACCTGCACCCTGCGCTTCTTCAGTTTCTACCCCTCGCACCAGAAAACCCTGAGCGTGGGCGCGCGCATCCGTGCCCGTGGTGAACTGCGCGGCGGCTTCCTGGGCTTGACCATGATGCACCCCAGCTTCCACGCTGCCGGTGGCGAGCTGCCCGACGCGTTGACCCCGGTCTACCCCACCAGCGCCGGGCTGCCTCAGGTGTATTTGCTCCGCGCCGTGCTGGGCGGTTTGCAGCGTGCTGACCTGGCCGACACCATCCCGCCCGAAGTGCTGGCCGACTGCCCCGGCTTGCGTTCGCGTGACCGCAACGGCACTCCGCAACGCCCCTGGACCCTGCGCGAGGCCTTGCACTTCCTGCACCACCCCACGCCCGACACCCCGCTGGCCGCCTTGGAAGACCGCAGCCACCCGGCCTGGCAGCGCCTCAAAGCGGAAGAACTGCTGGCGCAGCAGCTCTCGCAGCACCAGGCCAAACTGGAACGTGCCCGCCTGCGCGCCCCGGCCTTGCCCACGCGCAACGGTGGCCTGCACGAGCAGTTGCTGGCGGTGCTGCCTTTCAGCCTGACGGCGGCGCAGCACCGCGTCTGCGAAGAAATCGCCACCGACCTGGCGCGCCCCGTGCCCATGCACCGCCTGCTGCAAGGCGATGTCGGCAGCGGCAAAACCGTGGTCGCCGCGCTGGCTGCCACCGTCGCCATCGACGCCGGCTGGCAGTGCGCCCTGATGGCGCCGACCGAAATCCTGGCCGAGCAGCATTTCAGCAAACTGGTCGACTGGCTCACGCCGCTGCTGGCGCCGCTGGGCAAGACGGTGGCCTGGCTCACCGGCGGGCAGAAAAAGAAAGAACGCCAGGCCATGTTGGAACGCATCGCCAGTGGCGAGGCGGCGCTGGTGGTCGGCACCCACGCCGTCATCCAGGAGCAGGTGCAGTTTCAAAAGCTGGCGCTGGCGCTGATCGACGAGCAGCACCGCTTCGGCGTGGCGCAGCGCCTGGCCCTGCGCGAAAAAATGCAGGACGCCAGCCTGGAGCCGCACCTGCTGATGATGAGCGCCACACCCATCCCG
>CAYQTH010000137.1:0-4796 GCA_964420415.1 uncultured Macromonas sp. | reverse complement strand
GCGATTTTGGAGGCGTTGCTGCGGTGGCTGAACATGGATTCGCCAAACACCATGCGCCCCAAGTTGATGCAATACAGGCCGCCAACCAGTTCGCCGTCCCACCAGGTTTCCACACTGTGGGCGTGCCCGGCTTCGTGCAGCGCCACGTAGGCATCGACCATGGCCGGGACGATCCAGGTGCCGTTTTGTCCTGGGCGGGCAGTGTGGGCGCAGGACTGGATGACGCGCTTGAAGGCACTGTCCAGCCGGATTTCCAGCTGTCTGCGTTTGAGTTCGGTGCGTATGGTTTTGCGCAAGGATGGGTGCAGCCGGAAATCGGCCACCCGCAGGACCATGCGCGGGTCAGGGCTCCACCAGAGGATAGGCTGGTCTTCGCCAAACCAGGGGAAGATGCCGTGGCTGTAGGCGTTGACCAGGGTAGGAATGCTCAAGTTGCCGCCAGCGGCCAGCAGACCAGGTACGGGGTCATCGGGCCCCCAGGTGCTTTCCACCGATGGGAATTCCTGGTCAGCCTGTAGCCAGGGAATGGCGTGGCGGCGTGGCATGCGGTGTGGGTGGTGGCAGGCGTGGTCAGGTGGTTTTGGGGGAGTAGTCGCAATAAGCGGCCACGGCACAGCGGGGGCACAGCGGCTTGCGCGCCTGGCACACGTAACGGCCATGCAGGATGAGCCAGTGGTGCGCGTCTTCCATGTATTTGGGCGGGATGCGCTGCAGCAGCTTGCGTTCCACCTCCAGCGGTGTTTTTCCGGGGGCCAGTCCGGTGCGGTTGCCCAGGCGGAAGATGTGCGTGTCCACCGCCATGGTGGGTTCGCCAAAGGCCACGTTGAGTACCACGTTGGCGGTTTTGCGGCCGACGCCGGGCAGGGCTTCAAGTGCTTCGCGGCTGCGCGGCACCTGGCCGCCATGCTGTTCCACCAGGATGCGGCAGGTTTGCATCAGGTGTTTGGCCTTGCTGCGGTACAGGCCGATGGTCTTGATGTGGTCCTCCAGCCCTTCCAGCCCCAGGTCGAGGATTTTCTGCGGCGTGTTGGCCACCGGGAACAGGCGGCGCGTGGCTTTGTTGACGCCCACGTCGGTGGCCTGGGCACTGAGCAGCACCGCGCTGAGCAGCTCGAACACGCTCGTATACTCCAGCTCGGTAGTGGGCTGGGGGTTGGCCGCTTGCAGCGTGGCGAAAAACAGCTCGATGTTTTCCTTTTTCATGCCACGATTGTCTCCTATGAGCGCTAACACCGCCGTCCGTTTTGCCGACCGTCTGAACAACGTTGAAACCTCCGCCATCCGCGAGCTGTTCAAGCTGTTGGGCAAGCCGGGCATTATCAGCTTTGCCGGGGGGTTCCCGGACGTGGCATTGGTGGATGTGGATGGTATACGCCAGGCCACGCTGGCCGCTTTGGAGCAGGAACCGGCTGGGGCATTGCAGTACGGCGCCACCGAAGGCTATCCGGCCTTGCGTGAGCAATTGGCCGCTTTCATGGCTGGTAAGGGGGTGCGCGAGTTGACGCCGGAACAACTGATCGTGACCACCGGCAGCCAACAGGCGCTGGATTTGCTGGGCAAGACGCTGGTGTCGCCCGGCGACAAGGTGATTGTGGAGGGGCCGACTTTCCTCGCCACCATCCAGTGCTTCCGCCTGTACGGTGCCGAACTGGTGAGCGCGCCTGTGGACGGTGAGGGTGTGCAGGTGGACCGCCTTGAGCAGCTGATGGCGGAACACCGGCCCAAATTTGTGTACCTGATTCCCACTTTCGGCAACCCGAGCGGTGCAACGCTGAGCTTGGCGCGCCGCAAGCGCATTCTGGAGTTGGCGGTGCAGTACCAGACCCTGATCGTGGAGGATGACCCCTATGGCGACCTGTACTTTGACGAGGCACCGCCGCCCAGCCTGCTGGCCTTGAGCCACACGGTGCCGGGCAGCCGCGACTGTCTGGTGCACTGCGGCAGCCTGAGCAAGACCTTGTCGGCCGGGCTGCGCCTGGGCTGGATGATCGCGCCGCCGGAGCTGCTGGCCAAGGCGGTGATGTGCAAGCAGTTCAGCGACGCCAATTCCAGCACCTTTGCCCAGGCCACCGCGGCGCAGTACCTGAAGGCGGGCCGCATGGATGGCAACCTGGCGCGGGCCCGGGCCGTGTACGCCGAACGTGCGCAGACCATGTGCGACGCACTGCGTGCCGGACTGGGTGATGCGATTGAGTTCGTGCAGCCCAAAGGCGGGCTGTTCGTGTGGGCGCGCCTCACTGGCGCGCGTGGGCGTGAGGCCGACGCCAAAGCCTATTCCTTGCGCGCCATTGAGCAGGGCGTGGCCTTTGTGCCAGGGGCACCGTTCTACTGCACCGAACCCGACACATCCACGCTGCGGTTGAGTTTTGCCACCAGCGATGTGACCAAGATCTGCGAAGGCGTGCAGCGCCTGGCACGCGCCCTGTGAACTTCACGCACCGACACGCACTATGAAGAACCCAACCACCGCCATCGTGCTGATCCTTCTCGGGGTCTATTTCCTGCTGTCCAACCTGGGGCTGATCACGGTGAGCATCAGCCGCATCATCAGCGTCTGGTGGCCGGTGGTGCTGATTGCGGTGGGGGTGAGCTGGCTGCTGTCTGGTTCGAAGCGTTGACAGCACTGGCTGGCGCCTGCAGGGCGTGGTAGACGCGGATGGCGCCGTAGGCATCGTTCGCGGCGTACTGCACCTGGGCGTCTGACAGGCGCGTAGCCGCCCAGTTGGTGGTGGCGGTTTTCTTGGATTTGGCGAAGTTTTGGCCAAATACCACGGCCACCGCGCCTTTGAGCCCCATTTCCTTGCGGTAGCCGCGCTGGCGGAACAGGGTGTTGAGTTCCAGCACGTTGGCTGGCTCTACCCCCAGTTTGCTGACGATGCGGGTGCGGTCGTCGCGCAGCCCGAAACCCGCCTTGACGGCGTGCGGCCAGGCCAGCAACTGGGCCACCTGGGCGCGGCAGCCTGGGTCGTGTAACTGGAACACCCAGGCCTGCTCCGGTGTGGCCAGTTGGACCGTGTGCGGGCCATCAGACACCTGGTCCTTGAAAAAGGTGGGTTTGGATTCGGTGTCGAAGCCCCAGGCGGTGGCTTGGGTGAGCGTCTGTGCCGCTTGCTGGGCCTGTTCGGCTGTGGTCACGAGCTGGATGCGCTGGAGGGGGAGGCGTTCGAAGGGGTCAAGCAACGCGATGTCTTCGCGGCTGGGAGGCTGGAGTGTGTGGCGCATAAGTTGCTGCAGAGAATACCGCAGCCGTGCCACGGAAGACGGATAATCACGCTCCCGCCACGGGTCCATGTCGGACCCGGCCGCTGCGGGCAGGACTTTCATGAAAAAAACATTTCCGCTCCACATCGAGGGCAAGCACCCGGACCGCGTGATGGACGCGCTCAAGCACGAGTTGCACAAATACGTGAAGCGCGAACGCCGCCGCGTCTTGCCAGAAGGCGTGGATTTTTGGGACTTTGATTGCAAGTTCGGCAACACCGCCGACGATGCCGAAGTCGTGCACTTGAACGATTTCAACGCCCGTCTGGACGCCGCCAAACTGGCTGGGGCCACGCAGGTGTATGTGGAAATTCTGGTCAAGCATGGCGTGCGCAAGGCACGGGTCGGCGACGCTGCGGTGGATCAGGACGCAGCCGACCCATTGGCGGATTGACCGCGAGGTGAGCACACGGCGTCGGCCCCCACCGGGCGTTGACGCCGCCAGGCTGGGTCAGGGCTTTGGTTGGCTCGCCGCCTGTGCCGCAGCAGCCCGCAGCTTGTCTTTTTTGCTGGGGCGCTTGCCTTTGATGCCACCGTTGCCGTTGTCGGTTCTTTCCCCTGGTAGGGCCAAGGCACCAGCAGAAGTTGGCGCTTCGGTTTCGGTGGGTTCGAAACCGGAGACTTCTTCCAACGCCAAAGCGAGTTGCTGGCGTTTCTGGATGAGGTGCCAGTGCGCCAAGTTGTCGGCGCTCACGAAGCTGAGTGCGACACCTTTGGCACCGGCGCGCCCGGTGCGGCCGATGCGGTGCACGTAATCTACCGCAGAGCGTGGCAGATCGTAGTTCACCACGACCGGCAGACGGGCGATGTCGATGCCGCGTGCGGCCAGATCGGTCGTCACCAGCACGTCGCATTCGCTGTGTTTGAAGCCTGCCAGGACCTCGCGCCGGGCGCCTTGGCTCAAACCGCCGTGGAAGGCGGTGGCGCGCAGGCCTTTGGTGTTGAGTTTGTAGGCCACGTGCTCCGCCGCGTACTGGCTGGCCACGAACACCAGCACCTGTTTCCAGCCGTGCTGGTCGATCAGGTGGCGCAGCAGGGACGTGCGCCGGTTGGCGTCCACCCGGTAGGCGTGCTGTTCGATGCGGCTCAGGTCTTCCACTGTGTCGGGCACGCTGATGCGCACCGGGTCGCACAACAGGGCGTCTGCCAGGCTCTGCACGTCCAGCGGGAAGGTGGCGGAGAAGAACAGGTTCTGGCGCTGGCTGGGCAGCAGTTGCAGCACCTGTTGCAGTTCGTCGGCAAAGCCCAGGTCGAGCAAGCGGTCGGCCTCGTCCAGCACCAGGTGTTGCACGGTGTTGAGCCGCACGGCGTTGACGCGCACCAGGTCGAGCAGGCGGCCAGGGGTGGCCACCAGCACGTCGGTACCGCCGCGCAAGGCCATCATCTGCGGGTTGACGGAAACGCCGCCGAACACCACCGACACTTTCAGGCCCGGCAGGCTGCTGGCTGCATGGGTGCGGGCCGGGTGCGGCAGGTGGCGGTTGAGGTCCCGTAGCACGTCGCCCACCTGTTGCGCCAGTTCACGCGTGGGCACC
>CAYQTH010000136.1:331-4797 GCA_964420415.1 uncultured Macromonas sp. | reverse complement strand
CAAGCCCAGCGTGACCCTGGTCCACAAGGGCAACATCATGAAATACACCGAAGGCGGTTTCCGTGACTGGGGTTACGCTCTGGCGCAGCGCGAGTTCGGCGCTGAATTGCTGGACGGCGGGCCATGGTGCCAGTTCAAGAACCCCAAGACGGGCACGCTGATCACCGTCAAGGACAGCATTGCCGATGCCTTTCTGCAGCAAATTCTGCTGCGCCCAGCCGAATATTCGGTGATCGCCACCCTGAACCTGAATGGCGACTACATTTCCGACGCATTGGCCGCCCAGGTGGGTGGCATAGGCATTGCGCCCGGTGCCAACCTGTCGGACAGCGTGGCCATGTTCGAGGCCACCCACGGCACTGCGCCCAAGTATGCGGGCAAGGACTACGTGAACCCAGGGTCCGAAATCCTGTCGGCCGAAATGATGCTGCGCCACATGGGCTGGACCGAAGCTGCTGATCTCATCATCCACGCCATGGAAAGGGCCATCCAGTCCAAACAGGTGACCTACGACTTTGCCCGTTTGATGGATGGCGCCATCCAGGTCAGTTGTTCTGGCTTCGGGCAAGTGATGATCGACCGGATGTGACAATTTGAGGGGTTTGCAAACTTCTGTTACATGTAGCAGTTTCCCGTTACACAAAACCCGCCTGGCGGCCCCGCACTGCGTTAAAAACGGGGCCATTTTGGGGAGCAGACACCTACACTGGTTCGAAGCAATGTCCTGCTGGCCGTTTTCAGTGCCAGGGTGGAGGAAGCATGTTCGATCACACCAGTGTGTTGGCGCGCGTTCAGCGCGAATTGTTGAGCCACGAGGTGGTGTTTCCCACCAGCATGAGGCTGGCTGTGGCTGTGCGCCAAGCGCTGGACCGTGATGACGTGCGCACTGAACACGTCGTCAAGCTGCTCAGCCTGGAGCCCTTCATGGCCACGAAAATTGTGCGCATGGCTAACTGCGTGGCCTACAACCCGGCCGGGCAAACGGTGTATTCCGTGGAGCAGGCCATACAGCGTGTAGGGTTCAACGCTGTGCGCACCTTGGTGCTGGCCGTCTGCATCGCCCAAATGAAAGCTACTCCCGGCATGGCCGTGTTCCAGCGTCTGGCCAATGGTTGTTGGGAAGATTCGGTGCAATTGGCCGCCCTGTCACGCACCCTGGCCAAGACCCAGCGCGGCAGCAACCCGGACGAAGCCATGCTGTGCGGCCTGGTGTCCGAAATGGGGTCGTTCTACCTGCTACACCTGGCTTCCAGCCAGGAAAAATACGCCAAGAACCTGGTGTCGGTGCTGGATTTGCTGTCGCGCCACAGCGCCCGGGTGGGAGCACAGTTCCTGGCTGTGATGGACATGCCTGAGTCCATCGTGAGCGCGCTGCGCCCGGTTGAACTACCAACGGATCACCCGGCCTACCCGTTGCGCAACCTGCTGCAGGAAGCGCGTCGGCTCCACGCGCTGCCCAAGCCCGTGCCAGCGGATGAAGCCAAGGCCGATTGGTTGTCGTCGGTACAGGCGGAGCTGCAAGAACTGAACACAGTACTGCGGGTCTGACGGACTGCCGCCGCACCCTGTGCATTGGGACGGAGGCAGTACGTGTGTGGGTTGCCCTGCGGGTGCCCGTCGCGCCTACAATTTGCGCAATGAAAATCCTTCTGTGTAACGACGACGGCCACCAGGCCCCTGGCATTTGCGCGCTATTTGAGGCCTTGAGCGAGATTGCTGATGTGGACGTGGTAGCGCCCGAGCACAACAACAGTGCCAAGTCGAACGCGCTGACGCTGCACTCCCCGCTTTATGTGCACACGGCCGCCAATGGATTCCGGTATGTGAATGGCACCCCGGCCGATTGCGTGCACATTGCACTCACAGGACTGCTGGGTTACCGCCCTGATCTGGTGGTGTCTGGCATCAACAACGGCGCCAACATGGGCGACGACACCATCTACTCCGGCACGGTGGGCGCGGCCATGGAAGGGTATTTGTTTGGCATACCGGCCATTGCGTTTTCGCAAACAGAGCGGGGTTGGACGCATTTGGATGCGGCAGCGTTCAAGGCACGTGAGCTGGTGTCCATGCTGGCCCCTTCGGTGCATGCCCACAGCCAGGCCGCCGACGCGGGGCAGGGCGCCCCCTGGTTGCTCAATGTCAACATACCTTGTGTGTCTTATGAACAGATCCGCGGTTTCAAGGTGGTCAGGCTGGGGCGGCGTCATGCCGCAGAATCGGTCACCAGCCAGGTCAACCCGCGTGGGGAAACCATGTACTGGATCGGTGCCGCCGGCCCGGCCAAAGACGACACCGAAGGCACGGACTTCCACGCCACCACCCAGGGATATGCCTCGGTGACGCCGTTGCAGATTGATTTGACTGACCATGCCCGTTTGACCTACTGGGCCCAGGCGGTTGCTCCGTTGTCTGGCCTGGCTGGACTGAGCGAAGCATGAAGCGCTCGACGCCGCCCACCGCAGGCACGGGAACAGCCAAACCCCGTCCTGCCTTTCCGGCCCGTCTGGATCAACTCGCGGCTCCTGTGCCGCGCAGAGCCCCGGTGTCGGGTGTGATGGCCGCGCAGGTCAAGACGACCGGACCGGTGCCCACAGGTGTCGGCCTGGATTCACAGGCTGTCCGTTTGGCCATGGTGCGTAAGTTGGTGGCCCAGGGGCTCAAATACCCGCAGGTGCAACAGGCGTTTTCGGCTGTGGAACGGCACCGTTTCGTGGATTCGGCGCTGGTGACCCAGGCTTACGAGGACACCAGTCTGCCCATTGGGCTGGGGCAGACCATCTCCAAACCCAGTGTGGTCGGCCGGATGCTCGATTTGCTGTGTGAGGGCCATGAGGGACGGCTGGGTCGGGTGCTGGAAATTGGCACGGGTTGCGGGTACCAAGCGGCGCTGCTGAGCCATGTGGCCCAGGAGGTGTACAGCATTGAACGCTTGCGTGGCCTGCACGAAAAAGCGCGTGAAAACCTGCGCCCTCTGCGTTTGCCCAATGTACACCTGATTCTGGGAGACGGCATGCTGGGTTTTCCTGGCGGTGCGTCTTATGCTGGAATTTTGTCGGCTGCAGGTGGGGAGTCCATTCCTGAGGCTTGGCTGGAACAACTGGCGGTGGGCGGGCGGCTGGTAGCACCAGCCGAATTGAGGCCTGGCAAACAAAGCTTGGTGGTCATTGACAAAACGTCACAAGGTTATGTGCGCCAAGTGCTGGAGACAGTCCTTTTTGTACCCCTAAAATCGGGGGTGGCCTGAGGCTGCGCGCTGGTGCGGCCAAGCAGGCTTTTTTTGTATTTTCGTGAGGTAAGGCATGGGATTCATGGTTCCGATGAACACGATGACCCGTTGGGGTGCCCCTGTGGCGCTGGTGGTTGCCGCAATGCTGGCCGGTTGTGCCGCGCCGAAGCGTCCTGCGCAGCGGGCGCCAGTGGTGGATCGCACCCCAGGAGCAAGTGCAGCCCAGGCATTGCCTCCAGGTGCTGAAAACGCGGGCAAACCGGGTTACTACACCGTCCGCCCGGGGGATACCTTGATCCGCATTGGCCTGGATACTGGCCAGAATTGGCGCGATCTGCAAGCCTGGAACGGTTTGATCAACCCCAATGTGATTGAAGTGGGTCAGGTGCTGCGGGTGGTGCCACCTGTCGGGTTGGCCAGCCCCGCGTCGGATGTTTCCAAGGGCGCAGCGCCCGTGACCGGCCCCAACGCTGTCAGCACCGCCAATATCAAAGGGCAGACACTGGGCGCTGCGGGCCACCAGTCAACCCCTGCTCAAGCCACGGGCAACGACTCGATGGCGGGTGATGACATTAAGTTCGCCTGGCCCGCTGCGGGCAGTGTGGTGGATACCTTCGATGAAGCCCGCAACAAGGGCGTGGGCATTGCCGGCAAGCTGGGCGACCCGGTGCTGGCTGCGGCGGATGGCAAGGTTGTCTATGCCGGAGCTGGCCTGCGGGGGTACGGTAACCTGGTCATCCTCAAGCACAACAACAGCTACCTCACGGCTTATGCGCACAACCAGACCTTGCTGGTCAAAGAGGACCAGACCGTGCGCCAGGGCCAAAAAATTGCCGAAATGGGCAGCAGCGACGCCGACCGTGTCAAGCTCCATTTCGAGGTGCGCCGCCAAGGCAAACCGGTTGATCCACTCAAATACCTGCCTGCACGCTGATGAGCGCCGACGAAAAACGCACGTTGACGGCAGACGCTGCCGCCAGCGCAACACCAGTATTGCCTGCTGCTCAAGCCTGGCCCGAAGGGTGGCTGGAGGTCGTTTCGCTCGACCTGGAGGCGCAAGGGGTGGCCCGCAAGCCCGACGGCAAGGTCGTGTTCATCGACGGCGCTTTGCCGACCGAACTGGTGAGCGCACAGACCACGCGCAAGAAAAACCAGTGGGAACAGGCGGCATTGACCGAAATTCACCGTGAATCGGCCCAGCGCGTGGTGCCGCAATGCCCGCATTTTGGCCTGCATG
>CAYQTH010000136.1:0-321 GCA_964420415.1 uncultured Macromonas sp. | reverse complement strand
GCCGGTGCCTGCGGTGGCTGCAAGATGCAGCACCTGGAGCCTGCCGCACAAGTGGCCATGAAGCAACGGGTGCTGGAAGACAACTTGTGGCACCTGGGCAAGGTCAAGCCCGAGTCACTGCTGCGTCCCATTGCCGGGCCAGCCTGGGGGTACCGCTACCGGGCCCGTTTGTCCGTGCGTTACGTGCACAAAAAAGGCGAAGTGCTGGTGGGGTTCCATGAGCGCAAGAGCCGCTACGTGGCGGACATGAAGGTGTGCCGCGTGCTGCCGCCGCACGTGAGCGCCTTGCTGCTGCCGTTGCGTGAACTGATACACGGGATG
>CAYQTH010000135.1:0-4801 GCA_964420415.1 uncultured Macromonas sp. | reverse complement strand
TCAACACAGGCAATGCCAATGCCGGCACTGGCGCGCCAGGCTTGGCCCACGCACATCAAACCTGCGAGGCATTGGCGGCACAACTCGGCATTGCTCCGAACCAGGTGTTGCCGTTCTCCACCGGTGTCATCATGGAGCCGTTGCCGGTTGAGCGCATCGTGGCCGGTTTGTCCGCTGCCTTGGCCGATGTCTGCGCCGAGAACTGGCTGAAGGCGGCCGAAGGCATCATGACCACCGACACCGTGGCCAAAGCCGCCAGCCGCCAGGTGCAGGTGGGCGGCAAAATCGTGACCGTGACGGGTATTGCCAAGGGGGCGGGCATGATCCGCCCCAACATGGCGACCATGCTGGGTTTCCTGGCCACCGACGCCTGCATTGCTCCGACACTGTTGCCTGCACTGGCCAAGCAACTGGCCGATGCGTCTTTCAACCGCGTTACGGTGGATGGCGACACCTCCACCAACGACTCCTTCGTGGTGGTGGCCACCCAGCAGGCAGGCCATGCCCCGGTCACCGATCTGGACAGCTCCGAAGCGCAGGGATTGATCGCCGCCGTGACCGAGGTGGCCCGCACCCTGGCACACGCCATCGTGCGCGATGGCGAGGGTGCCACCAAGTTCATCGCTGTTCGTGTGGAAGGCGGCCAGACAACCGAGGAGTGCCTGAAAGTGGCCTACGCCATTGCGCATTCGCCGTTGGTCAAGACGGCTTTCTTTGCCAGCGATCCGAACCTGGGGCGCATCTTGGCGGCGGTGGGTTACGCCGGCATTCCCGACCTGGACCAGAGCAAAATCGAGCTGCACTTGGACGATGTGCATGTGGTCACACAAGGAGGCCGCAACCCGAGCTACCGCGAGGAAGACGGCGCGCGCGTGATGAAGCAAAGCGAGATCACCGTGCGCGTGGGGTTGGGCCGTGGCAACGTGGCGGACACGGTATGGACTTGCGATTTCAGCCACGACTACGTCACCATCAACGCCGACTATCGCAGTTGACCTGGTGGGCAAGGTGGGTATGAACGCATGAACGAAGCTTTTGAGAAACTGCTGCAGCGTGCCGAATCGCTGCTCGGGCGCATCGAATCGGTGCTGCCGCAACCCCTGGGGGCGCCGGACTGGTCGGCCTCGGTGGCGTACCGTTACCGCAAACGCGGTAGCCATGGGGTGTTGGAGCCCGTGCGGCACGTGGCCAGTATCACCTTGTCGGCATTGCAGGAAATCGACGGCCAGAAGGACAAGATCCAACGCAACACGGAGCATTTTGTGCAAGGCAAACCTGCCAACAATGTGCTGCTGACCGGTGCGCGTGGGACGGGCAAAAGTTCGCTGATCAAGGCCTGCCTGAATGCCTATGCCGAGCAGGGGTTGCGCCTGATCGAAGTGGACAAAGCCGATTTGGTGGACCTGCCTGACATCGTGGATGTGGTGGCGGGTCGCACCGAGAAGTTCGTGATCTTCTGTGACGACCTGAGCTTCGAAGATGGCGAACCTGGTTACAAGGCGCTCAAGTCGATCCTGGATGGTTCGGTGGCTGCAGCCACGCCCAATGTGCTGATCTACGCCACCAGCAACCGGCGCCACTTGCTGCCCGAGTACATGAAGGAAAACCTCACCTACACCCATTCCGATGATGGCGAGGTTCACCCCGGTGAGGCGGTGGAGGAGAAAATCTCCCTGTCTGAACGCTTTGGGTTGTGGGTCAGTTTCTACCCGTTCAGCCAAGACGAGTACCTGAGCGTGACCTACCAATGGTTGCGTTACCACGGCGTGCCCGAGGACGAGTTCGAACAAGCCCGTGCCCAGGCGTTGGTGTGGGCCCTGGAGCGCGGTTCGCGCAGTGGGCGCGTGGCGTACCAGTTCGCACGCGATTACGCTGGCAACCGCCTGGCTTGAAAGAAAACCGATGACACAGGATACCGTTCTGGTGGCCGATGGAGACCGGCCACGCGAAGGCGGAGATGACCGGCCCGTGACCGAAGTGGCCGTGGGCGTGTTGATGGCACCGGATGGCCAGTTCCTGCTGACTTCGCGGCCACCGGGCAAGGTTTATGAAGGGTACTGGGAGTTCCCTGGCGGCAAGCTGGAGGCAGGTGAAACCGTGGCTCAGGCTTTGCGGCGTGAGCTGATCGAGGAAATCGGGGTCACGGTGGGTGAAGTGTTCCTGTGGCGGCAGAAACTGGTGGACTACCCGCACGCCTTGGTGCGTTTGAACTTCTGTAAGGTGTTTGATTGGGCGGGGGTACTGCACATGCACGAAGGACAAAACTTCGCTTGGCAGCGTTTGCCTGTCACTGTCAGTCCGGTGTTGCCCGGTACGTTGCCGGTGCTGGCCTGGATGGAAGAAGAGGCGACCAACAGCGCTCAGTGACGCCAGCCGTTCGGGTCTTGGTCGGGTTCGAGCGGCGGCGAAGTCGGCACACGGAACTCTTCGTTGGCCCAGGCGCCGAGGTCGACTTGTCGGCAACGCTCTGAGCAAAAGGGCCGATTCGGGTTGCTCGGTGCGTACAAGCTGGGCCCACCACAGGCCGGACAGGCCACGGTTTTGGGTTCGAAGGTGCTCGTCAATGGCTTGGCTGCTTGGCTCATGGCTGGTGCTTCAGGCGCACAAGGTTACTTCCAGTTCGGTGTCCTGGTCGGCAGCAAGGTGCAGCTTGCCGTCTTCGCCACGGCGTTGCAGCCGCACCGAGAACAACAGCCGGTTGCCGCTGATTTCAGGGATCTGGTTCAAACTTGGGTCTAGCCGCAGGCGCAGCAACTGGAAGGTGCGGCCTTGGGGCAGGTTTTGTTGGAATTGTCCACCTTGGGCGACCACCATCTGAGGGGCGCCCGTTTCGCGCAGAAGGCGCAGCAGCAGGTGCACCGGCGTCGCCAGTCTGGCCAATTGGTGTGCCCATTGGGCCAGGTCGTTTTGGCGTTCTTCGACCGGGCTGTGCTGCCAGGCATGGTAGGCCGGCAGGTCAAATTCACAGGTACCACCGGGAATCGAGATCCGGCTGCGTATGGCCATCAACCAGTCGTTGTCGGTCAGTGCATGGCCGGTTTTGCCGGTGTCTTCGAGTAACCCGTTGTAGCAGTCGTCCAACTGCTGGATAAACTGGTCGAGTGCTTCTTCCGAAATAGCGGGGTTGCCACGGTAGCTGTTGTAGATCTGGCGGTGGCGGTCAATGTCTTTGAGGATGTCCGACTTGAGGTCGGAGCGGGCTCCCACGTCCATGATCTCGAACACGGTCTGGATGGCGTAGTGGTGGTCCAGCGGGTGGGTCCGAGGGATCAACTCCACCAACCGGAGAAACAGGTGCTCCAGGCGCAGGTAGGTGCGGATGCGTTCGTTGAAGGGGTATTCGTACAGGATCACGTCGCGCAGCAGGGTGGGAGAACTGGGGTGCTTGGCATCATAGCCCGAATCGGTCGCACAAGGCCCGGTAGGCAGCCTGTACATGTGTTTCGAGTTGCTGCAGAGAGGTGCGGTCGTTGTCGATCACGGTGTCAGCCATGGCCAGGCGCTGTTCACGCGGAGTCTGCGCGGCCAACACGGCTTCCACTTGCTGGCGTGACCAGCCGTTGCGCAGCATGACGCGCTGTATCTGTGTTTCTGTGGCGCAGTCCACCACCCAGACGGTATCGAGTCGGTAGTGGGCCACAGAGGCCGGGTTGAGCAACGGGATGTCCAAGACGGCGCAGCCCCTGTTGAGCAGCTGGCATTGACGCTCTATTTCGGCATGCACGATGGGGTGGACGATGCGTTCGAGGCGTTGTTTGGCGCCTGGGTCACTGAACACCAGGGTGCGCATCTGGTCGCGGTCGAGTGCGCCGTTGGGGGTGATGAAGGCAGGGCCGAAAGCCTGTTTGATGGCCGGGATGGCTTGTCCCCCGGGAGCTGTGCTGGCGCGCGAAATGGCATCCGCATCAACCACATGCGCCCCCAGGCTGGCCAGCATGGCCGCTACCGTGCTTTTGCCACTGCCAATGCCGCCTGTGAGGCCGAGTCTGACTTGAGGGCCTGCAGGGTAGGCCGAAGGGGAGCTCACAGCCCCACCCATTGCAGCAGGTTCTGCGGCCCCAACACCAGCGCAGACAAACCACCCAGGGCCAGGAAGGGGCCAAACGGGATGTACCCCCCCTCGCGCAAGCCACGGGTGAATTTCATGGCCAGGCCGATCACGGCTCCCAGCACGGAAGCAAGCAAGATCATGGGAATCAGGGCTTGCCAGCCGAACCAGGCGCCCAGGGCCGCGAACAGTTTGAAGTCGCCGTAGCCCATGCCTTCTTTGCCGGTCAGCAGCTTGAAACCCCAATAGACGGTCCACAACGAAAGGTAACCCGCCACGCTACCCCACAACGCATCGGGCAACGCCACGCTGGTCCAGCCCAGTGCGGCGCACACCAACCCTGCCCAAACCAGCGGTAGGGTAATGTTGTCGGGCAGCAAGGTGGTGTCCCAGTCGATGAAAGCCAGGCAGAGCACACTGGCCACGAACCCCCACCAGATCCATGTGGAGACGGTGGCGCCATGCTGGTGAAAAACCCAGGCGAAAAGAGCGCCGGTCAGCAGTTCGACCAGCGGGTAGCGCATACCGATGGGAGCCTGGCATGACTGGCACTTGCCACGCAGCAGCACATAACTCAGCACGGGGATGTTTTGATGAGCACGCACGGCGGTGCCGCAATGGGGGCAACGCGAGGCTGGGGTGAGCAAATTGAGCGGAGCTTGTTCGGTCACGGGTTGGCCGGTGAATTCGGCGCATTCGCGTGCCCACTGCCGTTCCATCATTTGGGGTAAACGGTGGATGACCACGTTCAGG
>CAYQTH010000134.1:0-4836 GCA_964420415.1 uncultured Macromonas sp. | reverse complement strand
GCGCAACCACTCGGTCACGCACATCATGCACAAGGCACTGCGCGAAGTGCTGGGCAGCCATGTGCAGCAAAAGGGTTCGCTGGTCAACGCCGAACGCACCCGCTTCGATTTTGCCCACAACGCCCCGGTGACGGACGCCGAAATACGCCAGATCGAAGCCCTGGTGAACGCCGAAATTCTGGCCAACAGCGCCACCCAGGCGCGCGTGATGGACATTGAATCGGCCCAGAAGATCGGCGCCATGATGCTGTTCGGCGAAAAGTACGGCGACAGCGTGCGCGTGCTGGACATTGGCAGCAGCCGCGAACTGTGTGGCGGCACCCACGTGCAGCGCACGGGGGACATTGGCCTGTTCAAGGTGGTGGCCGAGGGCGGTGTGGCCGCCGGTGTGCGCCGCATTGAGGCGGTGACCGGCGCCAACGCACTGGCGTACCTGCAGCAACTGGAAAGCACCGTGACCGAGGCCGCTGGCGCGCTGAAGGCGCCCACGGCTGAACTGACCGGCCGCATCGGGGCCGCGCTGGAGCAGATCAAGGCGCTGGAAAAAGAAGTGGCCGCGCTGAAAGGCAAGCTGGCTTCCGCCCAGGGCGACGAGCTGCTGGGCCGGGCGGTGGACGTGAAGGGTCTGAAAGTGCTGGCAGCCAAGCTGGAAGGTGCCGACGCCAAGACCCTGCGCGAGACCATGGACAAGCTGAAAGACAAGCTGAAAACCGCCGCCATCGTGCTGGCCGCCGTGGATGGCGGCAAAGTGCAGTTGGCGGCGGGTGTGACGGCCGACAGCTGTGCGAAGGTCAAGGCCGGTGAACTGGTGAACTTTGTGGCCCAGCAGGTGGGCGGCAAGGGTGGCGGCAAGCCCGATATGGCGATGGCCGGTGGCACCGATGCGTCGGGCCTGGCCGCCGCGCTGGCCAGCGTGCAGGGCTGGGTGGCCGAGCGGGTGTGAAACAGCCCGTCAGTTGACCACCGGGGCCACAGCCACGCGGTTGCGGCCCTGTTCTTTCGCTCGGTACATGGCGTCGTCGGCCCGCTGCAACGCGGCCTCGATGTCTTGTGGGCTGGCACAGGCTGTGACCCCGATACTGACCGTTAACGCCACGGTGCCTTTGTCGAGTGCGGTTTTTGCACGGGCCACCGCGGTACGCAGGCGTTCGGCCACGCTGCAGGCTTCGGCAAAAGTGCTGTTGGGCAAGAAAATGGCGAATTCTTCTCCACCCAAACGGCCCAGCACGTCTTCGTGCCGAATAACGGATTCGGCCACTTGCACGAAATGGCGCAGCGCCTGGTCGCCTTGGAGGTGGCCGTGGGTGTCGTTGATGACTTTGAAATGGTCCAGGTCGAGCAGCAAGAGTGGTACGGGTTTGTTCTGGCGTTGTCCCAAGCTGACGGCTTTATGCAGCAGGTCCAGGAAGGCCCGGCGGTTGAACACGTTGGTCAATGAGTCTCGCTGGGCCAAGTGACGCATGGATGCGTTCAGGTCCTCATTGACCAGCATCAGCACGCCAAAAAACAGCAGTTGCATGGCCACCAAGCTTTCGATGATGGCTGGCTGTCCCTGGTCCAGCACACCAGGAAACTCGAACCCAGGTTGGCCGGTCCACAGCAGGGCCAGCGGGCGCAAGGCCAGCAACAGGCCGTGCAGGATGCAGAACACGCCAAAAAGGTAGCGGCTGGGGTGTGTTCGCCGATTGAAACGGATCAGCAACCAGCCTGCATGGAGGAACAAGGCACCTCCAGTCAGACTGAACAAGGTGAAGCGCGGGGTCATGGGCAGCATGCCTGCCAGCACACCAAAGGCCAGCAAACCGAACAGCCCTGTGTACAGACGCCAAGTGGGCATGCCCAGGAGAAGTTTGCAAGCCCGCAGGTTGAAGTAGGCCGTGCCCACCGACAGGGCGGCGATGCTGGCATGGGCGAATTCGGGCTGCAAAAGGGGGCGGAACAGGTAGTTCAATGACCCCAGGAAGGCGCATGTGAATGCCAGTAACCACGCCTGCAGGCCCGCCACCTGACGGTTCAACAGCCACATGGCCAGCGCCAGGCTGGTGACGCAGCCCAGCATGATGGTGTTGGCTGCCAGGAGGGTCCAGCTGTGCATTTTGGGTCTGTTTGTAGGGTTCGGTGAGTGAGTTTAGCTGACGGATGTGACATGCCGTCCGGACGCAATTCAAGGCTCTGGCCAGCGCAGCTCCAACTGGCTGCTGAACGAACGGGCCTGGCCGGTCACCGGGTCGGAGAAAGCCATGCCGCGCGCCAGCAGGCGCAACGGTTCGGCGAAGTCTTCCAGTTCGCCGGGGCCACGTTTCACTGCGGGGTAGAACTGGTCGCCCAACAGCGGCAGGCCCAAGCCCTGCATGTGCACACGCAGCTGGTGGCGTTTGCCGGTCACGGGCTCCAGCCGGTACAGGCCCCAGGGGCCGCGTTGCTCCAGCAGGTGGATGCGGGTTTCGCTGTTGTCTGGCAGGTCTTCGTGCGCGGCAGCTTCACGCATCTTGTAAAAGGCGTCTTCCATTTCCAGGATGTGGCTGTTGCGGGTCTGGGGCCAGTTCAGCGCCGGGTTGACCGGGGCAATGGCTTCGTACACCTTGGCGATGGCGCGTTCGCGGAACAGGCGCTGGTAGGCGTCGCGGTCCTGTGGGCGAACGCTGAACACCACCAGGCCTGCGGTCTCGCGGTCGATGCGGTGCAACGGGCTGAGGTTGGGCAGGTTCAGACGCTGCTTCAGGCGCACCAGCAGGGTTTGCTGCACGTAGCGCCCGCCGGGAGTCACGGGCAGGAAGTGCGGTTTGTCGGCCACCACCAGGTGTTCGTCCTGGAAGATGATGTTTTCCTCAAAGGGAATGGCGGGTTCAACCGGCAGGCTGCGCCAGTAATAGACGCGCGCGCCGTTCTGGTACGGGGTGTCCAGCGGCAGGGGCAGGCCGTTGTCGCCCACCACCTCGCCGGTTTCCATGCGGGCCTGCCATTCGGTGCGGCTGACGGCGGGCAGGCGTTCGGCCAGGTAGTCGAGCAGGGTGGGCCAGGGTGGGGTGCGCATGCGCGGCAGTGCCACGCAACTGGGCGAGACGCCGTTGCGCATGGGGATGGCGGCGTTCTTCGGCACGTGGGCCATGGCGGGTTCAGAAAACGGCGCGGCCGGGACCGTGACCAGCGGTGCGGGCGCGCAGGCGCAGGTCGGCGCCCACCGGGGTGGCTTCGACGAACTCCAGCGCAATGCCTTGTGCCAGCGCGCTGAACGGGCCGAGCTGGGCCAGGCCGAAGCCGGGGCCGACCAGCTTGGGCGCCAGGTAGAGCAGCACTTCGTCCACCAGCCCTTCGCGCAGGAAGGAGCCGTTGAGCTTGTGGCCGGCTTCCAGGTGCAGTTCGTTCACCTCGCGTTGCGCCAGGTCGCGCAGCACGGCGGCCAGGTCCACCTTGGTGTGGCCGTCGGGCCGGGCCGGGCCAGGGCAGTCCACCACGGTGGCGCCAGCGGCGTGCAGGGCAGCGCGCTGCGGGGCGTTACTGGCCGGGTCGGCGGCGGTGTAGACCAGCACCTGGCCGGGCGGCGGCAGGATGCGCGCCGTGGGCGACAGCTCCAGCCTGGAGTCGATCACCACGCGCAGCGGCTGGCGCGCGGTGGGAACCAGCCGCACGTCGAGTCGGGGGTCGTCTTCCTGCACGGTGCCTATGCCGGTGAGCAGGGCGCCCGCGCGTTTGCGCCAGGCGTGGCCGTCGGTGCGGGCGGCTTCGCCGGTGATCCATTGGCTGACGCCGTTGGACAGGGCGGTGGTGCCGTCCAGCGAGGTGGCCACTTTGAGCCGCACCCAGGGCAGGCCGCGCACCATGCGGCTCAGGAAGCCGATGTTGAGTTCGCGTGTGGCCACGGCCAGCGGGTGGTCGGTGGGCAGCACATCAACCTGGATCCCAGCGGCACGCAGCCGGGCAATGCCCTGGCCGCCGACCAGCGGGTTCGGGTCTTGCAGGGCGACCACCACGCGGGCCACGCCAGCCTCCATGAGCGCGTCGCAGCAGGGCGGGGTGCGGCCATGGTGGCTGCAGGGTTCCAGCGTCACACAGGCGGTTGCGCCCTTCAGGTCGGCCCCGGCGGCTCGGGCGGCACGCAGCGCCATCACTTCGGCATGCGGGCCCCCGGCCTGCTGGGTGTGGCCCTCGAACACGCGGCCATCGACCAGCAGCAGGCGGCAGGCCACGCGCGGGTTAGGGTCGGACAGGCCGATGGCCTGCGCGGCCAGGGTGTCGAGTCCTTCGAGGGCTTGCATGCGGTGGCTCAGTCCGGTGTCAGGCCGTGCGGCGGAACACCAGGTCCCACACGCCGTGGCCCAGGCGCAGGCCGCGGTTCTCGAACTTGGTCAGCGGGCGGTAGTCGGGCTTGGGCGCATAGCCTTGCAGGCCGGCGTCAAGCGCGCTGTTGGCCAGTCGCGGCTCGGCGCTCAGGACTTCGAGCATCTGCTCGGCATAGGGCTGCCAGTCGGTCGCGCAGTGCAGGTAGCCGCCGACCTTCAGCCGGCCCACCAGCTTGGCGATCAGGGGCGACTGGATCAGGCGGCGCTTGTTGTGCTTCTTCTTGTGCCAGGGGTCGGGGAAGAAGATGTGGATGCCGTCCAGGCAGCCCTCGGTCAGCATCTGGTCGATCACCTCGACCGCGTCATGCTGCAGGATGCGGATGTTGCCGATTTCCTGCTCGCCGATGCGCTTGAGCAGCGCGCCGACGCCGGGTTCATGCACCTCGCAGCAGAGGAAGTTGTCGTCCGGGCGCACGCGCGCGATGTGCGCCGTGGTCTCGCCCATGCCAAAGCCGATCTCGAGGATCAGCCGGCCTTCGCGGCCAAAGGCGGCTTG
>CAYQTH010000133.1:0-4901 GCA_964420415.1 uncultured Macromonas sp. | reverse complement strand
CAACAGACGCAGAGCCATGTACAGGCAGGGTGGGCAGGTCGCTGCGTTGGCAGATCAGCGCCGTGGAGTTGCGGTGTTCCAGGCCGCCGTAGCCGTCTTCGGTGGCGTGCAACATGAACACGTAGTGCGTGAACGGCGGCGGCGCTTTGGGCCCGTGCCACAACGCCATTTGCGCTTCGCAGATGCGCTGGGTGTCGCGCAGCAGGCGGTCACCGTCAAAGCCTGGGCCAGCGCCACTGACGACAAAGCGGTGCGTCACGCCCCGTGCTGTGAACTCTCCGCTCCAGAAGGCGCCCATTTTTACTGGGCTGTCGGCCAGTTCGTCGTACCCCTGGGCCAGGTAGCAGCCAAACCCGTTGCGTTGCACGCGCTGGCCTGTCAGTCCGGTGGCCAGGTGCCAGCCAGCGGTGTGGCGGTTTTCGGTGATGGTCAGGGCGTGGGGGGCGTCCTCGTGGCCAGGGACGCGCACGCACAGGCTGGTGGGGTTGAAAAATCCGCGAGTCTGGTCCAGAAACGCGGCGCGCACCGAAGCGTCGAAGGCATACACCTGGTAGCGCAGCGCCAGTGTGGGGGCGTCTGTGGGAACCTCGATTTCCCAGGTGTGCTTGTCGAGCTGGCGCAGGCCCAGCGCCGTCTTGCCGTGCCAGGCCTGCAGGCCTTGCAGGTGCTGGGCAAATTCGCGCACCAGGTAGCTGCCGGGAATCCAGGCCGGCAGGCTGACGCGCTGGCGGCGGGCGGGCTGGTCGACTTCCAGGGTGACGCCGAACAGGTGGGCGCGCGGGTCCAGTACCTCCACCTGGTAGCGCACCGGCGGCAGCGGTGGTGACGGGCGGCGGGCGCGGCTCATTTCTTGCCGTTCAGGGCTTGTTCTATGCGTTCGGTTTCCACGGCGCCCGTCAGACGGGTGCCGTCGGCCAGGAAGGTGGTGGGGGTGCCGTTGATGCGGTTCTTTTGCCCGAAGGCCACGTTGCGCTGCAGGGCGCTGGCATCGCAGCCTGCTGCGGCTGCAGGCGGTGTCACGTTGCGCAACATCCAATCCAGGAAGGCCTTGCCCTTGTCTTTGGCGCACCAGATGTTTTTCGATTTATTGACCGAATCCTGGCCCAGGATGGGGTAAAGGTAGACGTGGATTGTCACGTCACTGATGTCGCTGAGGCCCTTTTCGAAGCGTTTGCAGTAGCCGCAATTGGGGTCTTCGAAAATGGCGAGCTGGCGCTTGCCGTTGCCGCGCACGATGGTGAAAGCGTCTCTGGATGGCAGTTCGTGGAACGGAATGGCTGAGAATTTCTCCATGCGCTGTTCGGTCAGGTTGGAGCGCGTTTTGGTGTCGATCAGTTCGCCCTGGATCAGGTAGTTGCCTTCAGCGTCGGTGTAGAAGAAGTCGCTGCGGTTGACGCGCACCTCGTACAGACCGGGGATGGGGGATTTGTTGATTTCCTCGATCTTGGGCAGGTTGGGCAAGCGCTCAGCCAGGTTTTTGCGGATGGCGGCTTCCTGTGCTGCGGCAGAGAAACTGGCTCCCAGCAGAGCTACGAGCAAGGGGGCAAGCAGGGAACGTGAGGTCATGAAGGGCTTTCGGAGGAGATGAGGCCGCGCGTGCAAGGTGTCTGCGGCGCGCTGAAACTGTGAGTGGTGTGATGCGGTGAGAGTTCCAGCTTAGCCTTGACCAGCGCCCATGGCGTGGCGCGCAGCCCAGTGTTTCAGCGGGGTCAGGCGGTCAAAGCCGCGCAAGCCCCAGCGGCGCAGGGTCTGTATGCGGCTGTCGCTGTGGTTGAACAAGCCGAACAGGCTGTCGGTCACCCAGGCCATGGCGGCAAAGTCGGCTTGCCGGGCGCGCTCATAGCGCCGCAGCAGTTTCAGGTCGCTCAGGTCGCGCCAGTGTTCGCGTTCGTGCAGCACGCGGGCCAGTTCGGCCACGTCGCCCAAGCCTATGTTCAAGCCCTGGCCAGCCAGTGGGTGCATGGCGTGGGCCGCATCACCGGCCAGCGCCACGCCCTTTTGCACCCAGTGCGTGGCGCGCGACAGCTGAAGTGGCCAGCCCGCGTGCTGGCCGATGGGCAGCATGGCGCCCAGCGCCTGGTCGCAGGCCTGTTGCACCGCTTGAGCGAAGAGCTCGGGGGACAGGGCTTGCAATTGCGCGGCACGTTCGTGCGGCACCGACCACACCACGGCCACGGCGTTGCCGTCAGCACCTTCCAGGGGTAGCAGGGCCAGGATGTCGCCGTTGATGAACCACTGGCGTGCCACGCCGCCGTGCGGCCGTTCGCAGCGCAGGCGCGCGGCCACGGCGGTGTGGGGGTAGGGCTGGGTGTAGTAGTGGAAGCCGAAGGCCGCGCGGCTGGCGCTGTGTTTGCCTTCGCACACCACAGTGAGCTTGGCGTGCGGGCGTTCGTGCAGGGTGTCAATCCCCGACTGGAATTGCACGGCCTGGGCCAAGGCGCGCTCCAGGGCGGGCACATCCACGATCCAGTTCAACGCATCGCCACCCAGCGCAGGCGCGTCAAACCGCAGGGCGGCGGGCTGGCTGGGTTGCGCTTCGGACACCCACATCTGGCGCACCGGCGTGATGGCAGGCGACTGGCCTGGGGCATCGAGCTGCGGCCAGATGCGCAAACCGTCGAGCAGATCACGCGCCGCCGTGTTCAGGGCGTAGGCGCGGATGTCTGGCGCACTGGGGGCTTGCGGCGCGGGCGGGTGTGTCACCAAGGCGACGCGCAGGCGGTCGCGGGCCAGCAACAGGGCCAGGGTCTGCCCTACCACGCCACCGCCCAGGATGGCCACGTCGAACTTCTTGCTCATGGCCCAAATTGTAGGAGCAAGGCACAATCGTCGTTCCGTGCACGCGCCAGACGGAGAACCCCATGAACACCACCACCGACAACGAGCAGACCTTGTCGCTGCACATTGAGCAGCTTTGGATATACCCGGTCAAGTCCTGTGCCGGGGTGCGCGTGTCGAGTGTCGAGTTGCTGGACACGGGCCTGGAATGGGACCGGGCCTGGATGGTGGTGGATGAAGCGGGGGAGTTTGTCTCGCAGCGCGAACTGCCCCGCATGGCCCTGATTCAGCCGCGCCTGCACGCGGGCTGGCTGGAGTTGAGCGCGCCGGGCATGTTGTCACTGCAGGTGCCGCTGGATGCCACTGGCGAAGTGCGCCGTGTGCGCGTGTGGGACGACGAGGTGCAGGCCTGGGACATGGGCGATGCGGCCGCCCAGTGGCTGTCGCGTTGCCTGGCCGAGCACAGGGGGGTGACCTCGCTTCGGCTGGTGCGATTTGACCCGGCTGTGCGGCGCCTGTCGTCGTTGCAATGGACGGGCGGCGTGCAGGCGCCCAATTTGTTCAGCGACGGTTACCCGGTGCTGGTGCTGTCCAGCGCGGCGGTGGCCGATTTGAACGAGCGGCTGGCCGTGCTGGGGCACGCGGCGGTAGGGGCCGAGCGGTTCCGGCCCAATATTGTGCTGGGCGGGCTGGAAGCCCACGACGAGGACCGGCTGGCCTGGTTGCGCCTGCAGGCGCAGGTGAGGGCGCATGCCAATGAGCCGGCACCGCAGGTGCTGTTGCAGCCGGTCAAGCCCTGTTCACGCTGCAGCATCCCAGACGTGGATCCCCAAACAGCGGAACAAGGCAGTGTGGTGAGCCAAGTGCTGCGCACTTACCGCCAGGACAAGCGCTTGATGGGCGCGGTGACTTTCGGCATGAACGTGATCGTGCGCGCCGGTGCGGGGCACATGCTGCACGAAGGCATGAGCGGTGTGGGGGTGTGGGGCGCCTGGGAAGACTGAGCTTCAGCGCTTCGAGCCGCTGCCCGTGCCGCCGTTGCCGATGACGCCGCCAATGGCTGCCCCACCCAGGGTGCCCAGGGTGCTGCCGTCGGTCAGGATGGATCCGGCCACGGCGCCCACTCCTGCCCCTATGGCTGCATTTTGCTGTCGTTGCGACAAGTTGGAGCAGGCGGAGAGGCTGGTCAGCAAACCCAGGGCCAAGGTCAGGTGAATGGTTGTGCATGCGAGTTTCATCCAGACTCCTTGTGAGAGGCGCTGCCCGGTGCCGGGCGCGCCTACAACCAATTATTTGGTCCAGGTACCGGGTTCTGGCGTGTCTGCTTGCATCAGTGGTGCCCAGATGTAACGGCCCCAGTCTTTACAATCAGGGGCTATTTCCCTGTCACAAGTGGCCCGGCGCACAGGTGCGGCCGCTATCGAAGCAAAGGCAGGGCTGGACTCCCAAGGACACACCATGAGTTTGAAGTGCGGCATCGTTGGCCTGCCCAACGTCGGCAAATCCACCCTGTTCAACGCCCTGACCAAGGCGGGCATTGCGGCGGAAAATTATCCCTTCTGCACCATTGAGCCCAATGTGGGCGTGGTGGAGGTGCCGGACCCACGCCTGCAGCAGTTGGCCGAGATCATCCAACCCGAGCGCATCGTGCCCGCGATTGTGGAGTTCGTGGACATTGCGGGTCTGGTGGCCGGAGCCAGCCAGGGCGAAGGCCTGGGCAACCAGTTCCTGGCCCATATCCGCGAAACCGACGCCATCGTCAACGTGGTGCGCTGCTTTGAAGACGACAACGTGATCCACGTGGCCAACAAGGTGGACCCGATTGCCGACATCGAGGTGATCCAGACCGAGCTGTGCCTGGCCGACCTGGGCACGGTGGAAAAAACCCTGCAACGCAGCGTCAAGGCCGCCAAAAGCGGCAATGACAAGGAAGCCGCCGCCCTGGTGCAACTGCTGACCAAGGTGCAGGCGGTGCTGAACGAGGGCAAGCCGGCGCGCACGCTGGAGCTGAGCGACCAGGAAAAAGTGCTGCTCAAACCGCTGTGCCTGATCACTGCCAAGCCCGCCATGTTCGTGGGCAACGTGAGCGAAGACGGCTTTGAGAACAACCCCTTCCTAGACCG
>CAYQTH010000132.1:0-4936 GCA_964420415.1 uncultured Macromonas sp. | reverse complement strand
GAGTACTTGGCTACGAACCAAGGGGTCGTGGGTTCGAATCCTGCCAGCCGCACCAAACAAGATGCCCCGGAAATCGCAAGGTTTCCGGGGTTTTTTTGCGTCTGCTGCTTTCAATTGCATGCCGTTTGCCCACTGGCGTTCTATTTTCCGGTTGACGTTTCAGTTGTCAGACCGTTTGTCGCCTTGTTTTTTTATTGACACCATTTGGTTTCATATGGAAAATGCGTGTCCAAGGCTGCGCATGTGCGGAGTTCAAGCGCCTGGGGGCGAGTGTGCTGTGCCGCTGCTGCGGTGCAAATCACTGGTGGCACGCAGGAAACGGTGAATTTGCTGTTCCAGGGTGTCGTCGTCGTCCGGAACCACGAAAAAATCCCCCAGCAGCCAGCGGCAAAACCTGGGTGTCAGCACCAGATTGAGGAACAGATGAACAAATTTTTCCAATCCAAGGAAAGTCACCCAGCCATTGCGTTCGGCTTGCTGAAGATGCTGTCGGATCACGTCGAAGGCACTGGCGGCGCCGTACAGGTTGATCTGGCGTTGGCTGGACTCCGGTAAACGCGCGCTTTCGCCCACAGCAAGGCGGTAGATGGCGCGCGCATCCGGGTTGTCCAAAGCATGTTCATAGTGCTTGACGATGGACGCCAGCAGCGAAGGCAGGTTTGTGGCGGTGGACGACGGTTGCCGCGCCTGTTCGGCAATGCTGTCCACACAATCTTTCAACACTTCAACGAATAAGCCTTCTTTGTTTTCGAACTGCAGGTAAATGGTGCGTTTGGTGATGTTGGCTTCACGGGCGATGGCGTTGAAAGAAGTGCCGTTCAGGCCATGTGCTATGAACAATTGGCGTGCCGCGTCGAGGACGCGGCGGTGTCGGCGGGCCGCATCTTCGGGGCCCAGGCGCCCAGGCCGGATCCGTGGGGGCGAGGCTTCGCTGGCAGGCATGGGAAGGATGGACGACATGGATTTGTTCACAAAAACGCACACAGAGCATAGGCAGAACGCTGATTATGGGTGACTGAACCCAGGCATTTCAGACGGCCGGCAGGCCATTATTTCAACCACGAAGGAGACCCGCGTGATTTTCATTCCCCCGCAACCTGAACAGCACGCCGCCATTGCGGCCACCTTGCCCAAGGTCAAGCTGATGATTGGCGACCAGCCGCTGGCGCAAGGCAGTGGCGGCACCTACCGCCATGTCAACACCGCTACCGGCCAGTTCCAGCAGGAAATTCCCCTGGCGGGCGAAGCCGAAGTTGATGCAGCCGTCCGTGCCGCTCGTGCCGCCTTCCCGGCCTGGCGTGACATGAAGCCAGCGCGTCGCCGTCAGATTCTTGATCGCTTTGCCGACCTGATCGATCAGAACATCGATCGCCTGGGCAAAATGGCGGCGGTGGAGAACGGCATCCCGCAATCCACCTGGATTCACGGTATGGGCCCGCGCATCACCAGTTGGGTGCGTTACTACGCTGGCTGGGCCGACAAAATCGAGGGTTTGGTGACCGGCACCAACCCCGGTGACCACTTCGAGTACACCGTGCCCGAACCGTATGGCGTGATCGGCCACATCATTACCTGGAATGCGCCGATGCTGTCGCTGGCGATGAAGATTCCGCCTTCGCTGGCCGCGGGCAACACGGTGGTGATCAAGCCGGCCGAATTCACGCCTTTTACTTCGCAACTGTTTGTTGAACTGGCGCTGGAAGCTGGCGTGCCTCCGGGCGTGATCAACGTGGTACCCGGCGGTGTGTCGGCTGGCGAAGCCCTGGTGCGCCACACCGAGGTGGACAAAATTTCGTTCACCGGTGGCCCGGTGGGGGCAAAAGCCATCATGCGGTCGGCCGCCGACACGCTCAAACCGCTGGTGTTCGAGCTGGGTGGCAAGTCGGCCAACGTCGTCTTTCCCGATGTAGACATTGCCAGCACCGCCCAGTATTGCGCTGCCTTTGGTCTGTCCAACAGCGGCCAGGGTTGCGCATTGCCTACCCGCATCCTGGTGCATGAGGCTATCTACGAGCCTTTCGTTGAAGCCGTGCGCGCCACCATGAACCAGTTGCCCTATGGTGACCCTTTGAATGAGCATGTGATCGTGGGCCCCATGGTGAACGCCACCGCCTGCGAGCGCGTGCAGGGCATGATCGATGTGGCCCGTGAGCAAAAGGTGGGCCGTTTTCTGACCGGCGACGTGTCTGATGCCGGTGATGCCAAGGGCAACTTTGTTACCCCGACGCTGATTGCCGAAGCCGATCCTTACTCGGTCATCGCACAGAACGAGGTGTTCGGTCCGGTGCTGTGCGTTATCAGGTTCCGCGACGAAGAAGAGGCCGTGAAGCTGGCCAATGCCACGGCCTACGGTTTGGCGGCCTATGTCCAGACCAACGACCTCAACATCGCGCAACGCATGGTTCGCCAGCTGCAGGCAGGTACGGTGTTTGTCAACCAGGCCACGCCGACCTTCCTGGCTGCCACACCGTTCGGTGGTCTGGGTATTTCCGGCTTTGGCCGCGAGGGTGGCAAGGCTGGTTTGGAGGAGTTCATCCGCATCAAAGGCGTGGGCATGAGCATTCGCTGAGCCCGCTTCCTGCAGGATGTTTGAAGGGGTCGCACAGCTGGGCTGCGCGACCCCTTACCATTCGTGCTGACTATGAGCACACACACCTTCCTCTGGCACGACTACGAAACATTCGGTATTCGGCCGCACCTGGACCGCCCGGCGCAGTTTGCCGCCATCCGCACCGACGCCGAATTGAACGAAATTGGCGAACCGCTGATGATCTACTGCCAGCCAGCGCCGGACTACCTGCCCGACCCGCAAAGCTGCCTGATCACCGGCATCACGCCGCAGCTGTGCCTGGAGCGGGGCGTGCCGGAGCATGAGTTCGCCGCGCGTATCGAAGCCGAATTGGCCTTTCCCGGTACGGTGGGGGTGGGCTACAACACCATCCGGTTTGACGACGAGTTCACCCGCTACCTGTTCTGGCGCAGCCTGATCGACCCTTACGCACGCGAGTGGCAGAACGGCTGCGGCCGCTGGGATTTGCTGGACGTGGTGCGCATGACCTATGCGCTGAGGCCGGAAGGCATCGTCTGGCCGAAAAAGCCCGATGGCCGCCCCAGCTTCAAGCTGGAGGACTTGACCCGCGCCAACGGTATCAGCCACGAAGCGGCCCACGATGCGTTGTCGGACGTGCGCGCCACCATTGCCGTGGCCCGGCTCATACGCCAGCACCAGCCCAAACTGTTTGACTTTGCTTTTGCATTGCACAAAAAAGACCGTGTGCTGGCAGAGCTGGGGCTGCCTGCCGCGCAAGGGCAGCTCAAGCCGTTTTTGCATGTGTCCGGCATGTTCCCGCCCGAGCGCGGCTGCCTGGGCGTGATGTGGCCGCTGACCAGCCACCCCACCAACAAAAACGAATTGCTGGCCTGGGACCTGGCACACGACCCCGCCGAGCTGGCCGGGTTGAATGCGGCCCAGATCCGCGAAAGGCTGTTCACGCGCAGCGACGACCTCCCCGAGGGCGTGACCCGCCTGCCCGTCAAAAGTGTGCATTTGAACAAGTCGCCCATGGTGGTGGGGAGCCTGAAAACCCTCCGCCCTGCCATGGCCGCGCAGTGGGGGCTGGACATGGCGCTGGTCATGCAGCACGCTGAACGCGCCATGGGCCTGCCCGACATGAGCGCCATCTGGTCAGAGGTTTTCGAGCGCCCCGCGAAAGAGGGTGGCCGTGATGTGGACCAGGACCTCTACGGCGGTTTTATCAGTCCGGCCGACCGCAGGCGGCTGAACCACCTGAAAACCCAGGACCCGGCCGACCCGGCCTGGACGCACACAGGGTTTGATGACGAGCGCTTGCAGGAACTGGTGTTCCGCTACCGTGCGCGCAATTTCCCTCAGCATTTGGGCCTGGATGAAGGGGAGCGCTGGCAAGCGCACTGCCGAGCCAACCTCCTGAAGGGGCAGGGCGGTGCGTTGACCATAGAACGGTTGTTCGAACGGATCGATGCGTTGGCCGAAACCGCCAGCGAACAGGGCGACGAGCGGGCCGAGGAAATTCTGGGTGCCCTGTACGACTACGCTGAAAACATCAGCGTACTGTTCTGAACGCTTGGGTGGTCAGCGGCTGCGGCCACCCAACAAACTGCCCAGCACGCCACGCACGATCTGGCGGCCAATGCTGGAGCCCACGCTGCGCACCACGGTTTTGGCCATGGTTTGCACCAGGCCGTCATGCTGCCCGCCGCGCGGCCCGGTGCGGCCAAACAGTAGGTCGTTCAAGGCGCCGCTACCCTCAGTCGGGTTGGGCGTGGTACGGCTGCCAGATGACCCTGGCACCCTTGGTGCCGTGCGGCCATTGCCCAATCGGGCGGATTCGTTCTCGTTATCGGTGCTGCCTGCTGCGTGGCCACGCAGCAACTCATACGCACTTTCCCGATCCACCGTTTTTTCGTACATCCCAGCCACCAGCGAGTTTTGCAGCAGGGCCTGGCGCTGTGCCGGGGTGATGGGGCCGATCTGGCTGCCTGGCGGCAGCACGAACACGCGCTCGGTTTCGCAAGGGCGGCCCTTGGCGTCCAACAGGCTCACCAGGGCCTCGCCCACCGCCAGTTCGGTGATGGCGGCTTCAATGTCCAGCCCGGCCTTGGGGCGCATGGTTTCGGCGGTGGCCTTCACGGCCTTTTGGTCGCGCGGGGTGAAGGCGCGCAACGCGTGTTGCACACGGTTGCCCAACTGGCCCAGCACGCTGTCAGGAATGTCCAGCGGGTTCTGGGTGACGAAGTACACCCCCACGCCCTTGGAGCGCACCAGCCGCACCACCAGTTCAATGCGTTCCACCAGCACTTTGGGTGCTTCGTCGAACAGCAGGTGGGCTTCGTCGAAGAAGAACACCAGTTTGGGTTTGTCCAGGTCGCCCACCTCGGGCAGTTCCTCGAACAGTTC
>CAYQTH010000131.1:0-4937 GCA_964420415.1 uncultured Macromonas sp. | reverse complement strand
GGCAGGCTGACTGCCCAGCACAGGCAGAGCATCAAAGTGACATATATCGAGCGCATAGGTGTGGCGGGTAAATGATCAGTCAGAGCGGTCGGGTGTGCACAAAGTTCCAGTGCGGGATTGTGGCCCAAGCCAATGCGGGTGCGCGGTGCTGCCAGGCTTTTCAAAACGCTGCGCTCATATAAAAATGCGGATTCTTCGCTAAGCAGCAAGGGGGTGGGCATGCCTTCTATAGAACATGCGCTGGACGGCTGGGTTGGCCATTTGCGCGAGCGGGTGAACGTGCCGTTGCAAATCCCCTGGTACACCGGGCCTGGCGAACATATCCCCAGCGAAGCGCCGTGCTGGCGTTTGGGGCATTTCGATGCGCCGCAAGTGGAAATCGTGGTGCGCCAGGCCGCCGCGTTGCCTGTGCTGCTGTCGCCTTCGCTGGACGGCTTGGGCGAAGCCTACGTGGAAGGGTGGATCGATGTCCACGGCAGCATCCACGACACCGTCAACCTCGCGCACCATCTGGCCGAGGCCGGTGCCTTGACGCCAGGCACACTCGCGCGCCTGGTGCAAACCTTTACCCACAACCGCCACAGCGACCGGCAGGCCATCCAGTACCACTACGACGTTTCCAATGCGTTCTACCAAGCCTGGCTAGACCCCGCCATGGTCTATTCCTGCGCCTACTTTGAAAGCGGGCAGGAAACCCTGGCCGAAGCGAAAATCAAGAAGCTGGACCATATCCTGACCAAGGTGCGTCTGCGGCCAGGGCAGCGCCTGCCGGACATCGGTTGCGGCTGGGGTGCGCTGGTGCTGCGCGCGGCCCAGCGCTTTGGTGCCCACTGCGTCGGCATCACACTGTCGCAAAACCAATGTGATCTGGCGACAGAGCGCGTCCGTGCCGCCGGATTGCAGGGCCAGGTGGAGATCCGCCTGCAAGACTACCGCGACGTTTCCGGCACGTTCGACGCCATCACCAGCGTCGGCATGTTTGAGCATGTCGGGCTCAAGCACCTGACCGACTACTTCCGCATCATTCACGACCGCCTGGCGCCCGAAGGGTGGTGCCTCAACCATGGCATCACCTCCACCGATGCCCACGACGGCGAAACCCGCCACGGCGGCGGTCGGTTCATCGAACGCTATGTGTTCCCGCAAGGGGAGCTGCCCCACATCGCCACCGTGCAGCGGACCATGCAGGAGGGCGGGCTCGAAGCGGTGGATGCCGAAAGCCTGCGCCGCCACTATGTCCAGACCTTGCGGCACTGGTCCAGCGCGTTCGAGGGCCAGGCTGCGCACCTCAAAACCCTGGTGGACGAAAAAACCTGGCGCATCTGGCGTGTGTACCTGGCCGGTTGCGCCTGGGCTTTCGACCACGACGAAATCTCCCTGTTCCAAGTCTTGTGCCGCCGTGCGGGCGGCCTGTCGCAGGACTTGCCGTGGTCGCGCCGCTGGATCTACGGGGCCTGACGCTGGCTGGTTGTCGGCGGGCTCGCTAAGATGGTGCCATGGCTGAAACTCTCACTCTGGCACTGCCCCGCTGGGCAGACTTGTGCACCACCGACTTTGCCACGCTCGACCCCGCCCGGACGGTGGCGGTGCTGCCCGTGGCGGCCATCGAACAGCACGGCCCCCATCTGCCGCTGTCGGTGGACGCGGATTTGCTGGAAGGGGTGTTGTCGGCTGCTGCCAATCACATGCCTGCGCAGACGCCGGTCTATGTGTTGCCCAGCCAGGTGGTGGGGCTCAGTTCCGAGCATCAGCGCTTCCCCGGCACGCTCACCTTGCGGCCTGAAACCGTGATCCGGCTGTGGTGCGAGCTCGGTGAGTCCGTCGCGCGCGCCGGTGTGCGCAAGCTCCTCCTGTTCAACACGCACGGTGGCAACACCGGCTTGCTCGATGTTGTGGGCCGTGAATTGCGTGAGCGCTGCGACCTGCTGGTCTACAGCAGCAGCTGGTTCAACCTGCCGCTGCTGGACGCGGCCGGGCAAGACGTGGGCAGCCAGTTCAGCGCCGAGGAACACCGGTTTGGCATCCATGGCGGCCAGATCGAAACGGCCATGATGCTGGCCCTCAAACCCGGTCAGGTGCGTCAGGACCAGGCCTTGCATTTCCCGTCCAGCGCGCAACACCGGGCCCAGCACTATGCTGTGCTGGGGAATGGGCGCAGCGCCAAATTGTCCTGGCAAATGCAGGACTACCACCCACAGGGTGCCGCAGGCAATGCCGCCGCGGCCACCGCCGAACAAGGCCGTTTACTGCTGGACGCGGCAGGCCGCGGACTGGCCAACCTGCTGAATGAACTGGTGGAACTGCCCCTGTCCACTTTGGTGTCCAAGCCAGTGTGGAGTGCCTCGGTTTGACATCCCTGCTTCAGCGCTCAATACTGTGCTCACCCTCGCGAGTTTTTCATGACCATCTCTGAAGTGATCCCGGCCGAGCGGCGCCAGTTTTGGCGGGCGGTGTTCCACGCACCCGTGCATGTCGCTGCGGGCGGGCGTGTGCACGAGGCGCAGTTGCTGGATGTGTCCTTGAAAGGTGCGTTGGTCGAATGCGGCCCCGATGGACTCCTCAAACCCGGCGACCCCTGTCACATCCGGCTGAACCTGGTGCCGGGTGTCGTCATCGCTATGGACGCCACCGTGGCCCACGTTCGGGGCCTGCAGGTGGGGCTGCAGTGCGACTACATTGACCTCGACAGCATCACACATCTCCGGCGGCTGGTGGAGCTCAATGCCGGCTCACCCGAATGGCTGGAGCGCGAACTTGGGTTGTTGGCCCACCCAGGTTGAGTTTCAGCTGTTGACCGAACCCAAGGTCTCCCAGCGTTCCAGGGCTTCCATCAACGCTTCCTCGATCTCCGCATGGCGTTGCGCCAGTGCGGCTGCCTTGGCGGGATCTGTCCCGTACAACTGGCCGCCTTGCAGGGCCGCATCTATCGCTTTCTGTTCGTCTTCCAGTGCGGCTATTTTGGCGGGCAGGCTGTCCAGTTCCCGTTGGTCTTTGTAGCTCAGTTTGCGTTTGGGGGGCGCGGCCGCAGCTTTTTCAGTGGGCTCCCGTGAACGGGTTGCCTCGGCAGTCGCTGGAGGCGTCTGTTGCAGGCTCCACGGCAATGCCCCCCCGTGAACGCGCGCCGACTGCAGCAGCCAGTCCTCCACGCCACCCTCGTATTCCCGCCACAGGCCATCGCCTTCAAACGCAATGGTGCTCGTTACCACGTTGTCCAAGAACCGGCGGTCATGGCTGACCAGAAACACCGTGCCGTCGTACTCTGCCAACAGGCTCTCCAGCAATTCCAGTGTGTCAATGTCCAGATCGTTGGTGGGTTCGTCCAGCACCAGCACGTTGGCCGGGCGTGCAAACAGGCGTGCCAGCAGCAGCCGGTTGCGTTCACCGCCGGACAGGGTCCGCACCGGCGCTTGCGCGCGTGCCGGTGAAAACAAGAAATCTCCCAAGTAACTTTTGACGTGCGTCCTGCGCCCGCCAATCTCAATCCACTCACTGCCTGGGCTGATGAAATCCTCCAGCGTCGCGTCCAGGTTCAGTTGGTCCCGCATCTGGTCAAAGTAGGCCACCTGCATTTGCGTGCCGCGTTTCACGCTGCCGCTGTCTGGTTCCAACTCGCCCAGAATCAGTTTCAGCAACGTGGTCTTGCCAGCGCCATTCGGTCCTATCAACCCCACTTTGTCGCCACGCAACACCGTGGCTGTGAAATCACGCACCACCGTTTTCGCACTGTCGCCGGTGCCAAACGATTTGTGCACGTGCTCCAGCTCTGCCACCAGCTTGCCGCTGCGCTGCCCAGTATCCACTTCCATGCGGACCCGCCCCACTGAATCCCGCCGTTGTGCCCTTTGTGAACGAAGCACCTTCAGGCGCTCAATCCGCGCCTGGGCGCGCGTGCGCCGGGCCTCCACACCTTTGCGTATCCAGGCTTCTTCTTGTGCCAGCAATTTGTCGGCTTTGGCCTGTACCACCGCTTCTTGCGTCAGCTGTTCTTCCTTCAAAACCTGGTACTGCGAAAAATTGCCGTCGTAGCTTTGCAGGCGACCTCGGTCCAATTCAACCACCCGCGTCGTCACCCGGTCCAGAAAGGCCCGGTCGTGGCTGATGATCACCATGCTGCCCTGAAATTCGAGCAGCAAGTCCTCCAGCCAAGTGATGGCGCCCAAGTCCAGGTGGTTGGTGGGTTCATCCAGCAACAGCACCTCTGGCTGGCAGACCAGCGCCCTCGCCAGCGCCACTCGCTTCAGCGTGCCGCCCGACAAGTCGCCCACCCGCGCCTGCGGATCCAGGTGCAGCCGCGCCAATGTGACCTCGACCCGCTGCTCCCAATTCCAAGCATCCAGGGCCTCAATCTCATTTTGCAGCGCATCCAGGTCAACGCCGGGTTCATGGTTCAAGTACGCCTCGCGCACACTCTTGGCACGGGCCAGCCCCTCACTGGTCACATCGAACACTGTCGCGTTATCATCCAGAACAGGCTCCTGCGGGACGTAGGCCATCCGCAAGCCATTCGTGCGCTGAACCAGCCCGTCATCTGGCAGTTCCAAGCCTGCCAGTATCTTCAGCAAAGACGATTTGCCTGTGCCATTGCGGCCAACCAAGCCCACCCGCTCAGCGGCTTCCAAGGAAAAATCGGTGTGGTCCAGCAGGGGAACGTGTCCGTATGCCAGGCAAGCTTGGGTCAAAGTGATCAGTGCCATAGTGAGAGCGATTATCTGTTCCGTGCCCACCCCAGACCTTGCCCTGTCAGTCCCCTTTCCGCAGGGCTGCAAGATTTTTTTGGTCGCCCGGTTCAAAGTGGCCAAAAACTGGCATAGAATTCGACCCCTCGCTGCAGTGCTTGTCGCAAAGCGAGGTCCTTGGCACCAAGGAGGCGGTTGAAGAAAGTTGAAAAAATTTCAGTGAACTTTGACAAGACGCCAAAAGTTGTGTCATAATACGAG
>CAYQTH010000130.1:0-4945 GCA_964420415.1 uncultured Macromonas sp. | reverse complement strand
GGGTAATGGGCCACGGGCGCCACGCGGTTCTGGCTGAACAGCTCGGGGAAGAGCCGCATCATCATCTTGCGGTCTTCCAGCATGTAGCTCACGCCGCTGGGCACACGCAGGTTGTCTTCCAGCACGTAGTACTCGGCCTCGCCTTTGCCGCCGGGCACCGGGGCGCGCACAATGTCGATGCCCGAGATGTGCGAGTACACGCCGCCCGGCACGTCCACGCCCACCATTTCGCGGCGGAACTGGGCGTTGTTTTCGATCTGCTCGCGCGGCACGATGCCAGCCTTGATGATGTCCTGGTCGTGGTAGATGTCGTGGATGAAGCGGTTGAGCGCGTTGACGCGCTGCGCCAGGCCTTTTTCCATGCTGCGCCACTCGTGCGCCGGGATGATGCGCGGGATCAGGTCGAAGGGGATGAGGCGTTCGGTGCCGGAGCCGTCTTCGTCCTTGTCGCCGTACACGGCGAAGGTGATGCCGACGCGGCGGAAGATCATTTCCGCTTCTTCGCGGCGGGCGGCCATCACTTCATCGGGCTGCTGAGCCAGCCAACGCGCATAGTTCAGGTAATGTTCCCGCACCGCTTCGGGGGCGGCGTGCATTTCGTCGAAAGTGTGTTTGCTCATGGTGGGCTCGTCGTGGTGTGCGCGTGTTTTGCTCCCGCAAACCATGGTAGCAAGTAGTGGGCCAGCCCTTCATTCAAGCGCGTCCGAAGTTCGATTTGCATCAGACGGCATGCGGGGTTGCCAGTAGTGCGGGTGGGTCTGGCGGTGGCACTCGATATGGCTGGGCTGCACGCTTTGCCATGTGGTGGCGCCACAGGATGGGCTGGCCACCCAGCGCAACCCAAGAGCGTCGTAGCGCGCCAGCACGTCGGGCGCCGGGTGGTGGTAACGGTTGCGGTAACCCGCCTGGATCACGGTCCAGCGCGGCTGCAAGGCCTTGAGCCAGGCCGGGTCCGACGAGGTTTTGCTGCCGTGGTGGGCGGCCAGCAGCAGGTCGGCATGCAAGCCTGGGTGGTCGGCCAGCAACTGCTTTTCCACTTTGGCCGGGATGTCACCCGTCAGCAGCGCGGTGCGCCCGTTGGCCTGCACGCGCAGCACACAGGAGCGGGCGTTGTCGCTCATGTCCTGCCCGGCCTCTGTGTCGGACGGGTGCAAAAAGTCGAATGCGACGCCATCCCATTCCCAACGCTGACCGGCTTGGCACGGCCGGGCGGCCACGGCAAAGTCCGGCAAGGTGTCGAATGAAGACCAGACTTCGGCTTGCGGCTGCGCCAGCAGCACCGAATGCGCGCCGCCGGTGTGGTCGTTGTCGTTGTGGCTCAGCACCAGGGCGTCGAGCCGGTCACCGCCCGCGCGCAGCAGCGGCACCAGCACGCGTTGGCCAGCGTCGTTCTGGCGGCCTGCCGTGGGGCCAGTGTCGTAAAGCAAGGTGTGGTGTTGCGTGCGCAGCAGCACCCCCGTGCCTTGGCCCACATCGGCCGCCAGCAATTCAAAGGTGCCGGGCGCGGGCCGCGCTGGCTCATAGGTCAACACCGGCCACAGCAGCAACACCGCCCAGCCGCGCAGGCTCCAGGGCAGGCGCTGCACCAGCAGCACGCCACCCAACACAGCCAGCATCGCCAGCGCCGTAGGCAAGGCCGGGCGTTCGAACACAGCCAGCGGCCAGGCGGCCATGGCCTCCAAAGACCGCAGCCACAGTGCCAGTCCGGCGTCCACCACCTGCCACAACGGTGGACACACCAGCCCCGCCAGCGCCAGCGGGGTCAGCACGTTGCCCACGAGCGGAATCGCCAGCAGATTGGCCAACAGGCCCACCACTGACACTTGCCCGAACAGCAACAGCGTCAATGGGGCCAGCGCCAAGGTGATCAAGCCCTGGGTGCGCAACAAGTCGAGCACCTTGTGCTGCCAGCGGCGCTGCTGGCTGGGTTTGAGGGCGGCGAAAAGCACCCCCACGGCCACAAAGCTGAGCCAGAACCCGGCCTGCAGCAGCGCCCACGGGTCCAGCAGCAGCACCGCATTCATGGCGGCCAACCACACCGCAGGCCACGGCCAGCGCCGCCCGCCCAGGCGCAAACCCACCACCACCGCCAGCATGATGACGGTACGCTGCGCGGGCACGCCCCAACCGGCAAACACCGCGTACAGCGTGGCCAGCAACACCCCGCCTGCCTGTGCCGCCACCGGGGCGGGCACACGCCACAGCAGCCCCGGCCACAGGCGCGCCGCTTGGCGCCAGACCCAGCCCAGCACGGCCACCGCCAGCACCGCGAACATGGTGATGTGGGTGCCGGACACCGACACCAAATGCGCCACGCCGGTGCGGCGGAAGGTGTCCCAGTCCTCAGCCCCCAGGGCGGCCTGGTCGCCCAGCACCAGCGCAGCGATCAAACCCGCCGTGCGCGGGTTGGCTACCCGCTGGAAAATGGCGCTGCGCACGCTCTGCCGCAGTTGCGCCACCGGGTAGTGCCAGGTTTGTTCCATCAGCACGGGCGCCGGGTCGCGCTTGCCCTGGCGCACGCTGCCGGTGGCGCGCAAGCCTTGCTCCCACAGCCACAACTCCGTGTCGAACCCGTGCGGGTTGGCTAGGCCGTGCGGCGCCCGCAAGCGTGCCACGAACCGCCAGCGCTGCCCGGCTTGCAATGCTGGCAATCCGCGTTCACGCGGGCTGCCCGCCGTTGGCGCGCCAAAACCATTGCCCCAGTTCAGTCGCACCCGGTCTGGCACGGCCACGGGCTGCCCTGCGCGCTGCGCGGACTCCACCTCGAATTCAAACTGCCAGCCAGACTCACCCCACTGCGGCAGGCTGGCCACGTTCCCTTGCAACAGCAGATCCTGGCCTTCCAGCGCCGGGGGCAGCGCACCGGCCTGGTACTGCGTGGCCCGCCAGCCGGTCCACCCGAACAGCGCCAACGCCACGACCAGCCCCAGCCACACCCGGCGACGGCAAGGCACAACCAGCAGCAAAGCCGCCAGCAGCACCAACCCATAAGCCCAGGCAGGCCACAGTTCGGCCTGTTGCAACTGCAACCCCACCCCGGCCACGCCGCCCAGCAGTCCGGCCCACCAGGGCCACGGCCCTGCGCGCGTCATGTCTGGCGCAGCAAAACACTTTCTGGCGCCGCAGGTGGCGCATTACTTGCTTTGGGTGGTTTCATCACCCTGCAAAGTGGCTGACGCAGCATGTTTTTCTCCCTGTTTTTTCGACTCTGAAAGACCCACATGGCCATCCATGTCGCTTTGAACCACGTCACGCATTATCGGTACGACCGGCTCACCAAGCTGGGCCCGCAAGTGGTGCGCCTGCGCCCCGCGCCGCACAGCCGCACCAAGGTGCTGTCGTACAGCCAGAAGATCGAACCCGCGCTGCACTTCATCAACTGGCAGCAGGACCCGTTCGCCAACTACCAAGCACGGCTGGTGTTCCCGGAGCCGATGCGCGAGTTCAAGGTGACGGTGGACCTGGTGGTCGAAATGGCGGTGCACAACCCCTTCGACTTCTTCCTGGAACCCAGCGCCGAAAAATTCCCCTTCGGCTACAGCCCCGAACTGCAAGCCGAACTGGCACCCTACCTGGTCAAGGCCGAAGCCACGCCCGCGTTCCAGGCCTACCTGGACAGCGTTGACAAGAACGAGCAACGCACCATCGACTTCCTGGTCGGCATCAACCAGAAACTGCAGCAGGACATTGGCTACACCATCCGCCTGGAACCCGGCGTGCAGACGCCGGAAGACACGCTGACCAAGGCCCTGGGCTCCTGCCGCGACACCGGCTGGCTGCTGGTGCAACTGCTGCGCCACCTGGGCCTGGCCGCGCGCTTCGTCTCGGGCTACCTGATCCAGCTCACCCCCGATGTGAAATCCCTCGATGGCCCCAGCGGCCCCGAAAAGGACTTCACCGACCTGCACGCCTGGTGCGAGGTGTTCCTGCCCGGCGCCGGCTGGATCGGGCTGGACCCGACCTCCGGCCTGCTGGCCGGCGAAGGCCACATCCCGCTGGCCTGCACGCCGCAACCATCCAGCGCCGCGCCCATCGACGGCGCGCTGGACGAATGCGAGGTGAGCTTCGAGCACCACATGCAGGTCACGCGCATTTACGAATCGCCGCGCGTGACCAAGCCTTACAACGACGACCAGTGGGCCGCCATCCAGGCCCTGGGGGAACAGGTGGAGCAGGACCTGGTGAAGGGCGACGTGCGCCTGACCATGGGTGGCGAGCCCACCTACGTGGCCACGCGCGACCGCGACGCCGCCGAATGGAACACCGACGCCCTGGGCCCCACCAAGCGCAACTACGCCACCGAACTGCTGCAGCGCCTGCGCGCACAGTACGGCGACGGCGGCTTCGTGCACCTGGGCCAGGGCAAGTGGTACCCCGGCGAGCAGTTGCCACGCTGGGCGCTGTCGCTGTTCTGGCGCGCTGACGGTGAGCCGCTCTGGCACAACCCCGCCCTGTTCGCCGACGAACGCGAGGCTGCCCACTACACCGCCGACGACGCCCAGCGCTTCACCCAAACCCTGGCACGCAAACTCGGCCTGTCGACCCAGTACATCACCGCCGGCTTCGAGGACACCTGGTACTACCTGTGGCGCGAACGCAAGCTGCCGGTCAACGTGGACCCGTTCGACTCCAAGCTGGGCGACGAATTGGAGCGCACGCGCCTGCGCCGCGTCTTCGGCCAGGGGCTGGATTCCACCGTGGGTTACGTGCTGCCGCTGCAGGCGCATGCCGCGCCCAACGGCAGCCACAAAGGAGTACGCAACGGCTTCGGCACCAGCTGGAGCACCGGCCCCTGGTTCTTCCGCGACGAGCGCATGTACCTCATCCCCGGCGATTCGCCCATGGGCTACCGCCTGCCGCTGGATTCGCTGCCCTGGGTTTCGGCCAGCGACTACCCCTACCACATCGAACAAGACCCGCTGGCCCAGCGCGACGCCCTGCCCGA
>CAYQTH010000129.1:3856-4949 GCA_964420415.1 uncultured Macromonas sp. | reverse complement strand
GGGCGTTACTCGGGAGTCCAGGGCTTCAACACCCCGTCGTCCAACAGCCGCACCTGATCTTCTACGGCTTGCAGACGATCGCGGCAATAGGTCAGCAGTTCACTGCCGCGCTGGTAGTTGGCCAGCAGATCTTCCAGCGGCAACTGGCCGGACTCAAGTCCGACGATCAGTTGCTCGAGTTGCTGCACCGCTTCGCCGTAACTGGCGGGCATTGGCGCGCTCCCGCTGGTGTTGGATTTCTTGGACATCGAAAGATAAGGGGAGAATTGCGCATTTTAGGCCGTCAGGAGCCCGGTTGGCCGGACCGCCAAGAAACAACGCTGCCTCCAAGCCTTTGAGCTTACACAATAAAGAGCCAGCCTCCAGGTCCATGCTACAGAGGCCTGGCGCGAATGAAACTTTATAAGTTAGAATAGAAAGTTCCCTTGTTTAAAACCAAGGAAACTTTCCATGGGGATTCACCCCGTGGGTTTCATGCGCCTACGCTCTTCGGATGCACAAGCGCTTTCTACCTGCCCCTTAATAGGGGGAGTCTGGATCGGAACACCATGTCTGATTTGAGTCTTCAATTGCAGCAGGCGGCAAGCCAACTTCCCGTCTCCAGTTATTTCAGCCAGGCGCTATTCCAGCGCGAAATGGAACTTATCTTCCAGTCCGGCCCCCGCTACGTGGGGCACGAGCTGGCGGTGCCGCACGCGGGTGATTATTTCGCCCTGCCGCAAGAAGCCGAGGGCCGCGCGCTGGTGCGCAACAACAGTGGTGGTGTGGAGCTGGTCTCCAACGTCTGCCGCCACCGCCAGGCCGTCATGCTCAAAGGCCGCGGCTCGCTGCAAAACGAGGGCAAAGGCCATGCGGGCGGCAACATCGTCTGCCCTTTGCACCGCTGGACCTACTCTCCCAAGGGCGAGCTCCTGGGCGCGCCGCATTTCAAGCACGACCCCTGCCTGAATCTCAACAACTACAAGTTGCGTGAGTGGAACGGCCTCCTTTTCGAGGACAACGGCCGCGACATCTCGGCTGACCTCGCTGGGATGGGCCCAAGAAAAGCTCTGTCCTTCGAAGGCTTCGCGCTTGATCACGTCGAGTTGCACGA